>JAFXFR010000045.1 GCA_017513475.1 Clostridia bacterium
ACCTCGATGCGGGGCTGTTCGGTGGCACCCAGCTCGGAAAGCACCTGCATGACCGTGTCGTGCTGCTTGTACATCTCGCTGGAGGCGCCGTCGTTGACGATCAGCAGCACGTCCGCCAGGGCCGCTTCGTCCAGCGTGGAGCGGAAGGCGCTGACCAGCGCATGGGGCAGCTTGCGGATGAATCCGACAGTGTCCACCAGCAGGAAAGCCGTGTGCTCCGCCGTTTCGATGCGGCGGCTGACTGCGTCCAGGGTCGCAAAGAGCTGATCCTGCACATAAACGTCGCTGCCGGTCATCTTGTTGAGCAGCGTAGACTTGCCTGCGTTGGTGTAGCCCACCAGCGCCACCACGGGGATCTCGTTCTTCTCGCGGTTCTTGCGGCGAAGCTCGCGCTGCTTCTCCACCGTTTCCAGGCGGCGGCGCAGCTCGGTCATGCGCTCGCGGATGCGGCGGCGGTTCATCTCCAGCTTGGATTCACCGGGGCCGCGGGTACCGATGCCGCCTGCCAGTCGGGACAGCACCAGGCCCTGGCCGATCAGCCGCGTGGACTGGTACTGCAGCTGAGCCAGCTCGACCTGCAGTTTGCCCTCGGCGCTGGACGCGCGCTGGGCGAAGATGTCCAGGATCAGCGTCGTGCGGTCAACGACCTTCACGCGCAGCATGTCTTCCAGGTTGCGCACCTGGATGCCGGTCAGCTCCTCGTCGAAGATGACCATGTCCGCCTCCAACGCCTGAGCCTGGCGGGTCAGCTCGTCCGCGCGGCCCTTGCCGATAAAGAGGGCGGTGTCCGGCTTGTCGCGCTTCTGGAGGAACATGCCCACGACCTCCGCGCCGGCGGTGTCCGCCAGACGGGCCAGCTCCTGCAGGCTCTCCTCACTCTCGATGCCCATCAGCACCGCACGCTCGCGGGCGTTGGGGTTCTTCTGCTCGTCCTCCCAACCGACGATGCGATCGCTTTCCTCAATTTGGCGGTTCCACTCCGCATCCGGCACCTTGTACCAGCGGACGGGCTCGTCCATGAGGATATTCTGCTTTTCTCCCAGGAAGCTCGCCTGCACGAAGGTGGGCTCGCCCTTGAGGCAGCCCACAGCGACCATCGCGTCATAACGGAAGGAGCGCAGCGCGCTGAGGTCCACGTCGGACAGGCGGCCGTCGCCGTTGGGATGAGTGTGCACGCAGCGCACGCAGGACAGACGCTGGGCATTGCGGCGCAGGCGATAGTCCCGCAGCTCCACGTCGCGATCCGTGCCCACGGACACATCGACGATCTCGCCGTCGCGGGTGATATACACGGCGATCTCGCGGTTGAGCGCGCCGGTAAACTTCGCCAGGAACTGCATCAGCTCCCGCGGGAGGAAATCGCCGTCCTCCACTTCATAATTGTACAGGCTCGCCAGCGCATCGATCACGCTGTCGCGGATGCCTGTCAGGTTACCATGGACTTCTTGCTTCATTGGGGTTCCTTTCCGTTCAGAAAATAGGTCGACGACCTTTAGCCATTTCCCGCTTCATCCGGTTCCATGTAATAAACGTCACCGGTGACGGCTTCCAGGATGACACGGTAGGCCACCGTTCCTTCCTTCACCAGACAGATCTCCCACACGCCGTTGTAGCCTTCACCGCCAAAGAGGTAGCCATAGCCCACCTGATATCCATCAGCGGACTCCAGCCCCAGCACGAACAGCGCCTTGGTAAGCGCCGCTTCCTTGGAGATATCCCCTGCCATGGGCAAGCCGTAGGCAGGCATCATGGCGTACAGCGCATCATAGAACTGCTTGTCCTCCAGCGTCCACAGTGCATGGGGGCCCTTGTGCAGCTCCCAGCGGTTGTAGGCGTCGAGGAAAAATCCGTCATAGGTGGTATAGCTGACGATGACCTCGCCGCTGAACGCGTCAAGCTCCACGCACCAGCCGTCCGTCAGGCTCTTCAGGTCAAACACCGTGACGATCCAGCGGATGCCATCATCACTCATGCGCACCAGCTCTGCGCGGGTCTGGTAGCTCTCGGGCTGCGCCGGCAGCACCTGCATAGCCGTTGAAATCGCTGTTTCCATGGCAATCGTACCGTTTGTCGGGCCGGCAATCTGCTGCGGGATGGCATCTGCATCCTCGGCAAAAACGGGTACGCACAGCACCAGCGCCAGAATCAGCATCATCAGTTTCTTCATCGTCATTCCTCCTGTGAGGTTTTAGGGGACTCCCCTGCTGACATAACGAATCAGGCATGGAAAATCTTCCCGTCACTTGCGTGTACGGATCAATTGCACCACAAGGAAGCCGATAAAGGCGCATTCCACCAGAATGACATTGCTGTCACCGGTTTTGAGCATGCTCAGCAGCGGCAGCTCAATGCCGATGACCGCCAGATACTGGCTGATCACCGCCACAATGAAGAATGTCAGCGGTACCCACAGCAGGCCGGAAAAAGGCTCGCGCTTCTTCACCGCGCCGCACAGGGGCAGCAGCAGCGCAAGCACCAGGCCCAGCGCCAGGCCCTTAATCGCCTCCGTCCAGAAGGGAATACCCGCCACCAGCGGCAGCACCAGGCACAAAAGCGCTGCCATCACCAGCGGCAGCACGATCACAACCAGCTTGCGCAAAAACATCACAGTTCCTCCAGCAGCTTGATTTCCTTTGGGGTGAGGTCTGCTTTTTCCAGCAGATCGGGGCGGAATTTCTTCGTCGCACGAAGGCTCTCCTGTCGCCGCCACGCCTTGATCTTCGCATGGTCGCCGGAAAGGAGGATCTCCGGCACCTCCATGCCGTTCAGTTCACGGGGACGGGTGTACTGCGGGTACTCCAGCAGTCCGTCAGAGAAGCTCTCCTCCTCCGCGGACTCCCCCGACCCCAGCACGCCGGGAATGAAGCGGCTGACGCAGTCCGTCAGCACCATCGCAGCCAGCTCGCCGCCGGTGAGGATGTAATCGCCGATGGAGATCTCCTCATCGATGCAGCTATCCAGCGCGCGCTGGTCAACGCCCTCATAGTGGCCGCAGAGCAGCACCAGGTGCTCTTCCTTCGCCAGCTCGCGGGCCTTGGCGGTGGTCAGCGTCGTGCCGCGCGGACCCATATAGATGCGCCGCCCGGAGAAATTCTCCCCGGTAACGTGCTTCATGGCGTCCATGATGGGCTGAGCCAGCATCACCATGCCCGCGCCGCCGCCGAAGGGGTAATCATCGGTGTTCTTGTGCTTGCGGTCAGAGAAGGGCCGGATGTCGACGCACTCCACCTCGATCAGCCCCTGTTCCCTCGCACGGCCAAGAATGGACGAGTTCAGCACGCTTTCGAACATCTCCGGAAAGATGGTCAGGATGGTGATCTTCATCCGTTACTCCTCCCAGACGGCAACTTCGTCCAGCTTCTCGCGGATAACGCTGATGCGCTTTTCCGCCACGTCCACCGTGGGGAACACCGCCTTCAGCGCCGGCGCCATGACGGACGTACCCTTCGCCTTGAAGACGTACACGTCCACCACGCCATGCTGGAGCACATCGGTCAGCTTGCCGATGGACTTGCCCTCCTCGTCAACGCCCTCGCAGCCGATGAGGTCGGAGATGTACACCTCGTCCTCTCCAGCGGGTTGGCATGAGCGCGGTCCACGTAGAGCTGCACCGCGCGGAACTTCTCTGCGTCCTCCATGGAGGCGCAGTCGCCCAGCATGGCGTAGACAAAGCCGTCATGCACGCGGTTGCACTTCATCTTGATGGGCGCATACGTTTCACCCTGCTTGATGTAGAGGGTCTTCCAGCGGCGGAAATCGTCGTGGTTGGCAGCATAGGGCTTGATCTTGACCTCGCCCTTGATGCCCTGGGGCTTGAGGACTTCGCCGATCATCAGATATTCGATCATCATGATTCTCCCTTGGAAAAAGGGCACAGGAAATCGTCTTTCCCGCGCCCCTTATGTGTAAATGTAGCTTACTTGTCGTCCTCGACGATCTCGACGTAGACAGGCTTGCTGTTCTTGGCAGTCGCCGCCTTGATCACCGTGCGGATGGCCTTGGCAATGCGACCCTGCTTGCCGATGACCTTGCCCATATCTTCGTCAGCAACGCTGAGCTCCAGGATGATGGCTTCGGCCTCGGTCTCACGGACGACGACCTGGTCGGGATGATCCACCAGGGACTTCGCCACAAAAGTGAGCAATTCCTTCATGGTAGGGTTCCTTTCTGCCAACTGGCGATCAACATGGGCATAGTACTCCCTTGGTGCCATGCACATGCCGAAAAGAAACGAGACGATGTCTCCTTACTTTTCGATGACGCCGGTCTTCTTCAGCAGAACGCGAACGGTGTCGGTGGGCTGGGCGCCGCAGGTCAGCCAGTACTTGGCGCGCTCACCGTCAACCTTGATCTCAGCAGGCTGGGTCATGGGGTTGTAGTAGCCGATCTCCTCGATGAAGCGGCCATCGCGGGGGCTGGCGACGTCAGCGACGACAACGCGGTAGAAAGGCTTCTTCTTCATACCCATGCGCTTGAGACGAATCTTAACAGACATTTTTGTGTTCCTCCTCAAAATCTTGTGAGTTGTGATCTATATGGAAATCATATAATCTGTTTATATGATACCACGCGTTGTTTGGTGTGGGCTTGTGCCCGCTTACTTCATCCCCGGGAAGCGCCGCATCATGCGGGCTCCGCGGCCGCCCTTCATCTGGCTGGTCATGCGTTTCATCATGTCCTTGGCCTGCTCGAACTGGCGGATGAGCTGGTTGACGTCCTGCACGGTGGTGCCGGAGCCGGCTGCGATGCGCTTGCGGCGGCTGGCGTTGAGGACGCTGGGGTTGCGGCGCTCACGGGGCGTCATGGAGCGGATGATGGCCTCGGGCTTCTTCATGGCATTTTCGTCCACGTCGATGTCCTTGCCGCTCATGCCGGGAAGCATCGACAGCATCGACTTGATGCCGCCCATCTTCTTCATGGACTGCATCTGCTCCAGGAAGTCTTCCAGGGTAAGTTCCGCCGTGCGGGCCTTCTTGGCGATCTTCTCCGCTTCCTGCTCGTCGAAGGCCTCCTGGGCCTTATCGATCAGGGTCAGCACGTCGCCCATGCCGAGGATTCGGCTGGCCATACGGTCGGGATGGAAAGGCTCGATCTCGCTGAGCTTTTCGCCGATACCGGAGAATTTGATGGGCTTGCCGGTCACCGCGCGCACAGACAGGGCCGCACCGCCGCGGGTATCGCCGTCCAGCTTGGTGAGGATGACGCCGTCGACTTCCAGCTTCTCGTTGAAGGCCTTGGCAACGTTGACGGATTCCTGACCGATCATCGCGTCGATGACCAGCAGGATCTCCTGCGGCTTGATGGCTTCCTTGATGCGGACCAGCTCGTCCATCAGCACTTCGTCGATCTGCAGACGACCGGCGGTATCGATGATCAGCACGTCGCGTCCCAGGTAGCGGGCGCGCTCAACGGCTTCCTTCGCGGTCTGAACGGGATCCTGGGTGCCGTGCTCGTAAACCGGCACCTTCACCTGCTCACCGACCACCTGCAGCTGCTTGATAGCGGCAGGGCGGTAGATGTCACAGGCGGCGAGCATGGGCTTCTTGCCCTGTTTGACCAGCCAGCCGGCCAGCTTGGCGGCCATGGTGGTCTTACCGGCGCCCTGCAGACCGCAGAGCATGTACACCGTCAGCGGGCTGGAGGACCAGGTCAGCTTGGCGTTGGTGCCGCCCATGAGCTGCGTCATCTCATCGCGGACGATGGAAATGACCTGCTGGGAGGCCGTCAGGCTGGAGGTGATCTCCTGCCCGATGCAGCGCTCGGTAACTTTCTTGATGAAATCCTTGGCGACGGCGTAGTTGACGTCAGCCTCAAGCAGCGCCATGCGAACCTCGCGCATGCCCTCCTTGACGCTCTGCTCCGTCAGCTTGCCCTTGCTGCTCAGCTTGCGCAATGCGCCCTGCAGCTTCTCTGTCAAGCCCTCAAAGGCCATTGTTTTCCTCCTGATCGAGCCGGATGAGCGTGTCTATCGCTCGTTCGGCTTCATCGTAGCGTTTTTCCTTCAGCAGATTCCGGCACATTTCCAGGCCATCCTCCATCTTGCGGAAGCGCGCTGCCATGCCAAGCTTCTCCTCCATGTCGAAGAGGCGCTGGGCCGCGCGGGTGAGCATATCATGTACGCCCTGACGGCTGATTCCTGCCTCCTGGGCGATTTCCGCCAGGGAGAGATCCTCCTCACAGTGGAGCGTCAGCACCTGGCGCTGCTTATCGGTCAGCAAGCCGCCGTAGAAGGCCGTCAGCCAGGCCAGCTCGATCTTCCGGCTAACCTCGTCCGCAATCCGTTCTTCCGCCATGGGGCTCACCTCCTGTCAAGGGGTTTCCATTGACACCACGTCATTATACTACAAGGCCCCATGGGTGTCAAGTACTTTTCCATGACAGATGCAACTTTTTTTGAAACTTTTCATCAGAAAACCGCCCCGCATCACGCAGGGCGGCTGGTATTACTTGTAAGGGATCGTATCACCGGTCAGCTTGTACCAGAAGTCCCGCAATGCCTTCTGGTTGGTCACGCCGTAGTTGGGATCATTCTTCTCCGTCTCGGACATGTCGCGCAGGAAGTGCACACAGTTCTGACCTTCAAAGTCATTGTTCTTGATGGGATTGACGCCATGAGCCACGTTATGGGTCGTCGCTACCGTCCAGCGGCCATCGGGCAGGCGGACGTAGACGGGCTTGGGCGTCCAGGTTTCCTTGTAGCCGAAGGCTGCCATCATGGCTGCAGTGTCCGCCTTGGTGGACGGCTCCACGTCGCAGTGGCGGCCACGGGCAATGATCGTCAGCGACCAGCTGATGTCCGTTGCAGGATCATAGACCAGGAAGGCCTGGTAGTCGCGCATGGAGCCCTTGACGTCTTCCGTCCAGTGCAGCAGCTGAATCTGCGACTTGGCAGGCGGAGCCACATAGCCCATGGAACCATAGATCCCACTGGATCCGCCGGTGGGGAACTTCTTCGCGTTGCCTGAATAGAGCACGGTCTGGGTGTTCTTGCCCGCCACGCCATCCACAGACAAGCCGTTGAGCGCCTGGAAAGACCGGACTGCCTCGAACGTTGCGTCATCATAAACGCCGGTGACCGTCAGCTGATAATCCAGCTTGACCAACGCCTGCTGCAGCCGGATAACCGCCGGCCCCGTCGCATCTGTACGAAGGTTGGTGTACGCAGGCGCGCTCTGCCCCAGCTTGACGCCCATGCTGTTCAGCGCATTGCCGGAATACAGCAGTACATAGGTACTCTGATTGCCCTCGCCGCTGGCAGTAAGACTGTTCATTTGCTGGAAGGCCTTCATGGCCGCCGCCGTCGCGCTGCCGTACTGGCCGTCTGCCGTGCCGGTAAGGAAGCCCAACGCAATCAGCTTTTTCTGCACAGACTTTACATCGTTGCCACTGTCTCCCTGGGACAAATTGCGTTCAGGGATGCCTTCGGGATCCGTGGGATCCTGGGGCTGCGGAGTAGGGCTGGGCGTGGGTGTGGGTGTGGAGGCAGCCTCCGCCCGGATCGCCGCATCGGAGAACAGCACACCGTAGGTCTTGGTGCCGGCCACACCGTCCACCGTGAGGCCGTTTGTACGTTGGAAGGCCTTGACCGCTGTCAGCGTTATGCTGCCGAACTGACCGTCCGCTGTGCCGTTCAGGTACCCCAGCTCCATCAGGCGGCGCTGCATCAGGGCTACGTCAGCGCCGCTGTCACCGTAACGAAGTGTGCGGTAAAGCACTGCATCCGTTGTCGGCGCAGGGGTGGGCGTAGGTGTGGGGGTAGGAGTAGGTGTCGCGGAAGCTTCCGCATCTGCCCGGATCGCGTCATCGGAGAACAGCGCTGCGATGGTCTTCGCACCAACCACGCCGTCTGCGCTCAGCCTGTTCCTGCGCTGGAAGGCCTTGACAGCCTGCTGGGTGGCCGTATCAAACTGCCCGTCCGCCGTATCGTCAAAATAACCGAGTTCCGCCAGACGCTGCTGGGTGTACTTCACGTCCAGGCCGGACATGCCGTAGCGCAGTGTTCGGGTAGGCGTCTCGTAGGCCGGTGGCGCAGTGACAATAGGACCGCTGATCAGGTTGCCCTGAGCATCAAAATAGCTTTCCAGCTTGGTCAGGGTGAGCTTGCCGGCCTTACCGTCTACAGTGAGCCCCACAGCCTTCTGAAATTCCTTCACCGCCACATATGTGCCGGAGCCGAAGTTTCCGTCAACAGTTCCGGGATTGAAGCCAAGCGCCTTCAGCGCCTGCTGGAGAACACGCACCCGATCCCCCTGGGAACCGAACTGCAGCGTTGTGTACACGCCGCCGAAAAGACCGCCCGAAGTCGTCGGTGCATCTGTGTTGACCGGGGGATCGGCAGGCTTTTCACTCGCAGCGGGAGCGTCGCCGATCTGAATACCGGTCAGCGTTTCAATCTTTGCCAACGTTGCCGGGCCTGCCACGCCATCCACCGCCAGGCCGTGGTCAGCCTGGAAGCTTCGCACCGCCGTGCGGGTTCCCTTGCCGAACACACCGTCAATGGCGCCGGAATAGTAGCCAAGCTCCGTCAGCGCAGTCTGCAGCGTGGAGATATTGCTGCCGCGCTGGGGATAGCGCAGCGTCAGCGCAAGACCACTGCTGGTCATCAGCAGCACCGCCGCCAACGCCAGCGCCAGCACGCGCAGGATACATCGCTTGATCATGGTCATTCCTCCTGGGTACGAATCACCCCGGACTTGAGGGGGTCATCGGTATCCAGTATAGCATGTTTTGCGCCATTTGTAAATGCGCATTACATTTTTGTTACTTTCCCTTCACATTTGTATGCAAAAAAGCCGCAGCAGAGACTTCTGCCGCGGCTTTGATATGCGGTTTACTTTGCAGGCACAGCATCCACGCCGTCCAGCTTGAGCTGGGTACGAGGCCCAACCTTGCCGTCCACCGCCAGACCGTTACGAGCCTGGAACAGCTTCACAGCCGTCTGGGTGTTCTTGCCGAACTTGCCGTCCACCTTGCCGGTATAGTAGCCCAGCACAGCCAGACGCTCCTGGAGTGCAATCACCTTGTCGCCGGAATCGCCGAAGTTCAGCACATTATCTTCGGGTTCGGGCTTGACCGGCACGGGATCATCCGCGTCCAGCGCGTTGGCAGAGAAGAGCACCTTGATGGTCTTGGGGCCCACCACGCCGTCAGCCACCAGGCCGTTCTTCTTCTGGAAGGCCTTCAGGGCCTTCAGCATGCCGGAGCCGAACTTATCGTCAACCTTCTTGTTGTAGTAGCCCAGGTCATACAGGCGCTGCATGGTGTACTTCACGTCCTGGCCGGTGTAGCCGAAGCGCAGCGTACGCTCGGGGATGCCATAGATGGGCGCGGAGGGATCGGGCTCGGGATCGGCGGGCTTGTTGCCGGCGATGGGGCCGGAAATGCAGTTGCCGTTGGCGTCGAAATAAGACTCCAGCTTGGTCAGGGTCTTCTTACCGGCCTTGCCGTCCTGGGTCAAGCCAACGACCTTCTGGAAGGCCTTGACCGCCGCATGGGTGGTGCTGCCGTAGGAGCCGTCCACCTTCACGTCAAAGCCCAGTGCAAGCAGGGCACGCTGAAGGATGCGCACACGGTTGCCGGAGGTACCGAACTGCATGGTACGGTAGTCTCCCGCGAAGATGGTCTTGGGCTTTTCAGGCATTTCGACCTGATCTTCCTCGGTCTCCTCAAAGGTCACGCCGGTCAGGGATTCCAGCTTTGCCTGAGTTGCCCAGCCGGCCAGACCGTCCACCTTCATATACTGGTCCTTCTGGAAGGCCTTGACGGCCGCCAGGGTGCCCTTGCCGAAGATGCCATCCAGCTCGCCCTCATAGTAGCCCAGCTGCTGCAGAGCCGTCTGCAGGATCAGCACATTGTTGCTCTTGTCACGGAAGCGGATGGTTTCCGCCAGGCCGCTGGAGGCCAGCAGCATCATTGCAGCCAGAGCAAGCGCCAGCACGCGCACAATCAGTTTCTTCATAAACATTGTCCTCCATTGTATACCCGTGGGCATACCTTCTTTTTCCAATCATATCACGATTTACAGGCAGTGTAAAGGGCCGTGCAGGATTGTTAGAACTCCGTAACACTTGGCAGTTCCAAAGGATGGGAAATGACACATTCCGCACCATTTTGGCGGAGCTCGTCTTCCGTACGGAATCCCCACAAAACGCCCACTGGATGCATCCCTGCATTGAGGGCGCAGCGCATGTCCGTGGAGGTATCGCCCAGGTAGAGCATCTCCTGCGGCCGCACATTCATCGCGCGCGCCACAGCGAGCGCTCCTGCCGGGTCGGGCTTCACCGGAACGCCTTCCACCTGTCCCCTCACCACCCGGAAATCAATGTCCGGGAAAAAGTGGCGGACTACATTCTTCGTGTCCGCATCGGGCTTGTTGGAGAAAACTGCCATCGGTACGCCTTTGGCCTGCAGAGTACGGAGCATTTCCGGTACGCCGTCATAGGGACGGGTCTTGACGCGGGTATGGTTCTCGTACCAGGCCTGGTATTCCTTCTGCACGGACAGCGCCAGCTCCTGCCGCTCGCGGACAGCCCGTTCCGCCAGCTTTTTCGCGCCGTCGCCAACAAGATAACGGTAAGCATCCAGCGGCCACTCAGGCAGATGATGCATACGCAGGGCGCGATTCATCGCATCGGCAATGTCTTCCAGGGTGTTGGTCAGCGTGCCGTCCAAGTCAAACAGTACTGCGCAGATCACCGCATTCTCCCCTTTCGTAAGGGATAACCGCCCTGCTTTTCCGCCATACTGTTGGCAGAGAAAGGAGCGATCCCAATGAATGACATCGATCATTTTGACGGCCGGTATCGCCGTCCGAAACCGCATTTTTCCGCAGAGGAAGTCACCATCCGTCCGACCGTTGACCGCCGCCAGCTGCTTCGGGGCGGAGCGATGCTACTGGGCATGGCGCTGCTGCTGATCGTCGCCCTGGCGCCTAAATCCACCGTAGACGACACGCTGCCGGAGACCGCTCAGGTGCGCTCCGATCCACAGCTGACCACCAGCATGGACTGCCAGATCATACAGCGCATGACCTACGTCCCCTGCGGACACAGCCTGACCCGCCGCCAGGTGATCCCCACTGAGCTGGTCGGTCAGAACCGCGAGGCCATCTCCGCCGCCTACGACACCTGGCAGATCACCTCCTTCGCCTCTGCGGAGGTGGCGATGGAGCAGACGCTGCCGCTCTACTGTCCCGAGCACGTGGTGCTTATGCCGGACGAGGGCGGGATGCTGTGCATCTTCCAGAACAAGTACGGCGATGCGCTGGCGCTGGTGAAGGAGCTTGACCTGCTGCTTTCCGAGCTGCCGGACAGTGTTCAGCAGGCGGTACGCCAGGGCAAGGGGTTTGCGACCATTGAGGAGCTGGAGAAGTGGCTGGAGGGGGCG
This sequence comes from Clostridia bacterium, assembly GCA_017513475.1. Classification (GTDB taxonomy): domain Bacteria; phylum Bacillota; class Clostridia; order Christensenellales; family Aristaeellaceae; genus UBA11524. Next base: position 11,386 of record JAFXFR010000045.1, read on the forward strand.
GATTCCTGATAGTAGTCTTACTGCTGGCTACCGTCAGAATTCTCCTTTGCCTTCTTTCGGGCTTCCCACAGAATTGTTAGATTCGTTGCAACACCTACCAACAGGCATATTGCGGCAACGAAGCGCAGTGTTTCAGGGAAAGCATTTTGCATGATGAGTTTGACAATCACCAAGATCGAACCAACGCAGCTCAAGATCAATCCCGTAAGAAGACACTTTCGTTTCATTACTTGCTGACCTCCAGTAATCTGCCCATGATGAACCGCCCCTCCGGGAGCCACTCGCCCTTGGCGGCGGTCTCCTCGTCCAGACGGGAGGGCACGCCGGGCTTGCGGCTGTCGTAGATGGCGTAGGGCACGGGCTTGCCGTCGTGGGTGCGGGTGGACATCAGCGTCTTGTGATCGCTCAGCAGCAGGATGCGGAAATCCCCCAGCTCAGGCAGCTTCTCCAGCAGGGGCTTGATCACCTGCTGATCCAGGCGGCGGATGGCTTCCATCTTCTCAGGCAGCTTGCCCGCGTGGGTCATCTCGTCGGGAGCTTCCACATGGATGGCGGCGAAATCGTCGCCATTTTTGAGTGCCTTGATGGCAGCCTCCACCTTGCCGGCATAGTTGGTGTCCAGATCGCCGTTGGCGCCGGGCACCTCAGGGTGCTTCAGGCCCGCCAGCTCAGCAATGCCCCATACCAGCGGCACCGCGGAGATCACCGTGCCGGTGCGGCCATACTTCTGCACGAAGTTATCCAGCAGCATCGCACGGCCTGCGCCCCAGGGCCAGATCATGTTGGCAGGGAGCTTTCCCGCCGCGATGCGCGCCTGATTGATGGGATGATCCTTCAGCACCTCGTAGGAGGCCTTCATCAGCGCGGTGATTTCGTCCTTCATCGCGCCGGTGGGATAGTGCAGCGCCACGTCCTGCTCCAGCACGTTGTGGGGCTCGGTGGTCTGGAATACGGCGGCTTCGTCCACATCCGCGAACACGCCGATGTGACGGAAGGTACGGCTGACGTGCACATGCAGCTTCGCAGCCTCCTTCGCAGGCTGGAAGCGGGGATCCGCCAGCAGATCGTTCATCAGCGTCTCTGCCTCGTCGCCCTCGATATTGCCGCCGTTGTGGCTGTGGATGATCAGCTTGCCGTCGATTTCCTCCACCGCGCAGAGGTTGACGCGCATGGACACCTCACCCTTCTTGAGGGTCACGCCCACGCCCGCGGCCTCCAGCACGCTGCGGCCGGTGTAGCTCCAGCGGGGATCATAGCCGAAGATGTTGAGGATCGCGGTGTCGCTGCCCGCCGGCACGCCCTCGGGGACGGTCTGGCAAGCGCCGACTTCGCTGCCGGCCAGCACACCAAACTGGGGCAGATCGAGGTATTCCAGCGGGGTCTTGCCGCCCAGCTCCTCAATGGGATCATCGCTCATGCCATCGCCGATAACAAGAATGTACTTCATAGCTGTTCCTCCTGGATAACGAATGGGAAGAACATTTTCTTCCCTGCATTCGCTGATTTTGTATACAGGATTTATTGTACGTCAGAGGCAGTCGTTTGCCAAGGGATTCACGCTGAAAATACATCAAAAAGACGGCGGTGGATTTCCGCCGTCATGGTTTTGATGACAAATCTGTCAGCACAGTTCCAATGTGCAGCGATGTCCCCATCTGTCATCTGTTGTGATATCAATGATATCCTGCACAAAGTCCGCGCCCAGTTCTCGTTTTGATTTCTCAAAATTCAGCCACCGGATCACAATGGGCTCGCCATATTCATGCACGCCGAAGCCTCCGCGCAGCAGATCGTTATACGCATCCAGATTATGTCCCGTCCGCCATGTCAGGTCTTTCGTCAGCAGCCTGTCGATCTCATCATAGAATCCTTCGACGTCTTCAAAGAGATCTCCATTCAGCTCAAAAACCTTCATATACTTCCTCCATTCATTGTATCGGCTATCATACTTCCAGCCAGAACCTCCGCAGTTCCGCCTCGCAATCGCCCCTTATGATCCCCCAATGTTCCGGACACAGCCTGCGGTACGCCGCTTGCCGATATCTATCATCCAGCAGCAGCGCCACGCCGCGGTCCGTCTCCGTGCGGATGACGCGGCCCACCGCCTGGGCCACCTTCTGCATGCCCGGCAGCATGTAGGCGTAGAGGAAGCCGTCGCCAAAGGTGCGCTCGTAATACGCTCTGAGCGTTTCCTGGAAAAGGTTCACCTGCGGCAGCCCCACGCCCACGATGACCACGCCGTCCAGCGCGTCGCCGGGCAGGTCGATGCCCTCTGCGAAGATGCCGCCCAGCACGCACAGGCTGAGCACCGGCTCGCCATCAGGGGTGTAGGGTGCAAGGAAGGCGCGGCGTTCGTCGTCGGACATGCCGCTGCGCTGGGCCTGATGGGACATGTCCAGCATCTCCGACACCTGCCGCAGGTACGCAAAGCTTGGGAAGAACGCGATGTACTTACCCGGCTTGGCCTCCACCACTGCGCGGATGGCGGCCGCAATGTCCTCGCAGGCCGCGTCGCGGAAGCGGTAGCGGGTGTTCACGTCCAGCTGATGAATCAGCAGATTTTCCCTTGGGAAGGGCGAAGGCATCGCGAAGCAGGCGTCGTCCTCCTGACCGCCCAGAAGGAGCTTCATGTCCTCCAGAGGGTGCATGGTCGCGGAGAAGCACACCACGCCCCGCAGCATGGTCGTGACCTCCTCAAAGTAGCTGGCCACATCCAGCGCAAAGGCCGTGATGGTCTTGCTTTTGCGGCCCTGCCAGAGCCAAGCGTAGTCAGTGGTATCTCTCTTTCTGGCACGGATGAACCCCAGCAGCGGCGTGATCACATCCCGCAGATGCTCGCCTTCCTCGTCCCAGGGGAAGCGTTCGTTTTGCGCCTCCATGAAGGCGTCGGCCAGCTCCATGCAGGCGTTGTCGAAGGAGGTCGGGAGCTTCGTCAGCTCGCCTTCGGTGGATTCATCCTCCGGGATGGGCAGGTCGTCGATGGCCTTGAGCACGCCGGTCATGGCCTTGTACAGGGCATGCTTGCGGCCCGCCGTCTTGCCCACGGCGGTGCGCAACTTGCGGATGCGTCCGCCATCCACCGCGCCGGAAAGCATGTCCCGCACGCGGGACAGCAGGTTGTGGGCCTCGTCGATCAGCAGTGTCACGTCCGCCGTCTTGTCGAAGATGCGCTGGATGTGCACCGCCGGGTCGAGAGCGTAGTTGTAGTCGCAGATGGTCAGGTCGGCGATCTCCGCCAGGGACAGGGAGAACTCGAAGGGACAGAGATCATGCTTGTCCGCCATCGCGCGGATGTTCTCCGGCGACCAGTCGTCAATGGACAGCATCTCCTCGATGGCGGCATGGTCGCGCAGGAAATGCCCCTTTGCCCGGGGGCAGAAGTCCGGGTGGCAGAGGGTCGGCGCAGGGCATTGCTTGTCCTTGGCGTCCAGGGTGAGCGTCCACAGGTGCAGCGGCTGCTGACGCATGCGGCGCAGCGCCTCGATCGCCCCCTGCCGCTGGGTGGTGCGGGCAGTCAGGTAATAGACCTGATTGGTCAGACCCTCCCCCAGCGCCTTGAGCGCCGGGAACAGCGCTGCCACAGACTTGCCCGTGCCGGTGGGCATGGATGCAAACAACCGCTTGCCCAGCTTGACCGCAGTATAAACCTGCACCGCCATTTCCCGCTGACCAGGACGGTAATTCTCGAAGGGGAACTGCAAGTGCCGCAGCGATGCATCCCGCTCCCGGCGATGCTTGCGGACGAGACGGTTGCGCCGCACCCACGGCTCGAACACCGTCAGGAAACGCGCCCGGCATTCCTCCGCCGTCAGGGGCGTGTCGAACTCTCCGCGCACCTTGCCGCGCCGGTCCACATACACCACGCGGATGATGACATGCCCGATTCCCCGCTCCTCGCAGAGCATGTGTCCATAGCACACCGCCTGCATCTCGTGGGCCTCAAAGGGCGTCAGCGGCGGCTCCCGGTGCTGCCAGAGCTTGATTTCTTCAATAATGGGCACATCGCCGTCACAGAAGGCGTCCATGCGCCCGGTAAGCAGCAGCTCGGCCTCATCATCCACCGGGATGGTCAGGCTGAGCGGCACTTCTGCTTCCCAGCCCTCCCCCAGCAGACCCTGGCGCGCCTTGTGGCCCAGCATGCCCTCCTGCATGTCCTTCATGCTGCCGGCGGGGCGAATATCCGCGCCGTGGAGGGTGAATTCCACCAGCCCACGCACGGATATGCGAATCGTCTCCACGGCACAGCCTCCCTTCCCGTCATTGCAAAAAAGCGGAACAGCCCATGACTGTCCCGCCAATGTGATTACAGTTCGTCCGCCGCGTTCAGTGCATCCTGAGCAGAAGCGATCAGGCTGGCAAAATTGGCCTTGTACGTTTGCACAGCCTTCTTCAGGGCATTCAGCGAAGCCTCCAGCTCTTCCTTTTCCGCGCCGAGATTGCCCAACCGCGCCTTGGCCTCGACCTCAGCATTGCTGATGATCTCTGCAGCCTTGGCCTGAGCGTCAGCAACCATTTCTTCCTTGATGCGCTGAGCCATTTCCAGGACCTCCTGCGCACTTGAAGAGGATGCCTTGGGGGCCTGATACGCGCTGTAGGACGACTCCCGCTGGGGCAGCGCCTGGTTCTTGAGACGGTTGTTTTCCGTCTTCAGCGCGGTCATTTCAGCCTCAATGCGTTCCAGCTCATCACAGATGCTGTCCAGGAACTCGTCCACCTCACGCTGATTGTAGCCGCGGGCAGCCACATGGAATTCCTTGGTCTCGATCAGTTCAATGGTGATTTTCTGGTTCTGCATATTCGTCGTACCCCCTCATTGCATTGAGATGCAGCATCTCCCGAAAAAATGCTCATCCCTTGTGAAAAATTTCAAGCGATATCGGCAGACGGTCCTTCCGGGTGGGATTGCCCACTTCCGTCAGACGAATGCGGCCAAAGCCGCGTATGCTCAGCAGCTGACCCGATGTCAGCACACGATCAGTGCGTTCCTCAGGCATGTGATCCACCGAAACACTACCCATGCGGATGATCTCCGCCGCACGGCTCCTGGATGTTTTCATGCCAGATGCCAGGACGCAGTCCAGCCGCAGGGAGGCCACTGTATCCCGCAGGATCTCACCCTTGGGCGGTTCGATCACAGGGGCATCCTCCAGCAGCTGTACCTTAATGGGCACATTGCCGGCCTTATCCCACTCGACGGGCAGCCGGGCGGCCACCTCCGGCAGACAGTACAGGTAAGCCCTGTCTTCCAGGGCGATCAGATCGCCAAAGTAACTGCGGTCCATCCCCAGCGCCATGAGACTGCCCAGCAGATCACGGTGCTCCACATGGGCAAACTTCGCAGCCCAGCGTATTTCCACCCATTCAGCGGTGAACTCTGCCTCCGCCCAGAATGGATGGAAGCACACTTGCACCCGTTCTGCATCCGGCCAGCCGCCGTCGAAGGAAGCTGCTACCTGCGCTTCCTTCGCGGCATGCAGGGCCAGGGATCTCTCCACGCCGGTCACAAAGCGTCCCGGAGCCGCAGTATCCAGCCGATCCACCCGTTCTGCATTTTGACGCAGACGCAGGGTCAGCTGCGCGGGCACATCCTTCATCAGGGCAGGAGCCAGCTGAGGAAGCCCAGGATGCCGTTCACCACAGAACACACCAGGATCACCGCAACGGGAGACCAGTCAATGATCTGCCACTTCTCGGGCAGGATCTGGTTCACCACAGGACGGACGATGGCCAGTGCAGGCTCCACGATATTGGCCAGCATGGTGGTCCACTTGTTGGCAGGCACCTTGATCAGGGTCAGGATGAAGTGCACCAGCACCAGCAGGGCGTACAGGCCCACCACCAGGCCGATCAGGTCGAAGAACAGATCAAACATTGTAAATTACCTCCTTGTGTAATATCTTGAATCAGCGACCTTTGGCGCTGAATCCACCGTAGTCGGTATACCCATTGGTATTCATCTGGCTGCGGGCAGCGCGGCGTCCAAAGCCGCCGGCAAAGTCATCCTGCCGCATCTGCTGCGGAGCCATCTGCTGCACATTGCCCGCAAAGGGCTGCGCGCCGGGCATCTGCTGAGGCTGCATATTCGCCTGCATGGCGCCGGGCCAGCGACGCTCGATATCCGCCATCCCTGCCCGGCGCAGGCCCTCAAACGGGGCGACGTACACCTGGGGCGGGGTGATAAGGTAAATCTGCTTGCCGGAGACACGCATCAGACGCTGCTTCATTGCGCAGGCTGCGCCGAAGATCAGATCCATGCAGCGGTCAGCCTCCACCAGATCGGTGATCTGCTCGGCATTGACGATCACTGCCTCATTGTTGTACATGAATTCAATGACCCGGAAGCAGCTGGGAACGCCGGTGATCTGCGCCACCCGGAAGATCAGCTTGTAGGCGTTGCCGTCAACCACATAGCTGTCGCCGCCGGGGAATGCGAAGGTCTGGCCGTTCGGCTCTGCGGGCGCATGATTCTGCGGCTGCTGCACAGGCTGCTGCACAGGCACGCTCTGCCGGGAGGTAAAGCCCTGCTGAGGCTGCTGTGCATTCTGTGCAAAGGCAGGCTGTCCAAATCCGGGACGCGTGGGCTGGGGCACATTATGGCGGAAGGTACTGCCAGGCTGCGCCGGGCCGTTCTGGGCTTGCTGCCCCTGGAACTGCGCCTGGGGCCGGGGCGGCATCTGCTGACCGCCAAAGGGCTGCTGATAGCCCGTCTGGCCAAAGGGAGCCTGCTGGGGCTGCACCTGGCCGGTCTGGCCGCCAACGGGCTGGAAGCCCTGCATCACCGACGGATCCACACCGGTAGGCATCATGTTCTCGAATCCGGCAGGACGGGGCTGCTGATAACCGGTGGGGTTAGGCTCCATCTGCTGCCGGTTCATCTTGGGCACATAGCCGCTGAAGCCGCCGTCCGCACGATTGGGGGAATACCCCTGGCTTTCCGATTGCTGCTTGGGCCGCATCACCTGCAGCACCTTCTTTTTTGCGTCATCCCAAAACGCCATGTATCTTCATTCCTCTCAAAAGGTCACTTGTTCACCATGCCGTAATCACGCGGGCCCAGCAATGCGCTGCCCAGGCGTACCATGGTTGCTCCGTGCCGGGCGGCCAGCAGATAATCGCCGGACATGCCCATGCTCAACTCCTGCATTTCCACCCCGGGGATGGCTTCTGCCCGCAGTTCTTCGAAGAGCTGCCGCATGCCGGCAAACAGCCCGTCAAGGTACTGCTGGTCCTGGGTATGAGGCATCACCGCCATCAGCCCGCGGACGCGAAGGCCCGGCATCTGCCGGATCTCCTGCAGAAAGCCTCGAACCATCTCAGGTGGCATGCCGCCTTTCTGCTCCTCCCCTGCGGGAGAAACCTGCACCAGCACGGGCATCACCACGCCGGCCTTCTCAGCCTGCCGGTTTATCTCCATCGCCAGGTTCATCCGGTCCAGAGACTGAATGAGGCATACCTTATCCATTATATACTTAACTTTGTTGGTTTGCAACCGCCCGATGCAGTGGAAACGGAATTTTTCCTGCAAATCCGGCCATTTTTCGACGATCTCCTGGACGCGGTTCTCGCCGATCTCCCGCAGCCCGAGACCCTCCAGGGGAAGGAGCTCCTCAACCGGATGGGTCTTGGTGACCGCGATGATACGCGGCGGAGCATACCGGCCTTCCGAGGCCGCCGCAAGTGCCGCCTGTACCGTTTCATAACGCTGCTGAAGCAAAGGCTTCACATCCTTACCTATGGTGATCAGAAGAGCAGCACCGTCATGCCCTCAAAGAGCAGCCCCTGCTGTATGGCCTGGAAGTAGGCATTGCCGCCCTCGTAATGGATGACATTGACCGGGATGAAGGACTCCGTGTGGTTATCCACCACCACCACGCCGGTCATGCCGTCCTGCACGTAGATGGCGCGCTCCGGCACGCACAGGGTGGAGATGTTCTCGCCCAGCAGCGCGCCGCAGGTACGCATGTACAGAACCGGCTGGACGCTGCCGTTCACCTTCAGGCGTACCAGCAGCTCGCCGCCGGATCGGGTGAAGCTCACCACTTCCGCATAGACGACCGTGTTCTCAAAGCGCTCCAGCTGCAGCTGGTAGATCTGGCCTTGCACAGGGTTCCACTCCGTGTCCCGGGAGAGGAACAGAACATACCGTTCCCCATCCTCCACCATGCGGTAGATGGTGGTCTTGCCCTTCTGGGCAGCAGTCTTTTCCGGAGCGTTGCCATTGATCATGGCGCGCACCTCGCGGGGCTCGAAGGTAGTGTAGTTCTTGCCCGTCAGACCATATTCATAGCCATCGGAGTAAAAGCTGACCAAGCCTTCCTTTTCCACGGTTTTCTGCTTGGTCCAGGAATGGATGCGCTGCGTCTGGCTGAGCTCATCGTCCAGCAGACGGGACAGTCGCTGGTCGGAGGCATATTTGTTCTTGATGTAATCCTGTCTTGCCTGCACGGCGCCGGCCAGCATCTTCTCCTGATTCTCCAGCGAACCGCGTCCGCCGGCAATCAGGTCGCGCACGGCGCGTACGCAGGTCATCACGTCGGAGGTGACGCGGTTGAGCCGGGCGTCATAGGTGGTTTCGGATTCAATCAGCTTCTTCTGGTAATTGCGGATGGAGGACCGGTAGCTGAGCAGGGTATTCATCTCGCGGGTGGAATAGCCGGAGGAATACACGCGGCAGATCACCGTAGCATGTGCGTCTCCGTTCTCATCGTAGGAGGTGCGGGTGACATAGCTGCCCTCCTCCGCATCATAGACCACGCTGGTCACGCCCTCCGCATCGTAGGGCACCTCATTGCGGACGATCAGGCAATCGCCGGCATGGGTGGCGCTGAGGTTGCCGCTGGTGATCATCCCGTGGGTAGCCGCCTCCGGCACCAGGGTCGCATACAGATACCAGCCCAGGAAACCCAGTGCCGCCACGATGATCGCCACGTGGAAGGATGTCAGCTTGATCCGGGGTTTCCGGGGCCTGAGCTCCTGCTGCGGGAATCCGGTGGGCGCCTGCTGCTCCTGCATCACGGACTGGCTATGGTCAAAGTGATATTGGTAGCCATCCTCGGCGTAGGGCTGCTGCATGCCGCCGTAGGGCTGCTGGTAGCCGGTCTGCTGATACCCCGTCTGCTGATAGGAATCCGGCTGTGCATCACCCTGCTGGGGCTGGGTGTAGGCCGCGTAGCCCGCCTGCTGCAGATCATAGGGATTGTATCCGCCCTGGGGCTGCTGATATCCCGCAGGCGGCATGCCATAGGACGCTTCATAAGGATTCTGCATGGGCTGCTGTGTTTGCGGGCCGTAGCTCTGGGGCGCATAGCCCTGCTGGGGCGGTTGGCCCTGGGGATAGCCGCCGTTGGGCGGGTAGAACTGATTGTCCATCTATCTGTACTCCCCTCTTGGTCGTGGGAAAGAAAAGTGTCAGTGGAGGGTCTGCCAGCGTTCGGTCAGGTCCCGCAGCCGGGCGAGGATCTTACGCTCCATGCGGCTGATCTGCATCTGGCTCACACCCAGCGCCTTGGCGGTTTCTCTCTGACCCAGGCGCTCAATAAAGCGTTTTTCCAGCAGCAGCCGTTCCTGCGGAGTGACCTGACGGAGCACCCACTGCATCCACTGCTGCTGTTCAACGCGCTCGAAGCCATCGTCGGTCACGCCCAGGCGAGCCTCAAGCTTCTGTGCATCTTCATCGGAGGACATGCCTGCATCCATGGACAGCACGTCCGAGGCGTCTCGGGCGTCCAGCAGGGACAGGAGCTCGTCCGGGGTGACGTTCATTGCTGCAGCAATCTCCTTCAGCGAAGGCTCACGCTGCAGCTGCTGGGTCAGCTGATCGGTGACCTTGCGCAGCTGGTACAGCCGGGAGCGGGTATCGCGGTTAACGCGGATTGCTCCGCCCTTATCCCGGATATGATTGCGGACCTCGCCCGCAATGGTAGGCATGGCAAAGGTGGTAAACTTGAAGCCCCGTTCCGGCTCAAAGCGCTCGATGGCCTTCATCAGCGCGATGGCAGCAACCTGCTCCAGGTCCTCCGTTTCCACGCCCTGCCCGCGGAACTTCCGGGCGATGGATCTGCACAGGGGAAGGTACCCTTCCACCAGCTGCGCCATCACATCCCGGTCGCGGGTCCTGGCATAGTCGGCCAGGAGCGGCGTCAGGCGCGTATCGTCCATATCTTTACGCCCCCATTGCAACCGCTTTTTTCAGCGTGAGGGAAATGGCGTTGATGCACCCGCAGTCCTGCGTCTGCATCTCCACCTCGGGGATGAGCGTCTCCAGCACCGCGCGGGAGATCTCCGTCTCCTCCGCATCGGCAATCAGCTCGCCCTCGCCGGTGAATTCCGCGCAGATACGGATGTTGAGCTTCTCACGCCCGTCCAGAACGTGCAGCGTCAGCCAGGAGACGTCGCGCCCCTGATGCAGCAGGCAATCCACCGCTTCATCGGACGCATTGCGCAGATCGTCCAGCGCACCGGCATCCAGATCCTTGAGGATAGCCACGCCGCCAAGGGCCAGACGCAGCACCAGCGCGTACTCCTTTTTGCCGGGCACGCGCAGGGTGATCTCCTGCTGATTCATGCTTAATCCCTCCTGAGGGTCCAAAAATTCGGGTCAGGCAATCGCATGGATTGCCACATTGTATTATAGCACATCCACTATCATTTTGGCAAGCAGCAGGAAGAGCACAATCAGCAGCATCCAGCGGATGAATCCCGCTCCCTTTTTGACCGTAAGGCTTGCGCCCAGCCAATTGCCCGCAATGCCGCATACCGCCGCCGGCAGCGCCAGGGCAAAGAGCACATTTTCCGGCTGGTTGGTCAGGTAGGAGCACAGCGCCGCCACATTGCTGGTCAGGTTGACGATCTTCGCCGTGCCGGAGGCCATGACCGCCTCCATGCCCAGGAGCATCGTAAACAGAAGGATCAGGAAGGTACCCGTCCCGGGGCCGATGAGGCCGTCGTAAAACCCGATCACCAGGCCGATCACGAAGGCCATGGGCCGGTAGAAGATCTCCCCCACCAGGCAGCGGCCTTCCACCGTCTTCTTGCGCAGGACGACCAGCGCCACCAGCGGGATGGCGCAGATCATCAGGATACGGACGGCGTTTTCCGGGATGTGCTGCTGCAGAAGCGCGCCCAGCCATGAGCCAGGGAATGCGCCGATGGCCGCAAAGATACCGGCCTTCCAGTCCACCTTCCTGTCCCGGACAAAGCGGGTAGTGGAGGCCACCGTACCCAGGCACGCCGAGAGCTTGTTGGTGCCGGCAGCCTGCAGGGGCGTGAGGCCGGCAGCCATGTACGCCGGCAGGGAGATCAGGCCGCCGCCGCCGGCCACGGAATCAATCAATCCCGCCAGAAACACCAGCGGACACACGATCAGATAGGTTATCCAGGTCAGTTGCATGGTAGCTCATCCTTTCGTAAAAACGGGGAAAACGGAGCGCGAATTCCTCACGCTCCGTTGCATATCACTGATTCACAAATGCGCCATAGATGGCCTTGATGGTCGCCTCATAGTCCTTATCGTCCACGCCGACGATGATGGACAGTTCGCTGGATCCCTGGTCGATCATGCGCACGTTGATGCCCGCCTTGGACATCGCCCCGAAGAGCTTCGCAGCGGTACCGCAGTTGTGCACCATGCCGCGGCCGACGGTGGCAATGATGGACATGTTGTCGTGCACGGTGATGGTATCGGGGTTGGTGGCTTCAACGATACGGTTGATGATCTTGTCCTTCACAGGCGCAAAGGCATCGCCGGCGACAACCACACACATGGTGTCGATGCCGGTGGGCAGATGCTCGATGGACACGCCGTAGCGCTCAAAGGCGCTGAGCACCTTGCGGGAGAAGCCCAGCTCGGTGTTCATCATGGCCTTGGCGATGCTGATAACGCAGAAGCCCTTGCGGCCCGCAATGCCGGTGATGGTGGGATGGGCCTCGTCATAGGGCAGATCCAGGCTGATGATGGTACCGGGATGGGTGGGGTTATTGGTGTTGCGGATGTTGGTGGGGATGCCCGCCTTGTGCACGGGGAACATCGCGTCCTCATGCAGGACGGAAGCGCCCATGTAGCTCAGCTCGCGCAGCTCCATGTAGGTGATGCCGCTGATCTCGCGGGGATTGTCGACAATGCGGGGATCGGCCATCAGGAAGCCGGATACGTCCGTCCAGTTCTCGTAAACCGCAGCGTTGACCGCGCGGGCCACGATGGCGCCGGTGATGTCGGAGCCGCCGCGGGAGAAGGTGCGCACCGTGCCGTCATAATAGGAACCGAAGAAGCCGGGCACGACGGTGGGGATACCGTCCGCCAGCCGCTCGGACATCAGGCGGTTGGTCAGCTCCGCGTCCAACAGACCGTTCTGGTCGAACTTGATCACTTCAGCGGAATCTAGGAAGCGCCAGCCCATGTAGTCCGCCAGCAGCAGGCCGTTGAGGTACTCGCCGCGGGAAGCACAGTAGTCCTCGTTGGCGCCGGCAGCAATGCGCTCGTTCACCTCGTCCAGGGCAGCGCCCAGATCGACGGTCAGGCCCAGCTCCTCGGCGATATCCATGTAGCGGGCAGCGATCAGATCGAAGGTGTCCTGGAAATCCTCACCCGCCTGCACCTGACGGCAGCAACGGTACAGCAGGTCGGTGACCTTGTCATCCTCCTTGAAGCGGCGGCCGGGGGCAGAGGGCACCACATACTGGCGGTTGGGATCCAGCAGCAGGATGGACTTCACCTTCTGGAACTGGCCGGCGTCCGCCAGGGAGCTGCCGCCGAACTTGGTCACGATCTTGTTGGACATATATGTCAACCTCCATCATGATGGTTATGAATAAAGCGGAAATCGTTTTCCATCATACAAGGCCGGGCCTTGATTGTCAACGATTTCCGCTTGAAAAAAACGCGAAAAAACCAGAATTTTCGGGGCTTTGCGGCCCTTTTGTGCAAACCGGGGATTATTTGACCAGATTGCCATTGCAGCATTTTCATCCGGGAATAGCATACCCCGGAAGCGCCCCGTTTATCAGCGCAGCAGGCTTCCAGGCACCAGCGTGGACACATGCTGCAAACGCTCGCACAGCGTGGTGTAGCGCATCAGCACATGGTCGTTTTCCACCATCAGGCGAACGACCTCTTCCCTGCCCACCAGCACCACCAGAGAGCGGGCGCGAGTCAGCGCGGTGTAGAACAGGTTGCGGGTCAGCAGCATCGGCGGGCCGCCGACCACCGGCATCACCACCACCGGGAATTCGCTGCCCTGGCTCTTGTGGACGCTCAGGCAGTAGGCCAGATCGAGGTTTTCGAACTGGGCGGAAGCATACACCGCTTCCTTCTCCTCGTCGAAGCGCACGGTGAGGCAGTGTTCCTCCGGGTCCACGTCGACGATGAAGCCCACATCGCCGTTGAACACGCCCTGGCCGTCCTCCCAGCCGGTAGATGTGAGCCTGCGCCACTCCAGCTGGTAGTCGTTCTTGGTCTGCATGACCTTGTCGCCCAGGCGGAAGATGGTTTCGCCGTACTGGAGGGACGGTTTGTCCTTCGCAGGCGGATTGAGCGCCGATTGCAGCATCTGGTTGAGCGCGATCACGCCGCACTCGCCCTTCTTGGCGGGCGCCAGCACCTGGATATTGCGCACGGCCATCTCGGCATACTCCGTCGGGTCGTACTTGAGGAACTTCGGCAGCCGCTGCGTCACCAGGGATACGATGGTTTGGGCTGCGTCATAGAAGCCCTGCTTGCGCTCGAAGAAGAAGTCGGTACCCTTCTCGTTCAGCAGAGGCATTTCGCCGTGGTTGATGCGGTGGGCGTTGACCACGATGCGGCTGGTCTCGCCCTGACGGAAGATGTCCGTCAGCATGCATTTGGGGATGACGCCGCTCTCCAGCACGTCGCCCAGCACATTGCCCGCGCCCACGCTGGGCAGCTGATCCGCGTCGCCCACAAGGATGAGCCGCGTGCCCGGCTCGATGGCCCGCAGCAGCGAGCGCATCAGCATGAGATCCACCATGGACACCTCGTCCACGATGACCACGTCCGCCTCGATGGGGTTCTCCTGGTTGCGGGCGAACATACCCTCGTCGCCGCCGTATTCCAGCAGGCGGTGGATGGTCTTGGCTTCCACGCCGGTGGCCTCGGTCATACGCTTGGCCGCACGGCCCGTGGGGGCGCACAGCACCACCTCGCCCTCACGGCTCAGCAGGCTGATGATGCAGTTGATGATGGTCGTTTTGCCTGTACCGGGGCCGCCGGTAATAACCAGCACGCCCTCACGGCAGGCGGTCAGGATCGCCTCCCGCTGCCGGGCGGAAAACGTAATGCCGTGCTTCTTCTGGAAGCGGTCGATCTCCTTGTCCGCGCCGGCTGCGCTGTCGGTGCCATAGGCGGTCATCAGCTCGCACAAGCGGAGGGCGACTTCCCTTTCCGCGCTGTCGAAGGCCGGCAGATACACCCGCTCCTCGCCGTCCGAGCCGGACTGGATCAGCTCCCGCACCATGGTCATGCGCAGCAAATGATGTTCCGCCAGCGCAGGCTCCACCCGCAGCAGCTGAGCGGCACGGCTGAGCAGCTCTCCGCGGGGCAGAAAAATATGGCCCTGGGACGCGGCAGCTTCCTTCAATATGTATTTGAGCGCCGCACAGATGCGGCCTTCGCTGTCCGGCGGCACACCCAGAGACGTACCGATGCGATCGGCCGTCAGGAATCCCACGCCGTCAATGTCCTCGCACAGGCGGTAGGGGTTCTCCTTGATGATGGCGGGCGTACGGTCACCGTAAAGCTTGGAAATTTTGATGCTCAGCGTCGCCGGGATGCCGTAGGTCTGCAGGAAGACCATCGCCGTGCGGGCGCCCTCCTGCTCGCGGTAGGCTTCGGCGATCTGCTTCCAGCGCTTCTTTCCCATCTTGGGGACTTCCTGCAGCATCTCCGGGTGCTCGGACAGCACGCGCAGAGTATCCTCGCCAAAATGGGCCACGATGGCCTTCGCCGTGGACGGCCCCACGCCGTGGATGATGCCGCTGCCCAGGTAACGCTCGATGCCCAGCAGGGTCGTGGGCTTCTGCAATTCAACAGAGGCGCATTTGAGCTGCCGCCCGTAGGTCGGGTGGGAGATCCACTCGCCGGTGAACACCGCCTGTTCGCCAGGATGCAGCTCCGGAAGCGTACCCACGATGGTGATTTCCTTCCGGCCTTCCCGGGCGGTGAGCACGGTGTAGCCGTTGTCGTCGTTGCGGTAGATGGTGCCAAGGACGCTGGCTTCGACCTTCTCCATGGGTGCGCCTCCTTTCATCATTTCCATAAACAGCGATATTATAGCACCTTCAGGGAGTGTTGGCAAGGCGCACCTGATGACCACTTGATTATGGAAACGTTTCCAGAAATGTTTTAAACCTTCGGCCACGATGCACAAAAACCGGCCCCCGCCTCCGTCATTCCATACATAACACGCGGAATTTTTTCTTATAAATATCTTGCAATTGGCTGACAAACATGGTATATTATCCCCGTACCAGAAAGGTACCTAGACGACACGGAGGTGCTTCTAAATGAGGTCTGTAAACATTAAGCTGAACCTGATGACCGACGGCGCGAAGTTCGTGCAGATCGTTGGCGCTTACCCCTACGACATGGACCTGCGCTCCGGCCGCCACGTGGTTGACGCGAAGTCCATCCTGGGCATCTTCTCCCTGGACTGGTCCAAGCCCGTCACCATGGAGATCTACTGCGACGAGTGCGAAGATCTGCTCAACGAGATCAAGCCCTTCATCGCGTAAGGCCCGCGTAAGCGGAACAGGCACCGCCTGTCAACCGCGCTTCACACATGCAAGTCCATCCCCTTCTGCCGCAGTGCAGAGGGGGATTTTCCTTATTCAGCAGGAATCCGCCGCCCCTGCGTCAAATACTCTATCCGCAGAAATGAAATCAGGAGCCTCCTATGGAACGCAAGATCATCCCCGAGACAGAGAACCGCCTCGTCATCCTTTATGCCCTGCACCGCCTGGGGCCGGTGACCGCCATGCAGCTGCTTCAGGCCATGGCGGAAGGCGATCTGATGAACTATATCACCATGCAGCTGAGCCTTTCCGAGTTGGAGAGCCAGGGGCAGATCACCCAGCGGGCGCATCCCCTGGGGAACCTCATTGAGCTGACAGGCGAGGGAGATTTTATCCTCCGCAGCTTTGAGAAGCGCATCCCCGCCAGCCGCCGGGCGATCATCGACGGGCACGCAGCAGACTGGCGCGATCGGTTCTCCACCGAGCAGATGGCCCCGGCAGAATCCTTCACGCTGCCGGACGGACGCATCGTTGTTCACCTGCGCCTGCTGGACAAAGCCGCCACGCTGATGGATCTGCTGCTCTATTTGCCGGCGGACAAACACTTCACGCTGCTGCCTGAACGCTGGCGCGCCTGTGTGCAGATGACCTATTCCACCGTCCTGGCCCATCTGACGGCAGACTATGATCCAGCCCTTCCCATGCCGGATGCGGCGCAAACCGAGTGTGTCCGTCAGTGCGGCCTGGAGGAATGGCTGCTCACTCTTACCGATGAGCCCGATACCCCCGGTATCGACCTGATCATGTCCCTGCCCGAGGAACACCTCGCCCGCTGCTGCGCGCTGCGCTGGCCCCTGATTGCAGAGAATATCCGCACCTTTGTGCTGGAGATGCTTACCAACGCCCTGTAAGGAGGAATACACATGAAGATTCTGTTTATCGCCGTTCTTGCGCTGATGATCCTGCTTCCCTCCGCATTTGCCGAGGAGGCGCCCATCAAGTGGGGACAGACGGACGCCGTCCTCCCCTACACCCGCCCCGCCGATCTTCCTCTGCAGCCGGAAATCCCCGATCTGATGACCTTCATGGACGGCACCCCCGTCGTCACCGAGGAGGACTGGGCCCGCCGACGCGCGGAAATCAAGGGCCTGTACGAGTACTACATGTACGGCTACATGCCCGACGGCTCCGAGGAGACCCTGACCTGGCGCGTGGATAACAACGTGCTGTACATCACTGTCGCCCGGGCGGACAAGGAGGTCACCCTGAAGGTTCCCTTCATCCTGCCCAAGGGCGAGACCCCTGAAGGCGGCTGGCCCTACTATATTGAGTACAGCTTCTGGGGCATGAGCGACGTGCTCCACTACGCTGCCGACCGTGGCTACGCGGGCTTTGCCTACGCGCCCTATGATGTGGCTTCGGACAATTCCTTCTTCACCGGCGCATTCTTCACCCTGTATCCCCGGGGCATTCACGCTACCAACCGCACCGGCGCGCTGGTCGCCTGGGCCTGGGGCGCCGCGAAGATCGTCGACGCACTGGAGCAGGGCGCAGGCGCTGAGCTTGGCATCAATCCGGAATACAGCCTGCTGGGCGGCGTGAGCCGCTTTGGCAAGTCCGTGGCCGTTGCCGGCGCTTATGACGAGCGCTTCAGGGTGGTCATTCCCTCCTGCTCCGGCGCAGGCGGATTGGGCATGCTTCGCTACTCCTGCCAGGGCAAGACCTTTGACCTGAGCAGCATGAACTTCAAGGGCGAGGACGGCACCGGCCAGTGGACCAACGGCACCTGCGAAAGCTGGGGCAACATCCGCAGCAGCGGCGAAAGCCACTGGTTCTGCGGCAATATCCAGCTGGTGAAGGATCCCGCCCAGATGCCCTTTGACCAGCATTTCCTGGCGGCCCTGTGCGCTGACCCGAACCGGCATTTCATCCTTGTCACCGGCATCCTCAGCGAGGAATGGAACAATGTGGAGGGCCAGGTGATGGCTACCGTCGGCGCGCAGCCCGCCTGGGATCTGCTGGGCGCCTCGGACAACAACAACATGATCATCCACCTGTCCGGTCATGCGATCCTCCGCAGCGACATGGAGCTCATCCTGGATTACTGCGACAAGGTTTTCTACGGGATCGAACCCTCCCGCGACCTGTCCGTCATGAAGACCAACGTGTTCATGGAGGAGGACAACGCATCCCCCGAGCTGCAGGCCTTGATGGGCAAATAATCGGATATTCCCTGCCCGGGATGCGCAGATGGCAAACGTTCGCCTGCATATCCTGGGCATTTGCTTGCCCATTAACGAACATTTCTGAAATTTTCATCGAAAAAGGCGAACATTTTTATTTTCAGGGGCTTCCATTATTCGTAGAAGTGTGCTATAATGTGCGGGTATCCTTCTCAGGAAGGGTTTTCCTGATGCTGTCATCATATCATCATTCATACAAGGAGTCATACACCGTGGAAAAGATCCGCCGCAATGAACGCATGAGCGCCATGATGAAGATCCTCACCGGCGCGCCCAACCGCATTTTCACCCTGAGCTACTTCTGCGGAATGTTTGGCACCGCCAAGTCCACCATGAGCGAGGATATCGACATCCTTCGCGATGTGGTGAGCCAGTTCGGTCTTGGCGAACTGGAGACGGTGACAGGTTCCGCCGGCGGCGTCCGCTACCGTGCCAAGGTCAAGCGCCCCGACGCCCGCAAGTTTGTCGGGGAACTGTGCCAGATGCTCTCCGGACCTGACCGCGTGCTGCCCGGCAGCTTCCTGTATTACTCCGACATTCTCTCCAACCCCGCCATTACCAATCGCATGGGCGAGATCATGGCCACCGAGTATTACTCCCTGGCCCCTGATTTCGTGCTGACGATGGAAACCAAGGGCATCCCCGTGGCCTTTGCCACCGCCAATGCCCTGGGTGTTCCGCTGGTGATCGCCCGTCGTTCTTCCAAGGTATACGAGGGCAGCGCGGTGAACATCAACTACGTTTCCGGCTCCGGCAGCATTGAGACCATGAGCCTCTCCCGCCGCAGCGTCAAAGAAGGGCAGAAGTGCCTGATCGTGGACGACTTCCTCAAGGGCGGCGGCACCGCCAAGGGCATGGTCGACCTGATGCGTGAGTTCGGCGTGGAAGTCGTGGGTCAGACCTTCGTGATGTCCACTGCCAAGCCGCTGAAGAAGCGCATCACCGGTGAAAAGAGCCTGATGGTGCTGGACATGGACACCGAGAACGAAACCGCTCACGTCAAGCCCGCATTCTGGCTGAACGGCGACGCGTAACGCGACGGGTCTCGTCAAAATGCTGCGGCATTTTGACGAATGGGATTGATCTCTCGCGCGCTGGTCGGATCTGAAGCTCCTCCCGACCGACTGCTCGCGTAAAGATAGTTTTCAGCAAAGCTGAAAACGCCCCGCGCCGCCGGGAAACCCGGCAAACACGATTGCTGTCAGAGTGTCTGCGGACCCTCCGACACCTTCCGGGGCGCATTTCCTCCGTAGCCTGTTACAGATGATGCCATGCAGGGAAATCCCCCGCACAAACGTTATGTATCGTGCATCACAAACGAAAGGAAGTTATCGTTATGTCCGAGATCGAGAAGGTACCGGCTGAACCTGTCGCACCTGAAAAGAAGGCCTGCTGGCTCAAGAAGCTCAAGCCTTCCTGGTGGGTCACCCAGCCCAAGCCTGAGAAGATCAAGAAGCCTCTCAAGCAGGAAGTCTGCGAATGGGTCGGCACGATCGTGCTCGCCGTGCTCATCGCCTTTTTGGTTCATTCCTTCGTGTTCCAGAATGTCCGTGTGGACGGCAACAGCATGTATCCCACCCTCAAGGACGGTGAGTTCATGTATGTTTCCAAGCTGGATTACGGCACCTCCTTCTTCGGCATCCCCTTCACCGGCATCGGCACTTATTTCACCGTTGGCGGCGAGCCGGAGCGCTTCGATGTGGTGGTATGCAATTACCCCAACCGGCTGGGCAAGCACGGTGAGCGCCTGAACTTCGTCAAGCGCATCGTGGGTCTGCCCGGCGACACCGTGGAATGCAAGGATGGCTTCCTCTACGTCAACGGTGTGAAGTATGACGAGCCCCTCCTGGCTGAGTACATCGCCAAGGACTTCGGCCCCTACACTGTTCCCGAGGGACACTATTTTGTCATGGGCGACAACCGCAACAATTCCAACGACAGCCGCGCCACCGGCCCCATCACCCGCGATATGATCGTGGGCAAGGTGGAAGGCGTCATCTGGCGCTCCACTCCTTCCACGCTGGATTATGAGAATGGCGCGCTGCGATATCCTCAGCTGCGCAAGTAAACAGCATCTGCGTCCTGCACCGCACCCGGTGCAGGACTTTTTTCGTGTTGTGCTTTCGGTGTACTTTGGTTGAAAGGGGGCTGCTTGCGTGGTATAGTAGATGTAGGGAAATTCCTTGCGAATTTCTTCACAATATCCCTTGACAACGTGCTGCAAGCATGCTATAATTCATCGCATTAACACTTTATCGCGCTAAATTATCAGCGCATCAGGAGGTCACCATGGAGCAGCGCAGGCTTCAAATCCCCAGCGGCATGCAGGATACCCTGCCCGGCGAGTGCGCCCGCAAGCGCCAGCTGGAGGGACTGCTGCGACATTCCTTCACCATGCAGGGGTATCAGGAGATCGAGACGCCCATCCTGGAGTTCTACGACGCGCTGGATGACCGCACCTGGGGCTACCGTCCCGAGGACGTGTGGAAGACCTTCGACGGCGCAGGACGCATCCTTGCGGTACGACCCGACTCCACCATTCCCGCCGCGCGCATGGCCGCCGGCCGTCTGGCGGAAGCTCCTCTGCCCCTGCGGCTGTGCTACCTGCAATCCGCCACTAAGACGCTGACGGACGCCGCCTCCCTCCTGTGCGAGGAGACCCAGTGCGGCGTGGAGCTGATGGGCGAGGCCTCCCCCGAGGCGGACGCTGAGGTGATCGCCCTGGCCGTGAAGGTCTGCGAGGACGCAGGCCTCCGCGATTTCCAGCTGGAGCTGGGACAGGCGCAGTTCGTGGCAGGCTTCCTGCAGGAAGCAGGCCTGACCGAAGAGCAGAGCGCCACCCTTCGCGGCATGATCGAGCGCAAGAACACCCTCGACATGCAGCTGTACCTTGACAAGCTGGACGTGTCCGCGGATGTGGCGACCCGGCTGATGCATCTCCCCCGACTGTACGGCGACGCATCCGTGCTGGATGAAGCCGCAGCCCTCACCCGACATCCCCTGTGCGTAGCCGCCATCGACAACCTGCGGCAGATCCTCGCCATGCTGGCCGAGTACGGCTGTGACCAGTACGTCAGCATCGACCTGGGCATGGCCCATCAGGCGAATTATTACTCCGGCACCATCTTCCGCGGCCTGGTGGCCGAGCTGGGTCAGCCGCTGCTCTCCGGCGGCCGCTACGATGAGCTGCCTGCCCGCTTCGGGCGCGCACTGCCTGCAACGGGCTTCGCGCTGTCCATGAAGCTGCTGATGATCGCCCTGGAGCGTCAGGGCGCAGCCTTCGCTGCCCCCATCCCGGATGTGGCGCTGGCCTTCGATCCAGGCTGCCGGGAGGCTGCCATCGCCTACGCCAAGGCCCAGCGGGAAAAAGGCGTGTCCGTGTCGATGATGTACGGCATGTCTGCGGAGGCGCTTCGACACCGGGTCGACGCAAACCTCGCCCGTTCCGCCGTGTACATCACGATAGACGGCATTCAGCAGTACGGAAAGGCGGTGTTCTGATGCAGCCCATGATCACCTTCGCACTGGCCAAGGGTCGCCTGGCAGAGCAGGCCTTCGAGCTCCTGGAGCAGCTGGGCATTGACTGCTCCGAACCCCGCAATCCTGGCCGTCAGCTGGTCCTTTGGGACAGGAAAAACAATGTGCGCTTCATCCTCGTCAAGCCCAGCGATGTGCCGACCTACGTTGACCACGGCGTGGCGGACATCGGCGTGGTGGGCAAGGATACCCTGCTGGAGTCCGGCAGGCCTCTGTACGAGGTGCTGGACCTGACCTTCGGCAAGTGCCGGCTGTGCATCGCAGGCTACGCCGAGCAGCATCAAAGCGCCACCCGCGCCACCTTCCGTGTGGCAACCAAGTACCCCAACGTCGCCCGCAGCTACTACGACGCCAAGGGCCAGACGATCGAGATCATCGAGCTGCACGGCTCCATGGAGCTGGGCCCGGTGATCGGCCTTTCCGACGTGATCCTCGACATCGTGGAGAGCGGCTCCACCCTCGTCGCCAACGGCCTGACCGTGCTGGAAACGGTCTGCGAGTGCTCGGCGCGGCTGGTGGTTAACCGCGTGTCCATGAAAACCAAGCGCGACCGTATCCGCGAGATCATCGACGGTCTTGCCGATCAGGTCGCCAAGCTCAACAACTGATATATGGAGGGAACAAACATGATCCCGATTCTGAATATGGCCGACGCGCAGGCCCTCAAAGCGCGCGTGATGAACCGCTCCCAGCTGCAAAACGACGAGATCTCCCGACGCGTGAAGGAGATCGTCAGCCGCATCCGCGAGGAGGGCGACGCAGCCCTGTTTGAGTACACCGCCCGCTTCGACAAGGCGGATATCAACGCCGATAACGTCCTCGTCACCCGCGAGGAGATCGACAAGGCTTACGAGGCCGCTTCCCCCGAGTGGCTCGCCGCCATGCGCGAGGCCGCCAAGCGCATCACCGCCTTCCACGAGAAGCAGAAGCAAAACACCTGGATCAACTTTGACGCAGCCATTTCCCTGGGCCAGAAGGTCACGCCCCTCAAGCGCGTGGGCGTGTACGTCCCCGGCGGCACGGCGGCGTACCCCTCCTCCGTGCTGATGAACGTGCTCCCTGCCAAGGTCGCCGGCGTAAAGGAGATCATCATGGTCACGCCTCCCGGCAAGGACGGCGGCATCAGCTATCCCCTGTCTCTGGTCGCAGCGGATATCGCAGGCGTGGACAAGATCTACAAGATTGGCGGCGCGCAGGCTGTGGCGGCCTTGGCTTTCGGCACCGAGAGCATCCCGCGGGTGGACAAGATCACCGGCCCGGGCAACATCTACGTCGCCAATGCCAAACGCGAGGTCTTCGGCCACGTGGGCATCGACATGGTGGCCGGCCCCAGCGAGGTGCTGGTCATCGCGGACGACACCGCTGATCCCCGCTATGTGGCGGCTGACCTGCTGAGCCAGGCTGAGCACGATCCCCTGGCCGCGGCGATCCTCGTCACCGACAGCGCCAAGCTGGCCGAAGCCGTGGACGCCGAGCTGGCCCGCCAGACGGCCCTCCTCCCCCGCAAGGAAGTGGTGGAGCAGAGCCTGACCGCCTACGGCACCATCGTGGTCGCGCCGACCATGGAGGACTGCGCGGACATCGCCAACCAGATCGCCCCCGAGCACCTCGAGCTGTCCGTGGCCGAGCCCTACGCGCTGCTGCCCCTGATCGAGAACGCTGGCGCGATCTTCATGGGCCACTACTCCCCCGAACCCCTCGGCGATTACCTCGCCGGTCCTAACCACGTCCTTCCCACCTCCGGCACGGCGCGGTTCTTCTCGCCCCTGTCGGTGGATGATTTCGTGAAGAAGTCCAGCCTGATCTGCTGCTCCCGCGCTGAACTGGAACGCGTGGCCGATCAGGTGATCCTCCTGGCGCAGGAAGAGGGCCTGGACGCTCACGCCAATTCCGTCGCCATTCGCTTTGGTAAGGAGATCGGCCGGCAGGCCGATTAACGAGAGCCAATGCTTGCATTGGCCGCGTGTAGCCAGCGCTAGGCTTCACGCCTAGTGATGGCCGAAAAGGGAGATCAGGGCTCTGCCCTGACAACCCGCCAGGGACTCACGCCGTCCCTGGACCCGCGCAAGGGACTTCATCCCTTGACCCATTACGCGATTGAGTTGGACTTTTTTTCATTGCTGCTTCCGCGTGTAACAACACAAACCTTTACAGCAAGGAGTGCATACCATGCGTACCGCTGAATTCGCCCGCAAGACCAAGGAAACCGATATCCAGTTGGCCGTGTGCCTGGACGGCTCCGGCAAGACGGAGCTGGCCACCGGCGTGGGGTTCTTCGACCACATGCTGGACGCTTTGTGCCGCTTCGCCCAGTTTGACCTGGCGCTCTCCTGCGCCGGCGACCTGCAGGTGGACGCGCACCACACCGTCGAGGACGTGGGCATCTGCCTGGGCAAGGCCATCCGCGAAGCCCTGGGCGACCGGGTAGGCATCCGCCGCGTGGGCAGCGCCTACATGCCCATGGACGAAGCCCTGGCCTTCGCCGCCATCGATATCAGCGGCCGCCCCTACCTGGCCTGGAACGCTGAGTTCACCGCGCCCATGTGCGGCACGATGGATACGGCACTCGCAGAGGAGTTCTTCCGCGCCGTGACCGTCAACTCGGGCCTGACCGTCCACATGAACCTCATCGCGGGCCGCAACGACCATCATAAGATGGAAGCCCTGTTCAAGGCATTCGGCCTGGCCCTGCGCGACGCAGTCCGCGTGGACGCCAACATTCAGGGCGTGCTCTCCACCAAGGGCGCGCTGGACTGACCCGATTACAAATTTCAGGAGGTGCCTCCGATGATCCTCTACCCCGCCATCGACATGCTGGACGGCCAGGCCGTGCGCCTGCGTCAGGGCAAGCGCGACGACGTGACCGTCTTCGGCAACCCGGTTGAGCTGGCGAAAAAATGGCGCGCCACCGGCGCTGAATGGCTCCATCTGGTCGACCTGACTGCCGCATTTGAGGGCAAGACTGCCCATCTGCCGCTGATCCGCGAGGTCGTGGCGGCCTTCGACGGCCGGGTCGAGCTGGGCGGCGGTCTCCGTACGATGGAGGACATCGCGCTGCGGGTGGAAGCGGGCGTGAGCCGCTGCATCATCGGTACGGCAGCGGCGGAGAATCCCGCGCTGGTGGCGGAAGCCTGCAAGGCCTTCCCCGGCAAGATCGCCGTGGGCATCGACGCCAAGAACGGCCTCGTCGCAACCCGCGGCTGGGTGGAGACCTCCACCCTCACAGCCGTTGATCTCGCCCTTCGCATGAAGGACATGGGCGTTGACACCATCATCTACACCGACGTCAGCCGTGACGGCATGATGCAGGGGCCCAACGTGGCCGCCACCCGTAAGCTTATCGAGCAGACCAGCATGAACATCATCGGCTCCGGCGGCGTGAGCTGCCTGGACGACCTGCGGAACCTGCGCGATGCAGGCTGCGCCGGCGCGATCCTGGGCCGCGCGATGTACGAGGGCGCGTTTACCGTGGAAGAAGCGCTCGCCGTAGGTCGGGCTTTGCCCGACTAACGCAGGTCATTGCTTGCAATGACCAAGTGTAGCCATCCCCCGGCTTTACGCCGGGGGATGGCCGAAGCCGCTGTGAAGGAGGCGTAACATGATCGACCGCACCATCCCCTATTACAA
This sequence comes from Clostridia bacterium, assembly GCA_017513475.1. Taxonomy (GTDB): domain Bacteria; phylum Bacillota; class Clostridia; order Christensenellales; family Aristaeellaceae; genus UBA11524. The sequence continues at coordinate 36,537 of JAFXFR010000045.1, forward strand.
CATCATCATGCGGTGCGACCGCATCCTGCCCATGGAGATCAAGCTGCCGGAGGGCTACAGCATCCGCACTTATCAGCCCGGCGACGAGAACGCCTGGGCTGCGCTCCTGTGTGCCGTGGGCGAGCAGACAGTCCTTGATGAGGCCAAAGCTCTGTTTATTGATCGCTATCTGGCGGACGCTGATTTGACTGACCGCATCTACTTTGCCGTGGACGCTGAAGGCACTGTGGTCGGCACAGCCATTGCCTGGGAGCATGATCCCCGTGGTATGGGCGTGCGCGCACTGCACTGGGTCGCGGTGCATCCGGCACACCAGCGCAAGGGCCTGGGCAAAGCGCTTTGCCAGACCTGCCTGCGGCTTTTCCGGCGCGAGGACAACGCGCTTCCTGTCTACCTTCACACCCAGCCCTGGAGCTGGAAGGCCATTCTGCTGTACATCAAGCTGGGCTTCAAGCTCCAGCCCAAGGACAGCTTCTACACCTATGAGAATCAGTACGCCCAGGCCATGGAGACGCTGAAAGCCGTCGTCACTCCGGAGCAATACGCGAAGATGGAAGCCAATTCTGCCGTTGTCGCGGCGGACTTCGATCCTGCCGCCCTTAAGTGGAACGGCGCAGGCCTGATCCCCGCCATCGCCCAGGACGCCTCCACAGGTGAAGTCCTCATGCTGGCCTGGATGAATCAGGAGTCCCTCCGGCTGACGCTGGAGAGCGGCTTTGCGACCTATTACAGCCGCAGCCGTCAGCAGCTGTGGCGCAAGGGCGAGACCAGCGGCCACACCCAGCGCGTCATCCGCCTGAGCTATGACTGCGACGGGGACGCCATTCTCATGCAGGTCAGCCAGATCGGCCCGGCCTGCCACACCGGCAAAAAGACCTGCTTCCACAACCCGGTGGTGGACGGCGCCATGCCTGCCACAGCGGGTATCATGGACGTGATCGAAGCCACCATCGCCGACCGCGCCGCGAACCCCAAGCCCGGCAGCTACACCAACTACCTGCTGGACAAAGGCGCGGAGAAAATCTGCAAGAAGGTGGGCGAAGAAGCCACAGAGGCCGTCATTGCCGCGATGAAGGGCGACGCGGACGGCCTGGCCGGTGAGGCCGCCGACCTGCTGTACCACCTGGCGGTGCTGCTGCAAAGCCAGGGCGTGGAATGGCGCGATGTTTGGGAAGTACTGCGAAAACGGCATACATAACAGCAACAAAAAAGAGGGGAATCTCCCCTCTTTTTCATTTGTAAGTTCCGCAATCTTTACACATGATTGCGGAACTGTCGTTCATGCTCCCGCACTCAGCACACTCCCACCGTGCCGCATGGCTCTTCAGAAACTCACCGGTTCTAATAGCGCTTTGCGCTACGCCCTCCTGGCTGAAATCGATCGGCTCATCATAGCCGACTTCTGCCCAAGATGAATCGGTATTCTGCTTCTTCATCATCTCCAAGATTGACTGGCTGATCTGGCGGTTCAAAGTGGTTTCCGCAATCAGTTCACCAAATCCATACATAAAGAATGAACCAATCCAAGAGCTCAGCACACCACCAATTAGAACACCGAATCCTAAAGCGATCGTCGGATTATACCGACTATTCTGTGTCCACAGCACAATCGCACAGATCACCGACGCTATAATACCAATCCAGCACAATACCTTCGCCAGCGTCTTGATCTTCCCACCAATGTTTGTAAACAAATAATCGACCTCCTTGGTACTTGGTATAGCCATTGTAGCACTTACCCCCATTGCAGTCAAGAACTCCGCAGGGCTTGCACTCCCGCGCATTTTCCTGTATAATAGAAGCAATATACAAATGGGAGCTGATCCACATGTCCGCCGTGCGTGAACACGTTCTGTCCAATGGCATGACCATTCTGTGCTGGCACAACCCCTATCTTCATGGCGTGGAGATGGGCCTGTACCTGCGCGCCGGGACGATCTATGAGACCGAGGAGACCCAGGGCATCAGCCACCTGCTGGAGCATCTGTGCTTCCGCGGGCTGGGCGATCTGGATCACGAGACGCTGCAGCACACGCTGAACCGCTTCGGCGCGGACCTGGAGGGCATGACCACCGCCGAGGCCATCGTATTCCGCCTGACCAGCCTGCCCCGGTATTTCGACGGCATGCTGGAGCTGTTCACGAAGTTCTTCGCGCCGAATTTCTGGTCGCCGGAAGCCATCGCGAAGGAAAAGGAGATCGTCATCCGTCAGATTGAGCAGGCGGATGAGGACTTCGATGAGCTGGTCGACCGTGCCTGGCGCGAGACCCCTGCAGGCGTATTCCCCCGGATGGGCAGCGCCGAGGCCATCCGCGCCCTGGATAACGACACCATCTGGAACTGGCAGCGACTGGTCTTCCAGCCGCAGAATGCCTGCCTGGTGCTGACGGGCAACTTCTCCATCGGCATGGAGGAGGCCGCCATCGAGGTGCTGGCCGGCCTGGAAAACTACACCAGCGAGCCGCCCTTTGCCCAGCACATCCCCCTTGGCTTCTGCATGCGGGATGCGGAAAGCGACCTCATCGTCGATTCCGCCGACCCCGACAGCCAGGCCCAGGTGCACATCGCCTTTGACATTGATGAGGACAACGTCTTCCCGCTGGCAGCCCGCATTGTGGACGCCATCACCGCCGGCAATGACGACTCCATCCTCTTCCAGACCCTGCGGGAGGAGGAGGCCCTCGTCGCTGAGATCGAGAGCTACATCCAGGAGATGGGCCAGTTCCACCGGCTGGTCATCCGCTACGACGTGCGCCAGGAGAAGCTGGTGGAGAGTCTGCGCAAGGTGTTCAAGTACCTGCACCGGCTGAGCGTATATGTGCGCCCCGTCCGCCTGGAGCAGGTGCGCAGCCACTTCAGCGTCGGGCATGCGCTGACCCAGGACAACATCAGCGAAATGAACGAGCTGGCCGGCTGGGCCTGGGTTGCAGGGGATTCCTCCCGTGCCGATTTAGACGCACAGGCAGCCCAGCTCAACGACCTTTCCGCCGAGGAGCTGCTGGACGCTGCCCAGACCATCTTCAAAGCAGAGAACCTGGTCATCTCCGTCGAACGCGACCCCGAAGCCGTTCAGGAGGACATGAGCGAGCTGTTTGCCGAGCTCCGGGGTATGTTGTAAACTCCCTCAGTCAGCGAGCAAGCTCGCTGCCAGCTCCCTCGGGGAGGGAGCCATTAGCAAGTCAAACTCCGGCCTTCTCGTCCGTCGGGAGGGCCGTTTCCCGTCATGATTCCAGCAAAGGAGGTGATCCCTACGGACGCAAAGATCTACGAGGTTCTTTCCCTGGCCATGCGGTATTTCTTCGCCTTTATGGGCGTGCTGATCGTCGGGCGTGCATTCTCCTGGCTCCGCAAGGATCGCCGCCTCAAGCACCGCCGCCTCAAGCAGTTGCCGGACGCCGGCACCATCGGCATCCTGACCGTGGAGCAGGGCAGCAAGCAGCTCAAGCCCGGTGAGGCCATCCCCGTCCCTCATGAAGGCGTTCTGGGGTATTTGCGCACCTGCGATGTGGTTGTTCCCGTGGATGACGTGGCCAACGCTCACCTGGATTTCACCTTTGTGGACGGCAAGGGGCTGTTCATCTATCCCCGCCGGGGCTGCGAGGCCTCTGTGGACGGTGTGGCGCTCACTTCCCGCCGCGTGAGCCAGCAGTACCCGATGCAGCACGGCTCTACCCTGGAAATCGGTCAGGCAGTGCTGCGTCTTGGTGTGTTTGCCGGCCTGGACGTGAAGGAAGCCATCCACTACTGCGAAATGCCGGAAGCACCCGCCGGAGAAGCCTGTATCCCGCCTGATGCTCCGCCGGTGTACCCGCCTTACCCGCCGCAGGAATACCCGCCTTATCCGCAGCCACCCTATGTCCAGCCGCCTTATCAGCAGGGATCTGATCAGCAGCCGCCTTATCGGCAGTCTCCGTATCAGCCGCTGAATCCCCCTGCCCAGCCGCCCTATGCGCCCCCCATGAACGAGCCTGACGGCTCCCCCTGGCAGGGAGGTGACGATCATGCGTACTAAGGATCTGGGCAAGCCGCTTTCCCGTGCGGTCACCGTCTTTTTCTGCAGCGCCTTCCTGCTGCTCTTCCTGCGGGACTTCAAGTGGCAGGGTCTGGCGCTGGCCGTGGCAGTGCCGATGCTGAACGTGCTGACCACCAACCTGCTGCCCAAGCTTTTTCCCTCGGACAAACTGCTGCTTTCACTGACCAACTTCCTGTGCGCACTGGGCATCCTGGTGCTCTACGACACAAACCCCAGCTACGCTTACGCCCAAGCGGTGTACTACTTCATCGGCCTGGTAGCAATGGTCATCTGCATCTACATCATCCGCCTGATCCGCTCCTTCCGCTTCCTCGTATGGCCGATGATGCTGGCAGCGCTGGCGCTGCTGGTGCTGCCGCTGCTCATCGGCAAGGAGACCTTTGGCGCGAAGAACTGGTTCTACGTCGGCAGCGTTTCCGTACAGCCCAGCGAGGTCGTCAAGCTGGTGCTGGTCATTGCCCTGGCCCGCTTCATGGCGGACCGGCGGATGTTTCCCTGGCTTTTCTTCTCCGCGGGATGCCTTGGCATCCTCATGCTCCAGAAGGATCTGGGTACGGCGCTGTTGTACTTCTTCACCACCATATTGCTGTTTTACGCATCCAGCGGCAACCTGGCGCTCACAGGCATCGGCCTGGCCGCCGGTGCGGGTGCGGCAGTCGCTGGTTACCACATGTTTGCCCATGTCAAACGGCGCGTAGCCATCTGGCAAAACCCCTGGAGCGACTATGACAACGCAGGCTACCAGATCATTCACAGCCTGATGGCCATTGCTTCCGGCGGCTTGTTCGGCGTGGGCCTTGGATTGGGATCGCCCAAGACCATTCCCGTTTACCACACGGACTTCATCTTCTCCGTCATCTGCGAGCAGTTTGGTCTGATCTTCGGCTGCTGCGTCCTGCTGATGTATGTGGCCCTCATCTGGCGCGGCGCAGCCATTGCCATGGCGACACGCACGTCCTTCCACGGCCTGCTGGCCATGGGCATCACGATCCTGCTGGGATTGCAGACCTTCGTGATCATCGGCGGCGTTTTGAAGCTCATCCCCCTGACCGGCGTAACGATGCCTTTCGTATCCTACGGCGGCACGTCGCTGGTATCGAGCCTGTGTCTGATCGGCCTTCTGCAGGGCGTGGCCTCGCTGAATGAGGACAACCTCAAAGAGGATCTCCGCCTGGCTACGATGGAGTGAGGCCGTCCCATTGCGTCTTCCGGTCACAGTCGGTTCCGGCTGCGCCCTGCTCCTTTTCTCGGCCCCTTTGTTGGGAGGTGCTTTCCATCAAACAACAGCGTTTCCGCTTTAAGCTTCTGGCTTTTGTGCTTTTCGGACTCTTTGCCTTGCTGGCGGTGTATGGCGTATACTCCATCAACACCTACGGCAACCGCTGGTTTGCATACGCCCGCAATCCCCGCGTACGCGCCCAGAAGCAAAACGTCACCGCCGGCAGCATCTATGACCGCAACGGCATCCTCCTGGCCAGCACGGTGGACGGAAAGCGCGTCTACCAGCCGGATGAAGCCTCTCGCCGGGCGGTCGTGCACATCATCGGCGACAGCGAAGGCCAGGTATCCAACGGCGTAGAGGGCTTCCAGACGGCATATCTGTACGGCTTCAAATCCTCCCTGCTGGAGCGGCTGGGCTATCTTTTCTCCGATACCCCCCGCCGCGGCGATGATGTCCACCTCTCCCTGGACAGCGTCCTTTGCACGGAGATCACCGGCTATTTCGCCGCCAATCCCCTCACCCGCGGAAAAAACGGCGCGGCCGTGGTGCTCAACTACAAAACCGGCGAGGTGATCGCCTCCGTCAGCCTGTCCGCCTTTGACCCCATGAACATGGGCAGCGTCCCTGCGGGCAGCGAGGTCTATTGGAACCGCGTCACCCAGAGTCTTTATCCTCCGGGATCAACCTTCAAGGTCATCACCACCGCCGCCGCACTGGAGAACATCCCCAACATCACCACCATGAATATTACCTGCAACGGCGGCCTTGATGTGGACGGCCAAGCCATCCGCGATTACGGCAACGCCACCCACACCTCGCTGACGCTCAAGCAGGCCTTCACGAAGAGCTGCAACAACATTTATGCCCTTCTGGCCCTGGATATGGGCGACGCCACCCTGCGCAAAACAGCAGAAAGCTTCGGCTTCAACGCCAATTTCCTCTTCCGCGATTTTGTCGTGGAAAACAGCGTCTATCCCACCGGTACGCGCAGCCGATTTGAGGTCGCCATGAGCGGCTTCGGCCAGTCATCCATTGGCGCGACGCCCATGCATCTATGCCTGGTCGCCGCCGCCATCGCCAATGACGGCGTAATGATGGAACCAACCCTCCTGACGAAAACCACTACCCCCACCGGAGCCATCCGCGACACCTTCGGCCCGAAGGTGTACCGCACCGCCCTGTCCCCCCAGACGGCCGGAACGCTGCAGCAATACATGCGTGCGGTCGTCACCGGCGGCACCGGCACCCGGGCTTCGGTGGATGGGCTGATCATTTGCGGCAAGACCGGCTCCGCGGAATCCAGCCGCAAGGGCCGTGACGTCACCCACGGGCTGTTCATCGGGTACATAGACTCGGACGAGCTGCCCTACGCGGTCTGCGTGGTAGTCGAGGACATCGTCGATGGCGAAGGCGGCGGCTCCACCGCAGCGCCCATTGCCGGGGAGATCTTCAAGTACATCCGCGATCACAAAGAGAGTTTTACCCATTGAGGAGGTCTGCCGATGATCAGCATGTGTCCCCATTGCGGCAGCAACCGCTGGAACAAGACCGCGACTGCCACCCACATCACCTGCCCGGAATGCGGCCATATCTGGCCCTACCGTCGCGGACCGCTACTGCTCCTGACCGGCTGCAGCGGCGTAGGCAAGACCACTACCGCCATCCGTCTGTTCGGGATGACGAAGGATTTTGCTGTGCTGGACGCTGACATGTTCTACATCCCGGATGACAGCCAACTATCCGGCATGCTGGAAAAGGTCTGCAACCTGTCCGCCGCCTTCAATCAGCAGGGGACGGCAATCCTGTGGACGATGACCGGTGGTCTGGATCTGCTGAAGGACACATACCATCGACAGTTTTTCTCGGAGATCAAGTGCCTTGCACTGACCTGCGAGCCTGATGAACTCCGCCGCCGGATGACCGAGGGGCGCGGCATCACCGATGAAGCATGGCTGCACGGCTCCCAGGAGTACAATGAATACTTCCGCACCCATCATGAGCTGGGGGATGTACACTTTGACAAGCTGGACATCACCCGACTGTCCCCCGACGAGGCGGCAGATCAGGTGCTGGCCTGGATGAACAGACAGCTGCATACATGATGAAACACGCCGAACTGACACAGCATCAGTCCGGCGTGTTACTTATTTTCTGCCGCAGAACAGACCGCTCTGCCCCGCTTGTACAACACCGATCAGAAGGCACGCAATACAAATCAACAAGATCGGAATCGCAATCTTGCTCGGAATCTTCACCACAAAACGATTGACCAGTTGAAAAACTACATTGACCAGCAGGCCAACAATCATGAAAACGTTCATTCAGCCGCCTCCTTCCGCCCCAGCAGACGCCGCTTGAAGGTCTGCACCTTCGTCAGGCTGCCGCTTGCAAACAGGATGCCCATCATCAGCGCCCAGAACATGATGCCGGTGCAGGCACCCTCCGTGAAGCCCAGCCAGAAGCCCTCCTCCAGCTCCACGAATTTCAGCACCGTACTGATGATGAGAGCCACGATGCCGATCGTCAAATACACCAGCACCGTCGTTGTGATGCGCTTCTTTTCCGCATTAGAATACTCCGCCACCTTGAGGGCGGTCTCCTTCAAAACAGGGTCCATTTGCTCGCTCTTCCTTTCTCCGTCCAGCAGTTCTCGCAGCTCCACCTCGTAGTAATCAGCCAGCTCCATCAGCACGTCCAGGTCAGGGAGATTGCTACCGGTCTCCCAACGAGAAACACTGCGGCGGGAGACGTTCACCCGCTCCGCCAGCTGCTCTTGGGTGAGGCCCTTCTCATTGCGCAGCGTCTTGAGGAAGCTGCCGATTTTGACTTGATCCATGATCATGTCCTCCTTTCGGATGAGATCGTACCGCGTTTTCCCCGCAAAAACCAGGACATTGAGCGAGCAAAAGGTCTGATTTTGCGGTGGGACATGGGGTGTCTCCTGGAAAATGCAATGTAATATGAAAAAAGAGCCGTCCAACGACGACTCTAGTGGAGCGGTAGACGAGGCTCGGACTCGCGACCTCCACCTTGGCAAGGTGGCGCTCTACCAACTGAGCTACTACCGCAAAACCGCGTGCGCGGTGGATGGCAGATGGAGCGGGTGACGGGAATCGGACCCGCGTAGCCAGCTTGGAAGGCTGGAGCTCTGCCATTGAGCTACACCCGCGAAGAAAATGGAGCGGTAGACGAGGCTCGGACTCGCGACCTCCACCTTGGCAAGGTGGCGCTCTACCAACTGAGCTACTACCGCATCTATGAGGGGCTTACGCCCTTCTATTTGAAGAAGGCTTTACCTTCGGGATTTTGCTGGAGCGGGTGACGGGAATCGG
>JAFXFR010000046.1 GCA_017513475.1 Clostridia bacterium
CCATCAAGGATACCCGCGGCATCATCGACGCCATTCTGGATGGCTCCATCCTGAAGGCCGAGACCAAGAAGATCCCGCTGTTCAACCTGGAGGTTCCCACCGAGCTGCCCGGCGTTGACACCAACATCCTGGATCCCCGCAATACCTACGCCGATCCCACCGAGTGGGACAAGAAGGCCGAGGATCTGGCCGCCCGCTTCATCAAGAACTTTGTGAAGTACACCGGCAACGACGCTGGCAAGGCCCTGGTCGAGGCTGGCCCCCAGCTGTAATAGACTGAATAAGCGCATATGCTGCTCCCCTGGCGTGAGTCGGGGGAGTTTTTCTGTGCGAATGAAAATGACGGCGCGTCCACACCGGATGCGCCGCCCTTTCATGTAATAGTGCGGGATCATTCCCAGTCACACAGGCCCTTCGACTCCAAATACGCCTGCTGGTAATCCATGTAGTCATCCACCAGCGCGGCAACCTTTACGGCTTGTTCGGGGGTCAGCTTGTTGTTGGCCACGATGATCTCCACGATGTGCTCGAAGGCGTCGTCGTCCTCGTAGTACTCGTCGCCCGCATTGCCCTCGGCGTCCAGGACGCCTTCCTTGTGCATGTAGTCCATGTCGGCGTCAATGGCCTGGCTGATCAGGTTCTCGATCATGAATGCCAGGTCGGGATGATCCTTGGCGTGAATGCGCTTGACGATGAAAGCCAGCGCTTCGGCCTTGTCATATCCGTTCATCATGTTGATTTACCTCCGTTAGCGGTGACCGTCGAAGTCCCGCTGTCTTGCAATTTCGTACAGGCAGATGCTGGCCGCGCAGCCCACGTTGAGGCTGCTGGCCGCACCGTAGATCGGGATGCGCAGCAGCAGATCGCAGCTTTCCTTCCAGGCCTTGGACATGCCGAAGGTCTCGTTGCCCACGATCAGCACCGTCGGGCGATTGAAGTCCGCCTCGTGGAAGCACATCGTACCCTTCGCACTGGTGCCGGCGATCTGGAAATCCCCCAGGTTGCGGATGAAATCTACCGCGCTCTCGCAGCTGTTCAGTGCCATGACCGGCAGATGGAACACCGTACCGATGCTCGCGCGAATGCACTGCGTGTCGTAGGGATCCGCCGCATGCCCGGTCATCAGCACACCGCAGGCGCCGAATGCATCCGCCGAGCGGATGATCGTGCCCAGGTTGCCGGGGCTGGTAGGCCTGTCGCACAGGACGAGAAGGGGGCACTTGGACTCCCCCACCGCCTTGCGCAGGCGGGCCTCCGCGTCGCTGCGCTGATGCAGGATGCACACCAGCTCGCAGGGGTTCTCCCGGTCGGAGAGCTCCGCCAGGAGCGCTGCGGGCATGGGATGCAGCACCTCCGGGTTTGCGCGTCGGATCATGTCCTCCGCCCAGCCGGAGAGTCGCTTGTCGTCCGCATAGGCAATGGACGCAAAGCGCTCGCCACCTGCGATGGCCTGCTCCACAGGATGCACGCCCTCCAGGAAGTAGAGCTTCATGTGTGTGCGCTTTTCACGGTTGCGGCGCAGGGTCTCATACAGCTGGAACACGTCATTCCGGCTGCGGATTGGTTGTGTGCGGGGCATAGTGCACCTCCTGATGCGCGAGGGTGAACCCTCTCAGTCATCGAGCAGGCTCGATGCCAGCTCTCCCAAAGGGAGAGCCTTTGGGTTACTTCAATGCAGCCTTGAACTTCTCCAGCGTCTCCTTGAAGACCTTCATGGCCGCACGGATGGGCTCGGGCTTGGACATATCGATGCCCGCCAGCTTCAGCGCCTCAATGGGCGGCACGGAGGAGCCCGCGCTCAGGAACTTGCGGTAATCCGCCACGGCGGGCGCGCCTTCGTTCAGGATGCGCTCGGACAGGCTCACCGCGGCGCACAGACCGGTAGCGTACACGTACACATAGAAGCTGCGGTAGAAGTGAGGGATGCGCAGCCACTCGTTGCCGATCAGCTCATCCACCTCGCACACGCCGCCGTAGTAGAGCTTGTTCAGGTCGTAGTACACCTTCGTCAGCGCGTCGCGGGTCAGGGGCTGGCCCTTCTCCGCCATGGTGTGGGCGATGTATTCAAACTCAGCGAACATCGTCTGGCGGAACACGGTGGTGCGGAACTGCTCCAGGAAGTGGTTCAGCAGATAGGCCTGGGCCTTCTTGTCATCCTTGAACTGCTCCAGCAGGTAGCGCATCATGACCGCCTCATTGCAGGTGGAAGCGACCTCCGCCACGAAGAGGCTGTAATCGCTCTTGGGCGCGGGCTGGTTGGTGTTGGAGTAGTAGGAATGCATGGAGTGGCCCAGCTCATGGGCGATAGTGAAGGTGTCGCTCAGGTTGTCGTTGTGGTTGAGCAGCACATAGGGGTGGACATTGCGCAAACTACCGGAGGAGAACGCGCCGGAGGACTTGTTCTCCGTGGGGTACACGTCGATCCAGCCGCCCACGCGAGCCTCACGCAGCTTCTCCAGGTAGTCCTCACCCATGGGGGTCAAGCCTTCCAGCATCATGTCGAAGGCCTTGTCATAGGGCAGCTCCATCTTGAAGTCGCTGACCATGGGGGTGTACAGGTCGTACATGTGCAGCTCGTCCAGGCCCATGGACTGCTTGCGCAGGGCAAGATACTCGTTCAGCGTGGGGATATTCTCATGGATGACACTGATCAGGTTGTCGTAGACTTCCTCGGGGATCTGCAAGGGCTCCATCTTGGCCGCGCGGCAGGAGGAATACTTGCGGGCGTTGGCCATGAACACGTCCTTCTGGACATTCGCGCCATAGGTCGCCGCGATGGTGTTGGCAAACTTGCCGTAGGTACCCATGATGCCCTCAAAACCCTGCTTGCGCACATCGCGGTTCGCATCGCGGATGAAGGAGGAATAGGTGCCCTCGGTCAGGGTACGGGCGGAGCCGTCAGGCATGATGACGTCCGGGAACTTCATGTCCACGTCGGTCAGCATGGAGAAGATATTGTTGGGCGCCTGAGCCAGCTGGCCCATCATGGCCATGAGCTTCTCCTGCTCCTTGGGCAGCGCGTGAGCCTTCTGGCGCAGCAGACCTTCGATGAAGGTGTCGTAGTCCGACATCGCGGGATCAGCAGCGATCTCCTTCAGGGCAGCTTCGTCCATTGCCAGCAGCTCCGGCTCGAAGAAGGACATCATCGTCTGCACCTGCACGGCAGTCTGCATCAGCTTGGCCTTCAGGGTATGGGCAACGGTGTCAGCATTGTCGGTCTCCTTGCGCAGGAAGGCGTAGGAGAACACAGGGCTCATCTTCTCGTCCAGCTCGAAGTATTCACGGATGGCCTTGCGGGGATCCTCCGCGACCTTGCCCTCCCAGGCAGCAAATGCCTTGACCTCCTCGAAGGTCGCAGTCATTGCAACCTCCCAGGCAGCGTCATCGGGATAAATATGGGTCAGATCCCATTTGTAGGCAGCAGCCACGTCCTCGCGGCGGCGGATATCAGCCATATATGTACCTCTTTCTTCCGCATTGGCAGCGGATCATATTCCCGTATATTGTATTACATTTGGCTGCAAAAAGCAAGTCACTTCCCTGGCCACGCAAAAGCCCCCGCTGTTTCCAGCAGGGGCTGATGTTGCTTAGAAGGTCATGTCGCACATTTCGATGCTGTCGGTGTTGATCAGCAGATCGTGAGCAGCACGGTACTCGAAGAACTTGGGGGCAACCTTGGGGAACAGGGCGTAGCTCAGCACGTCCTCCTCACAGGTGTACCAGCCCTTGGCCTTGACTTCCTCGCGCAGCTGGTCCATTTCGGGAGCCAGATCGTCCGCATAGCGGTGGGTGATCACAGGGGTGTCACCGATGCACTTCTTGCGCACGTCCTCGTTGACTTCAGCGGGCAGCTTGCCGTAACGGCCGGCCAGCAGGTCCTTGGACTCCTTGGGAACCATCTTGTACTTCTCGCCGCCCAGCACGTTCATCACGGCCTGGGTACCGACGATCTGGGAGGTGGGGGTGACCAGGGGCGGATAGCCGAAGTCCTTACGGACGACAGGCACCTCAGCCAGCACGTCGTAGTACTTGTCCATGGCGTTGGCCTGCTTGAGCTGACCGATCAGGTTGGACAGCATGCCGCCGGGAACCTGGTACTGCAGGGTCTTGACGTCCACGCCCAGCACGCGGGAGGGATCACGCCAGCCGTCCTTGGTCAGGCGATCCGCGATGGGACGGAAGGTCTCCGCCAGCTTGGCCAGCAGGTTCAGATCCAGACCGGTATCGTACTCGGTGCCGGCCATGGTGGCCACCAGGGTCTCGGTGGCGGGCTGGGAGGTACCGGAGCCCAGGGGGGACAGGCAGGTATCAACCACGTCCACGCCAGCTTCGATGGCCTTCATCAGGACCATGTCACCGGTGCCGGTGGTGTTGTGGGTGTGCAGCACGATGGGCAGCTTGGTAGCTTCCTTCAGGCGCTTGACGAGGCTATAAGCCTTGTAGGGCAGCAGCAGGTTCGCCATGTCCTTGATGCAGATGAGGTCAGCGCCCATCTCCTCAATCTCCTTGGCCAGCGCAACGAAGTAATCCTCGTTGTGCACAGGGGACTCGGTGTAGGACAGCGCGATCTCAGCGATGCCGCCGTACTTCTTGGTGGCCTTCACGGCGGTACGCATGTTGCGCAGGTCGTTCAGAGCGTCGAAGCAGCGGATGATGTCGATACCGTTCTCGATGGCCTTCTGCACAAACGCCTCGACCACGTCGTCGGCGTAGGGGCGGTAGCCCAGCAGGTTCTGGCCGCGCAGCAGCATCTGCAGCTTGGTGTTGGGCAGAGCCTTGCGCAGCTTGCGCAGACGCTCCCAAGGATCTTCGTTCAGGAAGCGCAGGCAGCTGTCGTAGGTCGCGCCGCCCCAGCACTCCAGAGAGTAATAGCCGACCTTGTCCAGCATTTCGCAGGCGGGCAGCATTTCAGCCGTCGTCATGCGGGTGGCAGCCTGAGACTGATGGCCGTCACGCAGGACAGTATCGGTAATCATAAACTTAGCCATAACTTTATGTTCCTCCAGTCAGAATCAGCCGCCGAACATGGACAGCAGCACGCCGGCCGCGATGGCGGAGCCGATGACGCCGGCCACGTTGGGGCCCATGGCATGCATCAGCAGGAAGTTGGCAGGATTGGCCTTCTGGCCCTCACGCTGGGACACACGGGCAGCCATGGGAACCGCGGACACGCCGGCAGAACCGATCAGAGGATTGATCTTGCCGCCAGTAATCCAGTTCATCAGCTTGGCCAGCAGCACACCGGAAGCCGTGCCGCCCATGAAAGCCACCACGCCGACAATGATGATAATCAGCGTATCCCACTGCAGGAAAGTGGAAGCGGTGGCAGTAGCGCCAACGGTAATGCCCAGGAAGATGGTGACGATGTTCATCAGCTCGTTCTGCATGGTCTTGTTCAGACGCTCAGTCACGCCGCACTCCTTAGCCAGGTTGCCCAGCATCAGACAGCCGACAAGGGGGGTGGCGGAAGGCAGCAGCAGGCTGACCAGGATGGTAACCACGATGGGGAACAGAATCTTCTGGGTCTTGGTGGCAGGCTTGAGCTGCTCCATGACGATCTCGCGTTCCTTCTTGGTGGTCAGCGCCTTCATGATCGGAGGCTGGATGACGGGCACCAGCGCCATGTAGGAGTAAGCCGCAACGGCGATCGGGCCCAGCAGATGGGGGGCCAGCTTGCCGGTCAGCCAGATGGCGGTGGGGCCGTCCGCGCCGCCGATGATGCCGATGGAGGCAGCCTCAGCAGGCGTGAAGAAACCGCTGGCACAGCACACGATAAAGGTCAGGAAGATCCCCAGCTGAGCAGCAGCGCCCAGCAGCAGGGTCTTGGGGTTGGAGATGAGGGGACCAAAGTCGGTGCCGGCGCCAACGCCCATGAAGATCAGGCAGGGATAGATACCCAGCTTGACGCCCAGGTACAGGTAGTCCAGCAGACCGGCGGCAATCTCCTTGCCAACGCTGGCCAGCTTGATGACCTCGTTGCCAACGCTCGCATAGACAGCGCCGCCCTGGATGTATGCCACATCGGTCATGGCCACAGACAGGGCGTTGTCCTTGCCCTCCAGCCAGGCCAGCACGTCAGCCAGGGGAAGCATCTCGCCCTCCGCCACTTCAACTGCGTTCATGAAATGGCCGATGATCATGCCGTTGTCCACATTGATGATCTGACCGGAAGCATTAACCATGTAGTTGATGCCCTCAGTCAGGATATCCTTGCCGTCCACCATGACAGCGCCTCCGAAGAGACCCCAGTTGACATGGCCGCCAAGGAAGAGTTCCTCATGGAAGACCTCGCTGCCCAGCAGGTTGGTCAGCAGCATACCGAAAGCGATAGGCAGCAGGAGCAGGGGCTCAAACTGCTTGACGATGGCCAGGTACATCAGACCACAGGCAATGCCGACCATCAGCAGCGCCCAGGGATCAGAGATGAAGTAGAAAACACCGGAGGTTTCCCACAGTCCCTTGAGGGAGGTGGTAATGAATTCCATAGCAGTCACTCACTTTCTATCAGTATTCAGCCGGTGGGTTGCGCAGCGTTCGGATGCCGCTGCGGTTCCAGGAACAAATACGATTAAGCGATGACCACCAGCACGTCGCCGGCGTTGACGGAAGAGCCCTTGGACACGACAACCTGAGAAACGGTGCCAGCCTTGGGAGCGGGAATCTCATTCTCCATCTTCATGGCCTCCAGGACGACCAGGGTATCACCGGCATTGACCTTCTGGCCAGCGGCGACCTTCACATCCAGGATGGTGCCGGGCATGGGAGCCTTCACGGAGTCGCCAGCGCCAGCCACAACGGGAGCGGCGGCGGGAGCAGGGGCAGCAGCAGGGGCAGCCACGGGCGCGGCAGCAACAGGAGCAGCAGCAACAGGAGCGGAAGCGCCGATTTCCTCAACGTCCACATTGTAGACCTGGCCGTTGATGGTGATCTTGTAAGTACGCATGATGATTTCCTCCTCAAAATGTTGTGTTTGTATTGAAATGAGTTTCGGGATGGGGATGAAAGCAGATCACTGCTTCACGCGCACAATGCGCTTGATCTTGAAGGGATAGCCTTCGCCGCGTTCAGCCGCGATTGCAGCCGTAATGACAGCGACGGTCTCGTCATCAAACTTGGCAGGAGACAGCTTGCCTTCCGGGGCAGGAGCCGCCACAGGAGCAGCCACGGGCGCAGGTGCAGCCTTGGGCGCTTCCTTCTTACCCATGCCGCCAGTCAGAATACCCATGAGCTTGATCAGCATGATCAGAATGACCAGACCGAAGAAGACCACCAGCATGCCAACCACCGCAACCAGCAGGGTGTCAGCGAAACCATTGATTTCCATGTGTCACACCATCCTTTCAGCATACGGTATTACCGTGTAATCAGGAAAAGGTATTACTGTGAAAAGGCTTCTTCCATTACAATTGGAAGATATACCTCAATTTCACCCATCTTCTATAATTCTGCGTATGCCCCCTATTTCCTGCCTGGAAAATATATTTTATCAAATTTTCTTATGTATTCCATTTTTTGTCATCCCCTGCATGTTGTGTATGCAAAAGCCGGGCCTCTCCATATCATGAGAAGCCCGGCAATGATTCAATTCATTTGACAGCGTCCCTGCCTGGTTACTTAACATCCTCCTGAACAAGCACATTGGCCATGCCAAAGGTCTGCTCCAGGCCGGAAACAAAACGATCGTCACTCAGACTTTCCTGGTTGGCCGATCCCGCGGTGACAACCTCGAACTTGCTCTCCACACCCGCGGCATCGCTCAGCGCCGCGCAGACAGCCTTGCGTTTATCTTCCTTCATGAGCGCATTGGCGAAGAAATCCAGTCCCGGCGCAGCCTCCCAGCGGTATGTCACGCCGTCGCAGCCGATAAACCGTCCCTGCGTCAGGAAGGAATGGACGCCGGGATCGCTCTTTTTGAGCTGGTTCATGGCTTCCTTCCAGGTATCGTCGGTGCTGCGGCCGGTTGGAGTGAGCACCTTGGGCTTCGGAGGTTCTTCCTTCTTGGGAACAGGCTTGGCCTCCGCCTTTTCTTTTTTGGCAGGCACAGCAGCGACTACGCCGTTTTTGAGTTTCTCCGTCAGGTCGCGCACCTGCTTTTCCAGCTGTACGATACGGTCATTTAGCGCTGCCGTATCCGCCTCCACTGTGCGCAGACAGCACTTGAGCGCCGTATTCTCCAGCACAATTCGGGGGCTGGAAGCCCAGCGCAGCTCGGTTTCCGTTGCCATGAAGAACTCCAGCATCTTCATCAGCCGGGTGACCGTCATATTCTCGGACTGGTAGATGTACTCTTCTGCATCCTCCCCTGTGATATCAAGCAACACAGGCAGCTCGTCCGGACAGGCCTTGGCCATCAGCAGCGCACGCAGGTGCTGACTGACGTCCTTGGCAAACACCATCGGCTCGCGCCCCTTGCGCATCAACTCGTCTATCATCCCCAGCACAGTGGATGCATCCTCCATATCCAGCGCATCCACAAAACGGAAGAGAAAGCTCTTGTCAGAAGTGCCAAGTACGCTACGTACAAGCTCTTCATCCACATCGTTTCTGTACCCCAGACACATATCCAGGATGGACAGCGCGTCACGCATGCCGCCTTCAGCCGCGCGGGCGATCATATGCAGGGCATTGTCCGTCGCCGTAGCAGAGGCACCCTCCACCGCCTGACGGAGGCGGCCCGCAATCTGATGGGCCGGGATGCGCCCGAAATCGAAGCGCTGGCAGCGGCTGAGGATCGTCGCGGGCAGCTTCTGGGGCTCCGTTGTGGCAAGGATGAAACACACATGGGCCGGGGGCTCCTCCAGCGTCTTGAGCAGCGCGTTGAAGGCCGACGCCGACAGCATGTGCACCTCGTCAATGATGTAGACCTTGAATTTGCCATGCTGGGGCGGATACTTGACGGTCTCACGCAGGTCGCGGATCTCATCCACACCGTTGTTGGAGGCCGCGTCGATCTCCATCACGTCCATGGATTCCTCTGCCAGCAGACGGCGGCAGCTTTCACACCGACCACAGGGGTCGCCGTTGACGGGCTGCTCGCAATTGATGGCGCGGGCCATGATCTTCGCCGTGGAGGTCTTACCCGTGCCGCGACTGCCGCAGAACAAATATGCATGGGCGATGCGCCCCGTGGTGATCTGGTTGCGCAGCGTGGCCACGACAGCCTCCTGA
This sequence comes from Clostridia bacterium, assembly GCA_017513475.1. Lineage (GTDB taxonomy): Bacteria > Bacillota > Clostridia > Christensenellales > Aristaeellaceae > UBA11524. Next base: position 9,169 of record JAFXFR010000046.1, read on the forward strand.
GAGACCATCGAAGAGAAATCCATGGGCCGCCACTGGCGGTAAAGGGCCTGATAAGCCATGGGAATTGCCTCCCCTGTTGAAATTACTCTTTACTCGGCTTGGGGTTTACGGAAGGACACATAAAGCGCTCCGCGATACGTCAGCGGGCCTTTTGCACCCAGTTGGATTCGCTCAAACTCCTCCCGGCTGACTTCAAACTCAAGCTGTTCGCCGTGTTCCGTTTCAAAAGTAAGATAGGATGCCTTATAATTGGGTACCCGGCCTGCATACACCTGCCTGTGATTCACCAGTGCAGCCTCAACGCAGACAAGAGGCATCCGCTGATTGGCCCGCATCCACAATGCTTTCTGCAGAAAGTACAGCAGCATACACACCGGGATCAGAATGAACGCAGCCACCGTACAATTCGGCTGCCCCCGTCCTGCGATGAACAGTATGGACGCAGAAACGGCAAGCGTATACAGCAGAGCCCTTGCGCAACGGTACAGCAACATATTATCGGTTCTCCGCTTCCTCGTCTTCCCTACGCTGCTGATATTCCGCAAATTCCTTCTTCAGCCGGCGATTTTCCTTCAGGTCGTAGATCACCTTGGACACCGCGCACAGGAACGCCAACAGCAGAACATACATGGCGATGTCGCGCATCGCATCCGGGGTGAGTTCGATGCGCATCAGCTTTTGCCAGAAAGTCAGTTCTGTAAGCTCCGCAGTCTCCAGCAGCACATCAGCGCCGGTATTAACACTTTGCAAATCCATGATGTACCTCCCTTGATGTCATCACATCCGCTTGAATACAATGAACTCATCGCCCTTGGAATACACAAGGACGCCCTCATCATCCTCGGCTGCCAGACCAAAGTCCTCGCCGGGAACTTCCATTTCCACCCGGTTTCCATCCCGCTTGTGAAACGTGATAAAGTAGCGCGTTTTCGGGACATTCGGGTTCTCGGGATCCGCCTCTATGAGCGTGCGTTTGCCCTTTACTTCCGCCTGAATGTTGTATACAGGCTTTCGCCCCTGCTTTTCCTCCACATTAATCTTGCTGGTCAGCTTGGCCAGCAAGATCAGGATCAGGATAGCTGCCATTCCGCCGCCAAGCATCGTGAAGGCCAGCGTCAGCGCCTCATTCATCTGCAGATGCCTCCTCTGCCGGCGCGTAGAACATCCCGCCGAAGACAGCGCCGTCCTCCCGATCAAACCGCACCAGCCGCATGCCGCGCCAGGTCAGCAGCCCGCGCTCCCCGTCCTTCAGGTAGAGACCGCCTTCACCGGAAAAGTTCAGCTTGACCTCCGTGCCGTCCTCCAGAAGGAACACCGCTTCGTTGCCGCTGTTCAGAGTCAGCGGATCCATCCGCCGTACACAGGACTTCACCGAAGCCCTCACCGGCAGACGTTCAGCATCAATGACTGCGTCCTCGTCGCCAAGGCAGATGACCTGCTCACCGGCGGATTCTTTCTGTTCAGCCTTGCGCCTGCCCAGCATCCAGCCGGCGGCTCCGGCAGCCAGCAGTATCGCTGCTTTGATCAGCAAATGCACAGTCATCCCCTCCGCATACATATTCATTTTATTATAGCAGATTGTGCAGCATAAATCAACGGCGGAAATGTTGACGGCGATGTTATTCAGTGCTATGCTGTTGCTGAAGGGAGGCAGAGAACATGCACATTCGGGAAGCCACGCCGCAGGACGCCTTATGCATCAGCCACATCATTGCACGCAGCTGGCGCGGCGCATATCAGACGTTGATCGACCCGGTCTATCTCCACCGGCTTCCGGAAGAATACTGGCTGCCTTCCACCCGCAGCTGGCTGGAAAGCGGGCGCATGTACGGCTATATCGCGGAAGCCGCCGGCATTCCGGCAGGCTGCATCATCTGCGGACGCGGCAGAGATGACGATCATGCTGATTGGGGCGAGATCGCATCGCTGTATGTTCTGCCGGAGAAAATGGGCTCCGGCATAGGCTCCACCTTGCTGCATACAGCCCTGGCCGCGCTCCGAGCCGATGGTTATCAGCGCGTGTACCTTTGGTGCATCGAGGGCAATCACCGGGCAGAAGCATTCTACCGCCGCCATGGCTTCCGCCAAACCAATGACCGGGTGGAATATCGCATCGGCAGCGGTAACGTGACTGATATACGCTTTGTTCTGGAGGCGCATCATGGCTGATTTCACTGTGCACTTTTATGAGGAAGCACCCGCCGAGCTACGTCAGAAATACGCCGTCATCGTTGCCCGACACAGGGGCAAGCTGCTCTGGTGCCGTCACCGGAGCCGAAGCACCTGGGAGCTTCCCGGCGGACACATTGAGCCGGGCGAAACCGCCATTGAGGCTGCCGCCCGCGAGCTGCAGGAAGAAACCGGCGCCACAGATTTCACCCTTACGCCCCTTTGCTGGTATCGTCTGCATTTCAGCGACGGCGGGATGGGAAGCTTCAGCCTGCTTTGCACCGCCGACGTGCTTACACTTGGTGATCTCCGCGCGGAGATTGCCGAAGTCCGTACCTTTGACGACACACCGCCCGGACTCACCTACCCGGATATCCAGCCTTATCTCCTGGCAGAAGCGCTCCGCCGCAGCATGACATAAAGCAAGGGGAACCCCAAATCGGGGCTCCCCTTTTGTTATGTTTCAATGAGCAGCTGCTCAAAAGCAGCGCGACCTTCGCCGATACGCACTTCACCAAGCAACGCATTGTAGAAATCCACCGCAGCATCTTGACGATCGCGAGCCAGCTCTGCGCCTCGCTTTGTCAGGAAGCGGTCATACATCCCCTCCAGCTTGAAGCGGTACTCACGGCAGAAGGAATCCGCCGTATCGTCTTTACCGTCGCGGATGGTCCCGTCCGCTTCAGTCGTATAGATGGGCCTGTCGTGGGCGCCGGAGTACATGAGCGTGCGCGCAATGCCTATGGCACCGCAGACATCCAGCTTGTCCGCATCAAAGAGGATCCGCGCCTCAATGGTCGCTGGCGGGTCATTCCGGCGGAAACGGTGGGTACGGATGCACTGGCGCACATGCTCGGCAAAGTCGTCCGTAAAGGACAAATCCGACGTTTCGGTCAGCAAACGGTACGCCCTATCGCTGCCGGTGATTGCATGGTCAGCCTTGGGATCATCCCGCTCATCCGCGCGGCCCACGTCATGCAGGAGCGCAGCAACCATCAGTACATCCATGTTGACGTTTTCTTCGCCTTTGGCGATCTCAATGGCGTTGTTCAGCACTCGGTAGACATGCTGTCTGTCGTGGGCGCTGTCGCTCATGCAGGACAGCATGTATTCCTCTATCCGCTGCCAGCTTTTCCGATGCATCACACTACCTCCTTTGAAAAAAGGGCTGCCGCATGCCGCAGCAGCCCATGGGATTACTTTTTCTTCCACTTCTGGGTCTCGCCCTCACCGTAGCCGGCGGGGAACTTCCCTTCATCCACCAGGACGAAGCCCAGGTCGGCGGCGTAGTTAGCCTTGTTGCTCTCCACCGTCACCGGGACAGAGGTTCCGTCCTCCTTCAGCACGGAAGAAATCTGCTTGATCTCCTCACGCAGGATGGTCGGCTTGACCTCCGCAGGCCAGTTCACCTGCAGCGTGTATTCCGTGGGGTAGAGCCCCTCGAAGACGTAGTAGCCGTACTGATCCGTCACGGTGGTTGCGATGACAGCGCCGTCGCGCAGCAGTGTCACCGTCACGCCGGGAATGCCGCCCTCCTCGCCGTCCTGCAGGCCGTTGCCGTTCAGATCCAGCCAGGCCTTGTCGCCCAGACGTCCGGGCAGCACGATGCCTACATCCATATCATTACGGTGCCTGGCCATGCGCAGCTCGATCGCGGCGCTCTTGCCATACAGACCATCGACCTCTTCCACCACACTGATCAGGCCCTTCTCAGCCATCGCATCGTCGCGGGTATCCACCAGAACATAGCCTGCGGGAATGGTAACGTCGATGGCATACCAGCCGGGCATCAGGCCCTTGAAAACATATACGCCGTCGTCGCCGGTGACGAATTCAGCAATGACTTTGCCCTGAGCATCAAGCAGGTGCACCGTTGCGCCCTTGACAGGGGTAACGCCGCTGTGCTGCTCCAGCCAGACCAGACCGCCGATCTCCGTCGTGCGTACGATGGAAAGCCGGGTACCGGCCTGATCCTGATTCTCATTGATGCGAACGCGGCCGGTGGTCATCACATCGCCTTCCAGACGGAAGTCGATATTGACGTCGCGAGGCACGAGGTTGCCCTCGTCCATGGGATAGACCAGCTCATACTCGCCGGGTGCAATACCTTCCACCAGGAACGAACCGTTTTCATCGGTCTTGACGGTAATCACTGCCTCGCCGGTATCTGCGTCGCGAAGAACCAGAGTCTCCCCAACCGCAGGCGCCTCGCCGGCGTCCTGTACGCCATTGTAGTTCTCATCCAGATACGCTGTGCCGGCCCATTCGGAGGGCAGCACACAACCCAGCATCTGATCATGCCACTGGGTGCCCATCCGCAGATCCAGGGTGACAGACTGGGACATCAGACCATTCTGCAGCGGCAGTTCCACGTCCTTCAGGCGGGAAAGCACGCAATTGTTGGGGCAGCTCACCGTCAGGGTGTACACGTCGGGGCGCAGATCCGTCAGGCTGAAGCGGCCGTCTGCACCGGTTGCCACGGTGATCGTCGCCAGATCGCTGCGGCTGGGCGTCAGAGTGATGGACAGACCGGTGAAGAGGCTCTCGTCCGCATCCATAACAGCGTTGCCGTTGCTGTCGGTGAAGGAGAAGCCGGAGATATCGCTGAGCAGCACGCCGCCGCACAGGGGCGCACTGAATGTATCGCCCATATCCACAGTGAAGCTCTCGCTTCTGCCAACGCCATTTTCACCGGCGATGGCGTTGCCGCCCTTCACCACATAAGGGAATACGCCCTTGCCGGGCAGTTCAAACTGCAGGTAATAGGTGCCGGGAATGGTGGCAAAGCGGTATTCGCCGGTTGCGTCGATGACAACAGAAGCTGCCTCGCCCTTCTCGTTCATCAGGCGGACAGTCGCGCCCACCAGACCATTTTCGCCAGCTTCACGCAATCCATTGTCATTCTCATCTGCGTAGAATACGCCGTTAATGACCGCAGGCACGATCATGCCCGCACCGGCATCCGTCACGTCCTCGCCCATCCCCACAGTAATCACGCGGCTCTTGCCGGTACCGTCCGGCAGGGTCTGCATCACATTGCCCGCACCCAGCGCAGTGAAGCCATATCCCTTGGCAGGCGTCATGGTCATGTAATACTCGCCGGGAATCAGGTTTTCAAAGGTGAACAGGCCGTTCTTGTTCGTGCGGACACGTCCTGCGCGTTCTCCGTTCATATGGTAGAGCGTAACGAATATCTCCACACCCAGGCGCTCGCCCTTCTCCCACTGAGAGGTAAAGTTATCATCATAATACACGCGGCCGCTGATGGATCCAAAGGATACAGCACCCAGCATGATCCTGCGGTATTCGCCGTTTTCCAGCGTCACATCAGAGAGTCTCCGCTCGTTCTTTTCACCGTTTGGTGCGAAGAGATTGGCGTTCTCACCTTCGCCAACCATGGTGAACACATAGCCCTTGGGCAGCGTCGCGCGGATGGTGAAGGTGCTGCCGCGCTGACCGACGAAATGATAGCTGCCGTCCTCAGCGGAATCCACCACCTGGAGCATCACGTTGTTGCTCTGGCGAGCCAGGCGCATCTCCACGCCGGGCAGGGGATGTTCGCCCTCGTCGTACACACCGTTGTAGTTGGCATCCAGGAAGCACACGCCTTCAATGATCGCGCCTTCCATCAGGCCGATGTTGTGATTCTCGTAGGTCTCGCCGATCTCCAGTTTCAGCTGATCCTCGCCCGCACGATCCTTTTCGGTGGTCATACGGGAGATTTCCTCCAGCTGCCCCTTAGCCTTGACGGTAAAGACGTACTCATCCGGCACATGGCAGGTCACCTTGTAGGTGCCCTTTTTAATCTGATGGAAATCGTAAAAACCGTTCTCGTCGGTGTAGGTTTCGTAGCTGATCTTGTCCTTACCGCCGGTCAGCGTCAGGCGGATGCCGGGAATGCCGGGTTCGTCCTTCTGCCAGATGCCATCCGCATTCAGGTCGTTCCAGACCGTACCTGTGACCACCGCCATGGGCATCGCACCCACGCCGATCTCAACGGTATCATCCGTTGCCAGGGTAACGCTGCGGCTGATCTGCGTGCGATCCGCACTTTCCGCCATGAAGCTCTGGGTTTGATCCTTTTTGCCGTTGCCGGCCTTGCCAAAGCCATAGTCCTCCGGCAGAACAACCTTGACCGTATACTCGCCCGCAGGCGCGGACAGGGTAACGCGGCCGTCCTTGGCGGTCACGCCGGCTGCCACCGTCACGCCTTCCTTATCCAGCAGGCTGACCTGAGCATTCTTCAATCCGCCTTCGTTCTTGCCCTGGGAGCCGTTGTTGTTGGCATCCTCAAACACGCGGACGCTGATCCTGGAGGGATGAGCAGCCTGCGCAAAGAGCGTCACCGCTTCCCTGTCCAGAATGAAACTGGTAGCCGGGATGGCACGGGTGTCATCGGTATACTGGGCAGTATATGCGCCGTAAGCCAGACCGGTCACGGCCCATTCGCCATTCTTGTCCGTCTCAGCAGTTGCGGGTGCCTGGCCGTCTTCAGCGTACAGAGTGATCTGCACGCCCTTCAAGGCGTCGCCATCGATATCCACGACCTTACCGGCAACATCGCCAATGGTGATACGGCGGATGATCGGCAGTTCGGTCACGCAGTCCTGATTGACGCCAAAGGACATGGTAAGCGTGCAGGTGCCGTCCGCATTTTCGGTCAGCTGCCAGTTTTGATGATAGTCTTCGTATTCGTAGCAGCCCGCAGGCAGCTGAACCGTGATTTCATACACATCGGGCAGGAGGTACCGCTTCTCGTAAGTTCCTTCAGAACTGGCAGAAACCTCAAACGATTCCCGCTCGCCCTCCACAGTGATCACCGCATCCGTGACATTCTCAAAAGGCACGACCAGGTCGCCGGTACCGGTCAACTCGATCTCGTAAGCATTGTCCGTAGCAGGGGCAACATCAGCCATCCACTGGGCCGTGCCACGCTGCACCAGCGGCGTGCCGTTCAGCCCGGTAAGCACCACATCATCGGCAAGGTTCAGGGTGATCAGGTATTCGCCCTGGGGAAGCTCCTCCAAGCTGACGGGAGCCTCCGCAGAAATCACGCCCTGGGCAACAATATCCGTTCCGCTGGAGACAGTGTAGTCAGCCGCCACTTCTTCACCGCAGGCGATAATCGTCAGCGCTCCGTTGACAGGAGCCGGCGTCGCAGTGGGAGTGGGAGCCGGAGTTGCAGGCTCCTCGGTAGGCACAGGAGTCGGCTCGACTGTGGGATCAGCCGTAGGCTGAGCAGTCGCTTCTTCCGCCGGAGCCGCCGTCGCCTTCGCAGCGGGGCGTGTCAGCTTCACAATGGAGCTCTTGTCCGTATAAGTGACGATCTCAAACTGCTGATCCTCCCACAGGGGGCCGGGCGCAGAAGTCATCCGCAGGGTATAGGCTCCAACCGGAATCGCCCGCTCCAGACGATAGCCGCCTTCGATATCGGAACGGAAGGTCATCACGACGTCGCCCCGATCGTTGAGCAGCGCATAATCCGCCTGATAGTCCCCCACCACACGGAAGAGGCCGGCATTGGCATATACGTTGACGGGCGCAATATTCATCCTGCCCGCCTGCACGTTCACACCATAGCCAAAAACGCTCAGGGGCAGCTCCGCCGGGTAGGTGCCGGGAACAGGGATCACACTCACAGCACCGCCGCCAGGCAGCACGATGGACTCGTCTCCGCCGGGCGTGACGCTCAGCGCACCAACATACACATCGTCCAGGTACACCTCAAAAACGCAGGACGCATCCACCTTCTGGAAAGAGCCGTCCTTCGTCGCATACAGTCCGCCGAGGGTCACCTTCAGCCTTGTCTCCTCCTCCGCCGCTGCGCAGGGCGCAAGGGTCAGGAGCATGATCAAAGCCAGCAGGCCGGAAAGCAGCTTCTTGCAAAGCATCGTCATTGTGTGGCGCCTCCGATATTCATCCGCCATGATGGCAGAGAGCATTACATAATCCAACACATTACATGGTAAAACATCCAGGGGAAATTGTCAACCACAACAGAGGAACATTTACAATTGTTTCATTCGGCCAATTCAACCAAACAGCCATCTTGACTTGCGCTCACAAGCTGCATTATAATGGTTGTGAAAGTACCACATATGGAGGCAAGAAATGTTTGAGATCGGCACTGAGCGCGTTGCGCTGGTATCGGATACTGCCTGTGATCTGCCGGATGACGTACTGGCCCGCTACGATATCCGTCTGGTTTCCCTCCGCGTAGCAACCAGCCGCGGCGAGTACCGCGACCGGCTGGAGATCGATACGGATCGGGTCTACGAGCTTCTCAAGGCAGAACTGCCCAAGACTTCCCTTCCCCTGCCCGGGGATGTGACCGCCCTTTACCGCCAGCTCCACGAGGAGGGCGCGACCCGCATCCTCCATATCTGCATGAGCGGCAGTCTGAGCGGTACCTACAACATGGTCTCTGTCCTTGCGGATGAAACAGCCGATATCCGCGTGGATGTGGTGGATACCCAGACACTTTCCTGCGGCACCGGTCTGCTGGTATTGGAAGCCGCAGAATGTCTGGAGCAGGGCATGTCGGTAGAGGATGTGATCGAGCGCCTTCGGGAACGCCGCAGGCATCAGCTGGGTGCGTTTGTGATCCGCACGCTGGAGTTCCTGCGTAAGGGCGGTCGCATCGGCCTGGTGGAAGGCGTTGTGGGCAGCCTGCTGCAGATCAAGCCCGTCATCTATGTCAACGACGACGGCGTGTACGCCACCTTGGTGAAGGCTCGCGGTTTTGCCCGAGCCCTTACCGCTATGCAGGACGAATTCTTCAAGCGCTACCAGGGCCGCAAGGTGCGGGTCGCCATTGTCCACGGCGCCGCTTATGAAGACGCAAAGGCCCTTCTGGCCACCTTCCGGCAGAAGCTGGATGTGGTTTCCGATCTGATCGCCCCCGTCAGCCCGGCATTGGCCATCCATACCGGCCCCGGATTGCTGGGCGCGATCGTGCAGTACGCGGATTAATGAATATGAAAACGGCGCAGCTCCCGTGATTGAGAACTGCGCCGCATTTTTTATTTCTTTGACAGCCGGATCTTGATCTTCGGGTTATTCTGCCGGAGCAGAGAAAGAAGCGACTTCTTGTCGGTTTCTTCAAGCTGCGCGGCATTGTAGAACACCAGCAGCCCTGCCTTTGTGCGCAGCACCCACACGCCGTCCACCTCGAAGATCTTATACAGATCCGCATAGTGCAGCACGCTGTGCTTGTCATCCTGGCCGAACACAAAGCCTTCCTCGTTGAAGCCACCGAACATATGCAGCACAGCCACATGGTTCTGTTCTTTCCATCGGCGCAGGGAGGTCTGCACTGACATGTGCAGCGTGAAGTACAGAAAGCCCGCCGCAGCCAGGAAAATCAGCGCCCACTTGATCAGTTCTCCATAGTTGCCGGTGCGGCTGCCCAGCCATGCAAACAGGCCCA
>JAFXFR010000047.1 GCA_017513475.1 Clostridia bacterium
AGAGAACAGGATGGTGTTGCCTTCCTCGTCGGTCATTTCGATCACGTCTTCCATGACGCCCTCATCCAGACCATCCTGCTCGAAGAATTCTTCGTTGTTCATTGGAGACACCTCTTTCTTTGTGAAGCTGCCGCTCGCGGGCGGTTTTTTCTTCCTTGATCGTGGCTTCATTATACACGATACATATGTGAATTGCAATAGGTTTTGCGAAAGTTTTACCCCTTGACTTTGTCGTAAATGGGTGATATACTGGACATGTTGGGGGCTTCCGCGAGACGCGGAAGCCCTTTTGCGTACCGTTACATTTGTGCGGGCAGCGTGACGCTGCACCCGGCTCGCGATTGAACTGCGCACCTCCGGCTGGAGTACATGCGCGTGTTAGTTGAATCATATATCGCAGTTGACTGTCCGCGCTCGTAATCGCGCGGGCTTTGTGTTGTCTTTATTGTTACATCTGCGCGGCCTTGCCGACCTCAACACCCGGCTTGATGGTCTGCGCAGGCTCGTGCCACGCGCCCAGGTGGCGGCCGTCCCAGGCCCAGTATTCAATGCCGCCTGCCGTGCGGACGGCGCCTACCTTGCGCATCAGCTCGTCCATTGGAAGACTGCTGTCCACCAGCGACGCATCTTTGAGCACGTTGCGGATATGGCACAGGAACACAGTGCTGCCCTCCGCCTCATTGGTGGGGATGACCTTGTCCACCTCCAGCTCGAAGGAGAAGGGACAATCCGTCAGCACGGGCACGTCCAGCACCTGGCCGCGCTCCCACTTGAAGGGGATGTCCATCTTGTCCGCGTCGTGACCGTCCGCCGTGCCGAAGTAGTCGCTGAGGGCCAGGTTGCTCTCGGTGACCAGGTTGGCGGAGAACACGCGGGTGGCCAGAATGCGGTCCTGGGTCTGCTTGGGCGCGCCGATGCAGCACATCACGCTCAGGTCATCCAGCCAGCAGTAGCTGAACCAGCAGAACAGCCCGAAATTCGGCGTGCCGTCTTCCTTGAAGGTGCCGAAGGTGAAGAGCGTCTGGGGGCAAAGGTCGTTGGTGATCGGGACGGAAACCTTGTTACTCATGGTCAAACCCTCCTTGCAGGTTGTCGAGTACGCGTTGCAGATAGCTTTCAAATTGGCGGATCTCCGCCTCCGTGAAGCCAAGGTAGTACATCTCGTTCATCCGCTGAGAGATGCGGTCGTAGTCCTCACGAAGGGCGCGGGCCTTGTCTGTCAGGCGGATGAGCAGCGCCCGGCGGTCGGAGGGCGAGGGCTCGCGCTGAATCAGCCCGGATTGCTCCATACGGTCGAGCATGGAGGTCAGCGTGGTATTGGCAAGGCTGGTCTGTGCAGACAGCTGACTGATGGTCAGTCCGTCGCCCTGCCAGAGAACGTACAGGATGCGCCCCTGCGCGCCGTTGAATGCGTCGATATCTGCCTCAGCGAGCATGCGGTCAAACAGCCGCCCACCTACCTGCTTGATGCGGGAGATCAGGAATCCGCCCTTGGTTTCCACGGTAGACACCTCCAATGTTTCTAAATGGAATATTACCATATAGGAATATATTTGTCAATAGAAAAACCTCCGTAAAAACGGAGGTTTTTTTGTATCAGTGCTTGACCGTCGGCGCCTTCTTCTTCAGGGGCTCGGTGGTGCCGTCGGGGCGCTGGATGACCACGCCGTCCAGCATGGCGCGCATGTTCTCGCGCCACTCGTTGATGTACTGCTGGCGCAGGACGGCCTGCTCGGCGGCCTCGGCCTCCGTCAGGCCCTCGGCCTTCTTCTTGCGGGCCAGCTCGTTGATGCGGTCGATTTGCTTCTTATCCATGCGTTACTCCTTGTTAGCCTTGTTACGAATCAGGATGGTCTGTGTGCCCAGAACAGACACTCCGGCAGCCATGATGGCGTATTCCTTGAGCAGGTTGGGGTTGCTGTCCACCTGGAATTCCTGGTAGATGCACAGCACAATGGCGACGACCATCACCAGGCAGGGGAAAATGAAGTCGTTTCGCTTTCTGTCGTGTTTGGACAAGCGCAGTATCCAGATCAGGAAGGGGATCAGTACCATGATGAGTCCGGCAATCTGGTTGATTCGGATGTAATAGATGACCATGTGAAAGTCATCGCGCAGGGATTCAAAGAACATCTGTGCACTGCCGTACAGGGTCATGAAGGTAAGCAGCATGTCGCCCGGATGGCGATTGCGGCGCAGGTACAGCAATAAAGAGATGCCAATGACAATGGCCCACACTGCCTCATAGACAAAAACTGGATGGCACTCGTCTGTGAAGGAGCCGAGCCATTGCAGCCAAGGGGTATCCACCTGACGCCCCATGCCCATGCCGGTGGGGATTTCCGCCAGGCGGGCAACGATCAGCGCCAGGGGCATGCCCAGCGCCAACTGATCCATCAGGAAGCCGTGGGGAACCTTGCAATGCCGTTCCACCAGGAAGGCAGCCAGCACAATGCCTGCGAACGCACCGGACATGGACGCGCCCCCATCCCACGCGTACAGGATCTGCAGGGGTGTGGTCATATCGCCCATCACCAGGGAGGCCAGGCTAAACAGCAGACGACTGCCGATCAGCGCCAGAAAAATCGCTGCCACAGACAGCCGGATCCACACGTCGAAGCGTGTGTTTTTGCGTGCTGCCGCCAACATCAGGGCGAGGGCAAGGGCGCAAAGAAGTCCATACACGGTCATGATTATTCCTCCACGGGTACGGCAGAGCCGAAGTAAATGATGTCGCTCTGGGAACGCTTGGTCCTGGCGGAATAGTAATCGCCGCCGAACCACATCATGGCTGTGTCGCCGCCGTCCAGGTTATAGGCTGTCACGCAGCCCTGGGATGCCATGAAGGAAGCCAGCTGCTCTCCGGTTGCACCTGCGCTCTCCTTACTGCGCCCTTCCACCACCACGAGGATGTAACTCAGGGGGCCCGTCTGACCGATGGCGCAGCGGGGCTCGGGACGACCCAGATTAAACTGCGTGTAGTAGGAAGGCATCTCCAGCACTTGCCCTTCTGCCACCAGCGCAGGACCGAAGTTGAAAGTGTTGACAATGGGGCACTCCGGGTTGTTCAGGAGGGCCTCAAATGCATCCTCATCGGACTTGTAGACGATGTGGAAATCGCCGTTTGCATCAATGGCAAGGATGTCGCGGCTCTTGTAGTATTTTTTTCGGTAGGTTTTGCCTTCACGGATGACGTAACCCTTCTCGTTGCGGACGATCTGATCCGCGCTGATGGCCAGCACGGCATTGTAGTCCTGAGCAATGACGTGCAGGTAGTTGCTTTTCTTGGCGCGGGAAGGATCCTCCAGGCCGGTGCGCAGCTGGCTGGCATCCGCCACCTCCACCCGGGCAACACGATAGATCACGTTCTCCACCTCAATGGTTTCCATCGTGATGCGCAGACTTGCGTCCTCATAGCCAATTCTATTGCCGTTTTCGTCCAGAATGTAGCCGCTTTCATCCGCGGAATTGGCGCCCACGGTCGGGTCGATGGCCAGGGGAGCTGCAGTCAGAGCGGGCGCTGTTGTCTCAGGTGCAGCTTCCTCCGCAAAAACAGTGGCACAGAGCAGCGGGATCAGCAGCAGGATGGAGATCAGTTTGCGCATGGTATATCCTCCTTGAGATCTGTACGGTTATTCGGAAAGGTCCAGTCCCTGATAAGCGTCATAGGCTTCATCAGTGATGGACGGGCTGGGTGTTGCAAAAGCAAAGCCGACCAGCATCAACACAGCCAGTATCGTCAACAAAATATTTTTCCAGTTCTTCATGTTACTTCTGCTCCTTGTCAGGCGCAAAGACCCACTTGTTCTGCACGCGGTAGCTGACCAGGTAGAGCACCACGTCCACCACGATGCCCACCAGGCCGATGATGGCCGTGGGGAACTTCAGCCAGTTCATGATGCCGTCCACGCCCACGGCGGACACCAGCATGATGCCCACGGCCAGAATGACGTAGCGGATGAAGGTGGTCCGGCTCATCTTCTTTTCGAACACGTACTTGCTGTTCATGAAGAAATTGCAGGGCGCGGACACGCAGCGGGCCAGCACCTTGGCGAAGAAGGCGGCGTGGGCCAGCTCCGGCGCAATGGCGGGGAAGACCCAGTTGGCCAGGATGGTCAGCAGGGCAAAGTCGATCACAAAGGACAGGATGGACGCGCCCATGAACTTCACGAAGTTGCCCAGGATGACCTTGTAGATGCGGTAGCTGTCGCGGATGGGATGGAAATGGGTGCCCTCGTTTTCGTTCTCGTACACGGTCTCGATGGTGATGGGCACCATGTCGATGCCGGCGCGGGCACAGGCGATGAGCACCTGCATCTCGTACTCGAAGCGCTCGCCGGGCACGTCGATCATGAACTGCAGGTCTTCCCGGCGGAAGGCGCGCAGTCCGGTCTGGGTGTCGGGCAGCCACTGGCCGTAGAGCAGCTTGAACACGGCGCTGGTGGTCTTGTTGCCGAAGCGGGACTTGGGCGGCACGTTGGGCAGGTTGAAATCGCGGCTGCCCAGGTACATGGCGCGCTTGCTATCTGTCAGGGCCTCGGCCAGCTTCCAGCAGTCTTCCACCGTGTGCTGACCGTCCGCGTCGGCGGTGATGACACCGGAAGCGTCGGGCATGTGGTCACGGATGTAGGTGTAGCCGGTCTTCAGGCCGCAGCCCTTGCCGCGGTTGACTTCATGCTTGAGGACGGTCACGCCATCCATCGCGGCCAGCTCGTCGAAGATGGGCTGGTACTTCTCGCTGCTGCCGTCGTTGACGATGACAGCGCGGGTGAAGCCGCGCTCACGCAGCTTGCGGACATAAGCAGGCAGACGGTCATCCGGCTCCAGGGAGGGGATGAGGATCACCGCGGAAGCAGGGGTGTACTCCATATATGGTCATTCCTTTCACAGGCGTGTGGCTTTTGCATTGGTACATAACATACCATCATCTATTATACAACAAAAAAACGCAGGAAGCAATGATTTCCCTGCGTTATGAATGTAAATTTCCGGTGAACAGCCTTATTCTCTGCACAGCTCGGCGAACTTCGCGCCGGTACAGCGGACGAGTGCATCCACCGCCAGGATGACCTGGCAGCCCCGCACGCCTGCAGATACACTGATGCGATCCAGCACCTTTGCATCCTGCTGGATAAAGGTGGGGAAGGCTTTCTTCATGCCGATGGGGCTGCATCCGCCCCGCAGATAGCCGGTCAGGGGCAGCAGATCCTTTTGAGGCAGCATGGCGACGGATTTGTTCCCTGTGGCGCGGGCGACGGCCTTGAGGTTCAGCTCCATCTCCACGGGGATCACGCAGACCAGGTACTGGGACTTGCTGCCCACGGGGCTCCGATCGCCGGTGAGGACGAGGGTCTTGTAGATCATCTCAGCGGGCAGGCTGACCTTATCCGCGACCAGCTTGCCGTCGTAATTTTCGTCGGATACATCGTATTCGCGGGTCTCATAGGGGATCTTCTGTGCGTCCAAGTGGCGCAGGACGTTGGTTTTGATCGCTTTGGCCATGGGGATCGCCTCCGAATGTGGATTCCTGCATATTGTAACATGTTTCGCCGGAGGGCGCAAGCGGCGCGTTTTTCATTGACATCAGCTGCATAATGCAGTAAAATAGAAGGGATGATAACCACAAAGGAGGCACTCCCAATGGCATCTGACAACAAGAATCTCGAGTCCCAGCGCCGGGAAGAAAACGGCGTTGTGTATTTTGACCGCGGTACCCGTGACGGCCGCGACGGCAAGAAGTACGACCGCTTCGCCATCCAGACCCACTTCGTTGAGGTGGGCGAGGACGCTTCCGCCCTGCTGGAAAAGTACGTCCGTCCCCTGTATCAGGAGGGCGACTGCGTGGCCATCACCGCCAAGGTCATGGCCATGTGCACCGGCAACGTCAAGAAGATGGAAGACATGAAGCTGGGCTTCTTCGCCAAGCTGATGGCCCGTTTTGCCGGCATCAACTCCACCGGCGTCGGCATGCATGAGCCCTATAAGCTCCAGCTGGTCATCGATATGGTGGGCCTGCCCCGCGTGCTGTTCGCGGGCTTCGTCAGCGCCATTACCCGCCCCTTCGGCATCAAGGGCCTGTTCTACAAGATCTGCGGCCATGGCGTGGCGGGCATCGACGGCTTCTACTTCCGCTCCTCCTTCGAGCGCTACAAGACCCTGGCCCTCATCAACCCGGAGAACCCCGTGGAGCTCTCCAATGAGATGACCGCCAACACCGGCATCCCCGTGGTTATCATGGACGCCAACGACATCGACCAGAATCAGCTGGGCAAGTGCGATTCCTTCCCGCTGACCGACGACCAGATCCAGGACGCCCTGAAGGACAATCCCTGCGGCCAGGGCGATGAGATGACCCCCATCATCCTCATCCGTCCCATCAAGTGAGGTTGCAGATGAAAAAACTCCTCTCCCTGCTTTTTGTACTGATGATGTTGTTCCCTGCGGTGATCGCAGAGGAGGAGAGTGCGCCGCTGCTTGAGGTCCACCAGATGGTGCTGGGCTATGCGGATGGTTACTTCATCCGCGTGGGTGATATCGAGATCATGATCGACGGCGGCAAGCCCGTGCCCTTCGCCCGCAACGATGATGTGGTGAACAACCTGCGTGCCCTGGGCGCCACGGAGCTGGATGCGTACATCGTTACCCACTGGCATCTGGATCACTGCGAGAATGTCAATGTGGTGCTGGATGAATTCGGTACAGAGTCGACGGTAGTGTATTCTCCCTCGGAGGAAGTGCCGGAAAAGGTCAACGACGGCAAGAACAAGGAACGCAACCTGTTCATTGCGCCGCTGGTCACGGGCGTGTACAAGCAGATGAAGCAGGGCGATGTGATCACTGTCGGCCCGCTGACCATCACCTGTGTGGGCCCGGGCACGGTAGAGCAGAACGGCCGGATCAACGGCGACTCCCTGAATTTTGTGCTGCAGTACGGCGACCGCCGATTCCTTTTTACCGGCGATTACACCCACACGCAGGACATCAAGGATTACGCGGAGATCTGCGGCGGTGTGGATGTGCTCAAGTTCCCCCACCATGGCGGCAAACCCTTCGAGATCAAGCCTGCCGCCGTGAAGATTGTGGCTCCGGCCTATGTGCTGATGCCCAGTAACCTCAACAACTATCAGGTGTATACCTACTTCAATGACAATGGGGTGGCGATCGCGAGGGAAAACGTGCTGTCCCAGCGGGATGGCCATGTGGTCATCGTGACCGATGGAGGCGAGCTTCTGGAGGCCCGCACCCAGCAGAATCCTGAAGATTATGCCCCGGTAAAGGAATAAACTGCGCTGCCGCTGCAATGCGGCGGCGTTTTTTTGCAGATAAAACCTACAAAAATGGTTTCAGATGGGTTGAAGGGAGGTATGTAGCAGATAACAAAAGGAGGAGGAAATTGGTCATGATGACGAATCGACTGAAGACGTACCTGGCGCTGCTCCTGATGCTTTGCCTGCTGCTTCCCGGACATGCTGCGCTGGCAGACAGGGCGGACGCACTGGAAGACGCCATGGAGATGCAGACCTACTGGGTGCTGGTGGGCGACCGGACCGGGACAGATCCGTTGACCCGTGCCATGAACGGCGATTATACTTCCGTCACCCTGGCGGAACTCCGGGCGGTCACCCCGGAAGCGCTGCTGGCTTTCGCAGCGGCAAACAAACTGCCGATTTCCATGGCGCGCCATGCATACTATCAAGCAATGGCAGACCGGCTGGCGGCGGAACTACCGGAAGGAGCCACGGGAGAACGGCTGGCGCTGTTCCTGGCGATGCGGTACAATGACAAGGACAAGGCGGCAAATGAAGAGCGCCGCGCCATCCGCAAGACCCTGACCCAGGAGGATATCAATGGGTATGCCGAGGAAACGGGACTTCCTGCCGGTTTTCTGGCCTGGCTGCTGCTGGATGACGAATGGCACGAGTCCGAATGGGACGATGGCGACGACTGGCGCGAAGGCCGCCGCGACTGGGATTTCCCGGACTGGGTGGACGAAAGCGATATGCGCGCCCGCTATGGCGATGACGCCGTCGTCACAGAGGATGATGTGGAACGCATCCTCAGGCAGAACGGCTACCGTTTTGACGACTGAGTACTCCGCAATCAAAAAATTGCCCCCGGCAGGGGCGGTGTTAAGGAACAGTTTATCCAATGCCTAATGAACGAGCATCCGGCAACATACCGGATGCTCGTTTGCTTATGTGGCACAATGCACTGGTACAGTGCAGATACTTGCGCCCATAAAGGGGCAAGTAACGAACTGTTTATGTGCTGGTAAACTGGTGTTTGTCTGGTATCTTTTCGCAGGGGCCTTATGTCTGGTCCGGATAATCATAAAACCCGCCCTTGTGGAAGTTTTCATTTCCCAGCGGCGTTGCAGTCAGTCTGAAAATCACGCATCCATCCGGGCATACAACCGTCTTGGAGTATTTGCCATTACCGCCGAGGTTTTCAAGATCGCCTCCGCTTCTGACAGCCTCCATTAAGGGAAACAAAAGCATCATTGTTTTTGAGCAGATTCCGCATCCGTCCTGATTGACAGGGCAGCCATAAGTGCAGGTATAGCGATCGCCGATTTCTTCGCCATTGCGGCAATATCTCTCGGTATGATCTCCATGAAGAAATCCGGTCACTTCAACGGTGAATTCATATTCCTCATCGTACCACTTCTTCATATTTCCTCCGGAATAATCACGGCTTTACTTTAACGACATGACATATATCTGGCAGGGATTTTCCTTGCCCCAGAGTTCCTCAATGACTTCAAACTCCGTAAAGCCCAGGGACAGATAGAAACGGTTGGTGATGTCATAGTCTTCGTAGACGCCCATCTTCACAGTTTTGACCTGCATGAAAGAATAGCCTTCTGCTGCAGCTGCTTTTTGAGCTTCAGAAAACATTGCTCTCCCCAAACCGTTCCTGTGGAGTTCTCTAAGAACACCCATAACAGCAAGTTCGACAGTCTGGCGCCCCGTTTCCTTCAGGCAAAGGAATCCTGCGTAATCGCCGTTTTCCTTCGCTGCAAAGAACAGCCAGTCGGAACACTCGCGAATATATTGCTCTCTGCTCTCATCAAGCTCAAACCAAGCGTGAAGGTCTTCGAGAATCCTTCTGGCGATGGTTCTTTTCAGCGCTGTATCCCTGATCCTTTCAACCATGTGATCATTCCCTTCAGCAGCAACCTGCATACTTTGCAGTAGGTAATAGGTGTTTCACCGAAAATCGCACCGCAATAACATTGGGCTGGGAAAGAGCATCCCATCCCTCGCTACAGGGGCCGGTTTTGTGTTCACTCCAGGATTTCTGTCAGCGCCATGGACACATAACCGACCTTGCCGTTCACATCGATCATGTACCAGATGCCGCTTTCTCCCAGGAAGGGAAAGGTATCGCCCTGTTTAACCACGCAGAGGACAGCGCTCTTCGGATCGGGGGCGCTACGGACGTTCACACCGGCATGGATGATCACCAGTGTGCTGCCGGTGAACCGTGGGTAGATCACACCTGCTTCCCGAAGGGAGGAGGCGGTTTGCAGCAGCGTTGCTTCCGCTTCCGCTGCGGTGAGCGCACCATCCTTCACCCACAGCTCGAAGATGTAGCCGTCGCCGTGATCGTCGTTGTAGAAGGTTAGCAGATAGCGGCCTTCTTCCGGCGAGCCGCCGAGAACAAAGTCGCGGTAGTCGCCGTCGGCACGGACTGTCCGTCCCGGGAAGGAAAGACCGTAGTACTCGCACATCAGATCAAACAGGCCGTGATCGCGGTTGACCCGGGCGTCAATGCGGTGGCGTGCGTCGGAGGGAAAATCGTACAGGGAGATCAGCAGCATGCAGTTGCTGTTTTCGCCCTGGATGATAACGGGCCGCAGGATGTGGTGGAGGAAGGGATAATCCTTCAGGCTGTACTCATCCAGGTCGGGAGTCATCCCTGCGGGCAGTTCAACGGTGAAGCGGGCAGCTTCCACCGGCTGGGATTCCTCGGCGGTACACAGGGCCGCTGTTAACAGCAGCGCCAGAAGCAGAACGAGCAGTTTGCGCATGTGACGTCTCTCCTGTAGGCTGAAAGTGTGGTGGGATGATCAGGGCGCGGCATCCAGAATGACGAGGGTGTCGAAGAACGCGCGGCCCATCTCCGTGTCGGCTGCGGCGATGGTATATACGCCGTCCATGGTGAAAACTGCCAGGAAACGGGTATGGACGGGGCCGTATTCATCGGGATAGCGGGTATCGGTCTGGATGGCGTCGAAGGCATACATGCCATCGCCTAGCTTGCGCACCTCATATTCGGCGATGACGCCCTGCTGCTGATAGGATTCTCCGGTGCTTTCTGCCAGCGTAGCCAGCAAGGTATCCTCATCCATATCATCGGTCAGCATGTACCGCAGGTCGGACTGCATGTGCTCCAGAGCGATGTAGCCGAAATCCGGGGTGAAGCTTTCATAGAACCAGTAGCCCGTATCCAGTGTGGCCTGGGGCTTCCGAGGGAAAGTGACCTGCATCCGGCCGGCAGTCACGGTGTGCGGATCGGCCTGCCCAAAAGCAGCGGCTTCTTCAGCAGTGACGATGTGCATGTCTTCCAGGGCGGCCAGGTTGGCGGCGTCTGCCTGCACCATCATCACGATGCCTACGGTGCCGTCCAGGAAGGCTCGGCCGCGGTATTCCACGCCGGGCGTATCCGGGTAGGTGTAGCCAAAGGTGATTTCCGCGATGAAATCGTCCTCAGTTGGCACCATGCGGACGCTGACATCATCGGTTACATTGCCTTTGTGGATGGCCAGGTAAAAGGAAACCATGTTCATCAGGGCGTTGTACCGATACTGAGCGTCCTCCTCACCGGGACGATCTTCGCGCATCCAATCCAGGGAGGGCGACAGATCGGCAATATGCACCTGGAATTCGCCGCCCATGGGGCCGAAGCCGTTGAGTTGGAGCTTGTTCTGCCAGGCACAGTAGGTATCCTCCAGCGCCCGGGCGGGCAGGTCCGGCTCATGGAAGACGTTTGGAAAACCCGGCAGCACAAAGGAGATGCGCCCGACCTGGCAGCGGAAGAACTCATCCACCAGGGGGGCTTCAGCGGCAGCGAACAGGCTGCTCAGGCAGAGCAGCAGGACAAGGATACAGCATGTCAGCTTCTTCATAAAGGATACCTCCTAATGGGGTTATTCAGCCTGCCAGCCTTTGCATACGTCCACCCAGCCGTCACAGCGGGAGTGCTCCTCCAGCTCGGGAATGGTCAGGCGGATGCCGCTGCTGCTGGAGCCGGCGGCAGGATATACATAGTCAAACCTGCGCAGGGATTCGTCCAGGTAGACCTTTACGCCCTCGTTGACAACGAAGGGGCATACGCCGCCCACTGCGTGCCCAACCAGCCGGACCGCATCCTCATGGGTGAGCATCCGGGCCTTCAGGGCGAAGCGGGCCTTGAAGCGGGGATTGTCAACCTTGGCGTCGCCGGCGGCTACGATGAGCAGCGCGCCCTCGCCATCCACAAAGGACAGGGTTTTTGCGATGCGGGCGGGTTCTACGCCCAGGGCTTCGGCAGCCAGCGCGACCGTGGCGGAGGATACGTCAAACTCCTGGATGCGGTCTTCCAGACCAACGCCGGCGAAATATGCTCGCACCTTTTCAATGGACATGGGAGATCACTCCTTTGCAAATTTGAGCAGGATGGACTGCAGTTCTGCCATGGTGTGGGCGCAAAGGTCGGCTTTGGCCCATTCCTCTGCATTGCCGTAGCCAAAGGCCGCGGCGATGGCGGGCAGTCCGTTGGCCTTGCCTGCGCGGATATCGCCGCTGCGGTCGCCGACCATGACGGCGCGTTCGGGCTGCAATTCCGCGATGGCCAGGGCCAGATTCTGCGTCTTGGTGCGCTCCGGGTGGCTCCAGACCACCAGGCGGAAGACGTCCTCCAGCTGGAAGTGCTTCAGGCATTTCTT
This sequence comes from Clostridia bacterium, assembly GCA_017513475.1. GTDB lineage: Bacteria > Bacillota > Clostridia > Christensenellales > Aristaeellaceae > UBA11524. The sequence goes on from JAFXFR010000047.1 coordinate 11,930, forward strand.
GAGGTATGCTTCGGTGCCGTTGGATACGATGCACAGATCTGCATGGGGCTTGAGGGCCGTGAGCAGCTCCCTTGCGCCGGGGAAGAGCCGGTTGACCTTTTCTACCAGGTCGAGGGCGCAGGACAGGCGCACGCGGCAGTATTCGTCCATGCGATCCGCCGGGATGCCGATGATGGGCGCGGCCTCCTCGAAGGTAGGGCCGTTACAGCGGCGCAGGACGTCGTCGGGCTGATCCGGCAGGCCAAGGAGACGCAGGGTATTGCGGTTCTCCTCGATGCACAGCTGCATGCTGTCGCAGAGGGTGCCGTCCCAGTCGAAGAAAATGACAGGCTTTTTCATTGCTCGTTTCCCTTCAGCAGCCAGCGCTTGGTGAAGTAATTCCACACCATCACCAGGCCGGTCGCGACGACCTTATTGAGCATGTATACTTTCAGCTCCACGCCGAAGAGGGTCAGCAGCACGGCATCCTCGCCGAAGAGGGCGGTGAGCGCCCACATGATCAGCCAGTTGAGAGCAAGGCCCATCAGGCTGGTGATGATGAAGCCGATTTGCGCTTTGCGGTTGCCCTCTGCCGCGCCGTCAAAGACCCACTTCACGCACAGCAGGTAATTGAACACCACGCTGATGAGAAAGGCGATGGGGGTCGCAGCCACGACAGGCAGGTGCAGCCACTCCTTCAGGGCGATGAGCGCGGCGTATTCAATCAGGAAGCATACGCCGCCGGTGAAAACAAATTTGACGATCTCTTTCAGTCGATTGTTCATAGCTTACTTCTTTTCCACGATTTTGACGTTGCTTTCGCCAAAGGCGGCGGTGAGACGCGTGAGACAGCCCTCGCTCCCGTCGCACCACTGCAGGGACGGCAGCAGGAAGGTCATTTTCTCCGCAGGGACATGCAGATAAACGGGGATGCTGCCGGGGTGCAGGCTGAGCATGTGGGCAGCCTCGTCCATGCGGGCGCGGTCCAGCTGGATGAAAAGCTTGCGGCTTGCATTGGCGGCCCGCTGGGAATCGGTCATGCGGGGCTGGATGGGCGTGCGGTGGGGCCGGGGAGCCTCCGCCGGAACGGGGGTAGGCACGCGATCCACCGTGGACACGCGGGGACGGCGGTTGCCAGGCTCGTCCGGGACGGTGACCTTGGGCTTTTCCTCCCACATGTCCAGGGGCGTCAGGGTGTCCACCAGGAGCTTGGGCGCTTCGTCCTCGCGGATGGACAGCTTGCCGGAAAGCACCACCAGGTCGTCCACGGCCATCATGGCCTGGTACTTCTCGTATACCTTGGGGAAGACGAGGCACTCGATCTGGCCGGTCAGGTCTTCAATGGTGATGAAGCCCATGTAGGCGCCCTTCTTGGTGGCCTTGCCCTTGACTTCGGTGAGGATGCCGCCCATTTCGACGAACATGCCGTCCATTTCCATGCCGTGATCCTCCCGCTCCTCGATGCCGTCCAGCTGGGCGGTGGAGAAGGGGAGCTTTTGCAGGGTCTCGCGATAGTCGTCCAGGGGGTGACCGGTGATGTACACGCCGGAGATCTCCTTTTCCATTGCCAGCTTCTGGCGGGAGGGGAAGTCGGCGAGAATGGGCAGGGTACGGGTCTCCTCGATGACAGGCGCATCGCCGAAGGCCATGTCGAACAGGGAGAGCTGGCCGTCCACGTTGGCCTTGCGGCGGGAAATGGTGGCGTCCATGGCAGATTCGAATACCGCCAGCAGCTGGGCGCGGTTGGCGCCGGTATGGTCGAAGGCGCCTGCTTTGATAAGGCTCTCCACCACGCGCTTGTTGCACTCGGTGGTATCGATGCGGGAACAGAAGTCGAAGATGTCCTTGTAGGGGCCGTTTTGCCGCTCGCGGATGATGGCGTTCACCGCGCCCTGACCGACGGTTTTCACCGCGCCCAGGCCGAAGAGGATGCACAGGTCGCCGTTTTCATCCTTCTGGACGGTAAATTTCCAGCCGGAACGGTTGACGTCCGGGGGCAGCACCTTGATGCCCTGACTGCGGCAGTACTGGATGTACCCGGCGATCTTGCCGGAGTTGCCGTATACGCTGTTGAGGATGGCGGCCATGAAGGGCACGGGATGGTGCTTTTTCAGCCAGCCGGTCTGCACAGCGACCACGGCGTAGGCCGCCGCGTGGGACTTGTTGAACGCATAGGACGCGAAGGCGGTCATATCGTCGTAAATCTTGTTGGCGACGGCTTCCGGCACGCCGTTGCGCACGCAGCCGGGCACGTCGATGGAGCCGTCCTCGTTGAGCTTGCCGTGGATGAAGTACTCCCGCTCCTGGGCCATGATCTTGTGCTTTTTCTTGGCCATGGCACGGCGAACCAGATCGCTTCGGCCGTAGGAATAGCCGGCCAGGTCGCGCACGATCTGCATGACCTGCTCCTGATACACCATGCAGCCGTAGGTGACGTCCAGGATGGGCTTCAATTTCTCCGTTTCATAATGCACGGAGGCGGGGTTGTGCTTGCCCTCGATGTAGCGGGGGATGGACTCCATGGGGCCGGGACGATACAGGGAAATCGCAGCGATGATGTCCTCGAAATTGCCGGGCTTCATGTTGGTCAGGAAGGTGCGCATGCCGCCGCCTTCCAGCTGGAACACGCCGTCCGTATCACCGGCGGAGATCATCTCGTACACCGCGTCGTCATCCATGGGGATGTCCTCGGGCTTCATGTCGATGCCCAGGTCGCGCATCATGTCCAGCGCATCGCGGATGACCGTCAGCGTGCGCAGACCCAGGAAGTCCATCTTCAGTAGGCCCAGCTGCTCGATGGTGCCCATGGGATACTGGGTCGTGATGACCTCGTCGTTGCGCTGCAGGGGGACGAACTCCACCACGGGCTTGCCGGTAATCAGCACGCCCGCCGCGTGGGTGGAGGCGTGACGGGGCATGCCCTCCAGCGTCATGGCGGTGTCGATGAGCTCTTTGACCTTTTCGTCGTCCTCGTACATGGATTTGAGCATGGGGGAGAGCTTCAGCGCCTTCTCCAGCGTCATGCCCAGGTCGAAGGGGATGGCCTTCGCGACTGCGTCGGTGTCGGCGTAGCTCATGCCCAGCACGCGGCCCACGTCGCGCACCACGCCTTTGGCGGCCATGGTGCCGAAGGTGATGATCTGACTGACGTGATCCGCGCCGTACTTGCGGGCGACGTAGTCGATGACCTCCTGACGGCGTTCGTAGCAGAAGTCCACGTCGATATCAGGCATGGATACGCGTTCGGGGTTCAGGAAACGCTCGAACAGCAGCTGGTACTTCAGCGGATCCAGCATGGTGATGCCAAGGCTGTACGCCACGATGGAGCCTGCGCCGGAGCCGCGGCCCGGGCCGACCATGATGCCGTTCTGCTTGGCATAGTTGATGAAATCCCACACGATGAGGAAGTAATCCACATACCCCATGCCGGAGATCACGCCCAGCTCGTATTCCAGGCGGGTATAGGGCTCGTCGCCGGGCTTTGCGTCGGGGTAAAGCCGCTTGATGCCCTCCAGGCACAGGCGGTTCAGCATTTCATAGGGCGTTTCGCCGGTCTCCACGGGATAAGCGGGCAGGCGGGTCACGCCGAACTCAAAGGCCACGTTGCAGCGCTCGGCGATCAGCGCAGTGTTGTCGATGGCCTCCGGGCACATGCGGAACAGCGCCCGCATCTCCTCCTCGCTCTTCACATAGAGCTGGCGCGTGTCCATCTTCATGCGGTTTTCGTCATCCAGCGTCTTGCCGGTCTGGATGCACATGAGGACTTCCTGAGCGTCGGCGTCCTTTTCCTCCAGGTAGTGGCAGTCGTTGGTGGCGACCAGCGGCACGTCCGTCTCCCGGGCGATAGCGATCAATCGCGGCAGCACCAGCTTTTCCTCGCGGATGCCGTGATCCATGATCTCCACGAAGAAATTGTCCTTGCCGAAGATGTCCTGCATTTCGCGGATGTAGGCCACCGCGTCATCGTGGCGGTCATCCAGCAGCAGCTTGGGCAGATCGCCGGAGAGGCAGGCGCTCAGGCAGATGAGACCCTCGTGGTGCTCGCGCAGGAGGTTATAGTCAATGCGGGGCTTATAGTAATAGCCGGTCAGGAAGCCCTCGCTGATCAGGTGCATCAGGTTTTCATAGCCCTTGTTGTTCTCGCACAGGAGGATGAGGTGGCTGTATTCGCGGCTGACGGTGGATTTGTCCTTGCGGTCGCGGCAGACATAGGCCTCGCAGCCGATGATGGGCTTGAGCCCCTCGGCCTTCATCGCCTGATAGAAGTCGATGCACCCATACATCACGCCATGGTCGGTGATGGCACACGAATCCATGCCCAACGCTTTGATGCGCTGGACAAGCTTCGGGATCCGGCACGCGCCGTCGAGCAGGGAGTACTCCGTGTGGAGGTGAAGGTGGGTGAAGGACATGGTGGGGCCTCCTCATTACCGGCCATCCCACGGCTAAAGCCGCGTGCTGGCTACGCTCTGCCAATGCAAGCATTGGCTATCGCTAGTCGGGCGTTGCCCGACCTCAAAGGTATCTTATAGTATATCATATAACAGGAATGTGTGCAAATGAAAATGGCGGTGCGCGGCGGAAGTTGTAAATTCTTCCGGGGTTTATTGACGGGGGAGGTTGGGGCGGCCTATAATTGGGGAAAAGGAGGTGTGATTTGTGAAGCGAATCCTGTTTTTGTTGGCGATCCTGATTGGTCTGGTGCGTTGTGCAGCGGCGGAAACTGTTGAACCAGAATTTTCAATGTGGCTTTCTCAAGAGGTGGTCACCGGCCCAATGGATGTGACAGTGACCATTGAGGTAACTAACCCCTCCAAACAGGACATGCCCGGCCCGCTGGCGCTGTACTGGCCCAACGGAAAGATCATCGAGGAATTTGGTATGCCGACGCTCAAGGCAGGCGAAAGTCTGACGTGGCGTGGAACGTGGAATGTTACGGAGGAGCAGCTGGACGCAGAGAAGGTCATTTTTGCAATTCGTTACACTGTGCGGCAGGAGGATGGCAGTATTGGAACGAATACACAGTCCTACTATGTGCCGATTCATTTGCCGGAAACTGCGCCGTATAATGTGATCCTGTGGCTGGAGAGCAACCCCTCCACCGGCTATGTCTGGAGCTGGGAGGCGGATCCGTCGGGGAAGGTGTTTGTTCGAGAGGAGTATGTATCCGACTGGCAGCCGGAAAATGAGGATGACGTCATGCCGCCCGGTACAGGCGGACGAACCCGCATAACCCTGATGGGACGTCAACCAGGGTTGACCCTGCTCACCCTCGATTATAAGCGTCGTTGGGAAGAGGAAAGCCTGTACAGTCTTTATTATGTTGTCGATATAGATAAAGATTTGAATGTGACTATCATAGAATCCGGCTTCGACTGGTAAGGTACAGGAAAATTCCTGTGACACATCGTCAATTCCTTGACATTCCGGGGGAAATGGGATATTCTATAAAGTGGCCTGATATGGGCTAATGACACATGATAACCCATCAACATACGCATAAATAGGAGGCATCCCCCATGAACAAGAAGCCTGTTGTCCTCGTCGTCATGGACGGCGTGGGCGAGACCCCCGAAACCCTCGGCAATATGGTCATGTCCGCCACCACCCCCACCCTGGACGAGCTGAAGGCCAATCACCCCTGGCAGGTCATCAAGGCCCACGGCGGCGCCGTTGGTCTGCCCTCTGATGACGACATGGGCAACTCCGAGGTCGGCCACAATGCGCTGGGCTGCGGCCAGGTGTATTCCCAGGGCGCGAAGCTGGTCAATGAGTCCATCGAGTCCGGCAAGATCTATGCCAGCGAAACCTGGCAGGAGCTGGTCGGTCAGGTGAAGGCGAATGCCTCCACGCTGCACTTCATCGGCCTGCTGTCCGACGGCAATGTGCACTCCAATATTTCCCACCTGATCGCCATGCTGAAGCAGGCCAAGGCGGAGGGCGTGAAGCATGTCCGCTGCCACATCCTGCTGGATGGCCGCGATGTGCCCGCTACTTCTTCCCCCGAGTACGTCCAGCAGCTGGAGGATGTGCTGGCTGAACTGAACGACGCTGATTTCGACGGCTGCATCGCTTCCGGCGGCGGCCGCATGAAGATCACCATGGACCGTTACCAGGCCAACTGGGCGATGGTCGAGGCTGGCTGGAACGTCCATGTTCACGGCGAGGGCCGTCAGTTTGCCTCCGCTACTGAGGCCATCGAGACCTACCGCGCTGAGACCGGCGTGATCGACCAGGATCTGCCCGCCTTCGTCATCGCCAAGGATGGTCAGCCTGTGGGCAAGATGGCCGACGGCGACAGCGTCATCCTGTACAATTTCCGCGGTGACCGCGCCCAGGAAATTTCCATGGCCTTCGACGGCGACGCGTCCTTCGACAAGTTCGACCGCGGCGTGGTGCCCTCCGTCAAGTACGCCGGCATGCTGCAGTACGACGGCGACCTGAACATTCCCAACAAGTTTCTGGTCAATCCTCCGGAGATCAAGGACACCCTGACTGAGCTGCTGGTCAAGGCCGGCGTGAACGAGTACGCCTGCAGCGAAACCCAGAAGTACGGCCATGTGACCTATTTCTGGAACGGCAACCGCAGCGAAAAGTTCTCCGAGGAGCTGGAGACCTGGGAGGAAGTGCCCTCCGATGTGCGCTCCTTCGACGAGTGCCCCTGGATGAAGGCCACCGAGGTCACCGACCTGGTCATTGCTGCCCTGCAGAGCGGCAAGTACGGCTTCATCCGCTGCAACTTCCCCAACGGCGACATGGTCGGCCACACCGGCAACTGCCTGGCCACCGAGATCGCTGTGGAGACTGTTGACCTGTGCCTGGCCCGTATCAAGAAGGTTGTGGACGAAGTGGGCGCGATCCTGTGCGTGACCGCCGACCACGGCAATGCCGACCAGATGCTGGAGAAGAACAAGAAGGGCGGCGTGGCTCCCCGTACCGCCCACAGCCTGAATCCCGTTCCCTTCATCGTGTACGATCCCAACGGCCGTCACGAGCTGAAGGAGGGCAATAACTTCGGTCTGGCGAACGTCGCTCCCACCATTGTTGACCTGATGGGCATCGAGCCCTTTGCCAGCTGGGAAGAGTCCATGCTGAAGAAGTAAATCAATAAGGGTCGGAGTGTGCCTTGCGGTTCCTCCGGCCCTTTTCCCTATGGAGAACAGTGATGAAAACCCTCTATTTCATCGGCGGCCCCATGGGTGTGGGGAAAACCGCCGTCAGCCGGGAACTGCTGAAAAGTCTGCCCCGCTGTGCCTTTCTGGACGGCGACTGGTGCTGGACGATGCAGCCCTTCACCGTTACGGATGAAACGAAAGCTATGGTGATGGACAACATCACCCACACGCTGGTAAATTACCTGCGGTGTAGAGAATTTGAAAATATCGTGTTCTGCTGGGTGATGCATCAGCAGCAGATTATTGAGGACATCCTCTCAAGACTGCCGATGGATGGCGTGCGTGCAGTCAGTGTTTCGCTGGTCTGCGCACCCGAAGTCTTGTCGGGGCGTATACGCCGCGATATCGACGCTGGCTTGCGCGATGAAAGCAACATTGCCCGTGCACTGTCATACTTGCCGCTGTACGACGAGGTGAAATCCGTAAAAGTGGACACATCAGTCTTGTCCGCTGCCGAAACTGCTGAACAAATACGCAATATTGGGGAAATGAATCCATGAGTACCCGCAAAAACACCCTGTACAACATGGCCTACCGCCTGTTTTCGATGCTCCTCCCGCTGGTGACGGCCCCCTGGCTGTCTCGCGCGGTGGGCACCGAAGGCGTGGGTCTCTACGGCTATGCCTGGGCCATCAGCTACACCTTCTGTCTGGTGGGCTTGCTGGGCCTGGAAAACTACGGCCCCCGCGCCATCGCCCAGGCCAAGGATGACACTGCCCAGCTCAACCGTACCTTCTCTGCCATCTGGAAGATGCAGCTGCTCGTCGCCGGGCTGACCCTGCTGGTCTGGTGCGGTTACGTTGGCTTTGTCGCGGGCGAGGAGAAGCAGATCGCCTTCCACCTGACGCTGATGAGCGTCTCCTGCCTGGTGAACGTCGACTGGTGCCTGATGGGCCTGGACCAGTTCAAGCCCATCGCCCTGCGCAACACGGCAGTGAAGCTCCTGGCGGCAGCGGCGGTGTTCATCTTCGTCCGCAAGCCGGAGGATCTGTGGATCTACGCCTTCGTGTGGTCGCTGTCGACCTTCATCGGCTGCGCGAGCTGCTTTATGTCCCTGCGCGGGAAGGTGAAATACGTCCCCGTACCCTGGAAGGAAGCCCTGACCCACCTCAAGCCCTGTGCGGTGCTGTCCATCTCGGTCATTGCCGTCAGCGTGTACCGGCAGATGTCCAAGGTGATGATCGGCGCGCTGAGCGACATGCATCAAACGGGTCTGTACGAGAACGCGGACAAGATCATCCTGTGCCTGGCTGGCTTCATTTCCGCCATCGGCACAGTGATGCTGCCCAAGGTCAGCCACATGACTTCCCAGGGACGCATGGAGGACGTGAAGAAGCACATCGACGCCTCCATGGATCTGGTGATGTGCATGGTCTGTGCGCTGGGCTTTGGCCTGGCGAGCGTGGCGAAGGAGTTCGCGCCCCTGTTCTTCGGCGCGGACTTTGCCGAATCCGGTACGCTGATGATCCCGCTGTCCATGACGCTGCTGACCATCGGCTTTGCCAATGTCGTCCGCACCCAGTGGGTGCTGCCCCAGAAGCGGGACAGCATCTTCGTCAAGTCGGTGCTGACGGGCGCGGCGGTGAATGTGGCGCTCAACGCGCTGCTGATTCCTCACTTCGGCGCGATGGGCGCGGTAGGTGCGACGGTTGCGGCGGAGCTCTCTGTGCCGGTGGTGCAGTTCATCATCCTGCGCAAGGAATTGCCCTACCTGACATACCTGAAGTACAGCTTGACCTACGCGGTGATCGGCCTGGTGATGGTCGGCGCTGTGCGGCTGGCGGCGATGCTGCCCATCGGCGGCTGGCTGGGACTTGGCGTGCAGGTGGCTGTGGGCGGCGTAGTGTATGTGGCGCTGTGCCTTGTGTGGTGGAAGATCACCGGCAATCGCCATATCCTTGGCGTGATCAAAAAGTCGGCAAAGTCCGGCAAATAATCCGCCGGAAAAATGTGCATGATACCCTCAGCATCAAATGCTGGAGGTGTCGATATGAAGAAACTGTCCCTTGTCGCGATGACGATGTGCGTGGCGCTGGCCCTAAGCGGCTGCTTCGCCTCGGACATCGGCGATTTCTACCAGAGTGCGCAGCTTTACCTTGGCCGCGGCGAATATGCCGCCGCTGCGGATCTGTTCGCTCAGCTGGGCGAGTACCGTGATTCCGCGGAGTATGCCCTGTATTGCCGCGCCCTTGCGGCCATGCAGGCGGAGGAATACGCTGTAGCCCGTGCCAATCTGGCGGCGGTGGAGCCTTTCAAGTCCAGTGCCCGGTACCTGGAATATCTGGATGCGCTGGAGGCTGAAAAGGCCGGCGATCTGGAAGCGGCACTTGCCCTGTATGAGAAGCTGGGCACCTTTGCCAACAGCCACCTGGAGGCAGAACGTCTGCGCAAGGACATCCCGGAGGCTGCGATGAAGGAAGGCCGTGCCCTCATGGCCCGCGGGGATTATGAGGCCGCCCGGGAACTCTTCCGTTCTCTGCAGGATTATGGGAACAGCCAGTCCCTTGCCGATAACTGCACGGCTGCTTTGAACCGAGCGGCCCGCGACGCTGCTGAATCGCTGGCGGAGGCCGGCGACAAGCTGGGCGCGCTTGCTGCCTACCGCGCTATGGGTGATACCCTGGATGCGCTGAAACGGGCAGAGGAGATCCGCGGGGACATCCTGGCGGAACTGGAAAAGCAGTACGCGGCCGTCACTTTGGCCACGGCTCCGGCGCTGATCGATGCATACGCCGCCCTGGGTGAAGACGAGGCTGCCCTGTCCCGTATTGCGGCGCTGAACGAACGCTTCGGCAGGAATCTGCGGCTTCTCACCATGAAGGCGCCGCTGGTGCAGCTGGGCGTCTACCCCTACGCCGAGAGCGGAGAAGAGCATCCCGTCCGGTGGCTGGTGATCAAGGTGGAGGGGAGTCTGCTGACGCTTCTGAGCGAGCAGGTGCTGGACGCCTCTGCGGAAGCGTCTGCTGTGCCGGTGGACTTTGATGAAAAGGAAAAGCCTGCTGCAGGCGAGGTGATGCTGCCTTCCATGACGGAACTGGCGGCGGTGCCCGACCTGATCTGCGAGGCCACTCCCTATGCCATGGCGCAGGGCGCACAGAATCCTGCGGCCTACTGGCTGCGCGACAGCCTGGAAAATGGCGTGCATCCCATCATCGGCGCAGCCGGTACGATGGCGCTGCCCCAGGAGGACGAAGTCATCGGCGTGCGCCCGATGGTCGTCATCGACCTGGAAAAGATCAACTTCACTCAGGGCGACGGCAGCGCGGAGGCACCCTTCCGCGTGGAATAATCAACACCCTGTACAGGAGGAAATACCATGCAGTACACCCGCATTGAGCTTCCCAACTGCCCCATGACGGCCTACATTCCTGACCGCGCGCTGGATTTCATCCCCCCGCGATGCGCCATCGTCATCTGTCCCGGCGGCGGCTATGCCTACCGTTCCGCCCGGGAGGCGGAGCCCATTGCGCTGGTGTTTGCCGGCATGGGCTATTGCTGCTTTGTGGTGGATTACCGGGTGGCCCCTGCTGTTCATCCGGCCCCTGTGCAGGATGTGGCGCAGGCTGTTGCCTGGGTGCGCGCCCACGCGGAGGAATACCACATCCATCCGGACAAGATCGCCGTGATGGGCTTTTCTGCCGGCGGACATGCTGCGGGCAGCCTGGGCGTGTACTGGCACGATGAGGCTCTCATGGCGGAAGCCGGCCTCACCACCGGGCAGGCCCGGCCCAACGCGATGGTGCTGTGCTACCCGGTTATTACCGGCGGCGAGTTTGCCCACCGGGGCAGCTTCGTCAACCTGACCGGCAGCGAGGAACTTGCGCTCCATGCGGAATACTCCCTGGAGACGAAGGTGACCGCCCAGACCCCGCCGACCTTCCTCTGGCATACCTTTGAGGACGGCGCGGTTCCGGTGGAAAACACGCTGATGATGGCCTCTGCCCTGCGCCGCGCGGACGTGGTGACGGAAGTCCATATCTTCCCCAAGGGCGGACACGGCCTGGCGCTGTGCAATCCGCTGACCAGCACCGACCCGGGGCAGAATCTGCCCGAATGTGCCCAGTGGACGCAGATGGTGGCTCGATTCCTGGAAACGGTGATGTAAAACGAAGAGCGCCTCCCCATCTTGGGGAGGCGCTTTGCTGTGCCTGTATTATGCCATCAGGTGACCGTAGCGCTCCATGAGCTGGTCGTACTCATGCTGCTCCGTGCACCAGAAGATGACGTGGTACCGCTCCACGCCCAGCCGCTTGAAGGCCTCCAGGCGGTGGTTGCCGTCGTTCATCTCGAATTCCCCGAGAGCCTCGGTGGCGCCGTCAGTTTTGCCTTCGGGGATCCAGTAGTGCACGATCAGCGGCGGCAGGTCGGCGCCGGCTTTGATGGACTCGATGAGCCGATTGACATGAATCTCAAACCATTCCAGGGGGATCTTCCAGCGCATTTCGGGCTCCGGGCCGGTGTTGCGCTTCAGCAGGCTGAGCGGGAAGCTCACCGGGGCATGATAGATGCGGTCAAGCTCCCGCAGCCCGTCGGAAAAGGGCTTGTTGTGCCCGTCGGAGAGCAGATAGGCATGGATCCAGTCCTCGATCATGCCGTGTTCGCCGCACTCGATGGCATTGGTCAGCGTGCAGGCGTAATCCATGATGAAAGCCTCCTTCTTTGAGTAGACGATGCGGCGGATGGACTCCACCGACAGGCAGAATTCGTCTGCCAGCGCGCCGATGGACGTTCCCCCTGCGAAGGCGCGGCGGATGTCCCGGTTGCGGTCACGCAGATAGCGGCGGTATCCGCTGGTCTCGCCCCATCGCTTCTTTTTGCCGGCGGCGCTGCCGCCCGGAGAGGGGATGTAGATGGCTTTGCCGGACACATAACGCTGGATCTGCCGCAGCAGCTCCGGCGGGAAGATGTCCTTTGCGTTTTCGTACTTCATGATGCAAACGGGACGAGGCCCCCTCCTCCTTTCGGAAAGAATATATCATGTTTTCGGTCGCATGGATAGCTTGTAAACGGCTATGTGCATTCTTGACATATTTTACAGGAGCTGAAGCAGCCGGTTCCGGGCGGCAGGCCAGTCCTGCTGGGGATTGGCCAGGGTGACAGCCCGCACGGGCAGCGCGGAAAGGATGCGCTCCTCCCTGGCTTGCCTTTCGCGCAGACAGGAGATGTAGCCGTCAAAGCCGGACGCACCGACGGACTTGCCATATCCGCCGTCTGTGTGGTAGGAGATGACCGCGTCCAGCCAGCCGGGACGCTCGGCAGAGGCGCGGCAGACGCTTTCCTCGATATCGTCGTTATGCAGGTAGATGACCGTGGGCTCCAGGGGAGCGATGATTTCCGCAATTTGACGAATGTGTGCAGCGGATTCCGCTTCGGTCATGTTGAAGCGCATCATGGTTTCGCACATGGGATTCTGCAGCAGCACGCAGTTGAACACGTACACCGTGTCTGCATTTGCCTCAAACACGAACTGCTGCCACTTGTCCAGCATCAGGGGGGCTTCGGTTTCCCAGGGGAGGCCGTCGTAGATTTTGCAGGGAAGGCAGGCGTTCAGCTCTTCCGGCGGAACGGTATTCAGGGGAATCACCTTGCCGTCCACATAAGCGTGGAACTCGTAGTCAGCGGGATGATCGCCGGTGCCTTCATCAATATAGCGCACGGTCTTGCCTTGTGCGGTCAGCGTATCTGCGACGAACCGCGCCGTGCTGCTTTTCCCGGAACAGGGGAGGCCTTCAATGATGTACAGTCGGGTCATGGCGCACCTCCCAATCTGACGCTGCCTGTGCATACCCGCTCCAGGAACACCGCATCATGCTCGACCAGCAGCATGGCGGGCGCATATTCGAGCAGCAGCCCTTCCAGCTGCACGCGGGACAGCACGTCGATGTAATTCAGCGGCTCATCCCAGATGTACACATGGGCCGGGATGCACAGGCTCCGGGCCAGCAGCAGCTTCTTCTTCTGCCCCTGGGACATGCGTTCCAGCGGACGATCGAAGAGGTCACGGGTGAAGTCCATGTTGCGCAGGATGGCCTTGAACAGGGTTTCGTCCACACCGGATTGGCGGATGAAATTCTCCATTGTACCAGACAGGTCATCCGTCTGCTGAGGAACGTAGGAAACGATGAGGTTCGGCGCGATGCTGATGTCGCCGGTTAGACTGCCGCCTGCGCCAACAAGTGCCTTTAATATGGAGGATTTTCCGCAGCCGTTGGGCCCGGTGAGGGCCACTCTTTCGCCGCGGCGCAGGGAGAAATTCACGTTCTCGCAGGCCACTCGGCTGCCACCGGGGCTCCCGGCATCGTATTCCACCCGGCCGTTGACCACGCTGATGAGCACGTCCTTGGGGTGCTGAAGCACGGTTAGCTTCAATTCGCCGACCTTCTCCACATTGTGCAGAAGGCTGCGCTTTTCCTCGATGGCGCGCTCCTTCCGGCGGACTGCGTTCATGGATTTCTTCATCATGGAGGCTGCCTTTGCGCCGACATAGCCGCGATCCACCACGGCGGAGACGCTGGGCGCTACGTGGAACTTGCCCTTTTCGGCCTTGGCAGACCACTCCGCCGTGCGGCGGGCGGATTCCTCCAGGTGCCGGATGTCCCGGCGGAGGACTTCGTTGCGGCCCTGCTCGTACTCGTTCTGCTGGTTGAGCCGGGCCTCCCAGGTGTCGTAATTGCCCTGCATCACCCACACGTCGCTGCGGTTGAGGCTCAGCACATGGTCGATGCACCGGTTGAGGAAGGCGCGGTCATGGCTGACGAGGAGGAAGCCGTCCTTGCGGCGGAGGTAATCCGCCACCAGCTCGCGTCCGTGGGCGTCCAGATGGTTGGTGGGCTCGTCAATCAGAGGATAGGCGTCTTCGCGGGTGAAGAGCGCCGCCAGCAGTACCTTGGTCTGCTCACCCTTGGACAGGGTGGAGAAGGGCCGATCCAGGACGGAATCATCCACATCAAGCTGATTCAGCTCGCAGATCAGCTGCCACTCCTCGGCTTCAGGAGCCGCCTGCAGCATCACGTCCCGCGTGCTGGCCGACATGTCATCGATGGGGTAGGGGAAATACACCGGCGACAGAGGCATATCGATATGCCCCTGATAGGGAAACTGCTTCTGCAGCAGCCGCAGCAGGGTGGTTTTGCCCTTGCCGTTGCGGCCAATCAGGCCCAAACGCCAGGAGGTATCAAAGCTGAAGGAAACGTTCTCGAAGACGGGGGTATAGGAGCCGTCATATGTAAAGGAAAGATTACGGATGGAAACTTGCATAAAGTTATTCATTGCCTCCTTGTAGGTCGGGGAGGTCGGTGAAGGGTGATTGCACGCAAAAAGGAGGGTATCCGTCCGGATACGCGCATGCTTCGGCCGATGAGCCGGATCCCGCCACAGCAAACAAACCGCCGTTACAGACGGTGTTTACCTCCCAGTTCGGGTTGCAGCGGAATCAGTTGCGCATATCCGGATCAGCCCTCCTTCAAAATCATATCGGAAGTATCATAGCAGATCAGGACGATTGTGTCAATCATTACAGCAGAAAGGACGCGGCAAGGAAGATGACAAAGTTGATCACGTTCGCCAGCAGGGAGCAGAGATTCTTCTCATCGTCCTCCAGCTCGTCGAAGGTGACGGGCTCATCGTCGGTGTAATCGGTCATGGAAGCGGCGTGGCGCAGGGGATCGGCCTTCTTCTTGGGACGGATGAACTTCATCCGGGGGATGCCCAGTCCGTCCATGCGCAGATACACCAGATATCCCAGGAGGGCAAACAGCACCGTCAGGAAGGTCGCTACCATATTGGGGGCCGGGCCGCCCTTCACAAAACGGACGATGATGAGCAGGAAGATCAGCGCCAGCATCAGCCGGTAGGCTGTCATGTAGATGAGGGGACGAAGCATGTATTTCTGATAAACACCTTTGATTTTCATGGGCGGACTCCTTTCGTTCGGCTTTCATTGTAACGCCAAATTGCAGGGAAATCAAGCGAAAATGCAGGAAATGGAACGGAATGAGAAATCTATAGCATCATAACTGGGCAAAATTGCAAAAATGGCCCCAAAAAACAATGGAAGTACAGGGAAAGTGCATCTTTCGGGGGCAAAAGCGTCATTCTGCCCGTTGACAAGGGAATGCCCGATGGGTATAATGAAACACAACAGCCGGACTGAGGAACGTTCGGAACGAAAGCTCCGAAGTCGGCAAAAATTGTTAAGGAGGAATCCTCTTATGAAGAAGATCATGGCTCTCGTGCTGGCTCTGATGCTGGTGCTCGGCTCCGTTTCTTTCGCGGCTGCTGACGAGATCAAGAACTTCCGTGACTACCAGACCCAGGCGAACGAAATGGAAACGTTCTGCTACCATTACTCTCAGGCCGCCGTTGACCTGAACGTGCTGAGCAACTGCTACGAGCACCTGCTCACCAACGACAACACCGGCGCTCTGATCCCCGCTGCTGCCAAGGAGTGGTCTTCCCCCGACGGCGGCCAGACCTGGATCTTCAAGCTGAACGAGGACATCGTTTGGGTTGACTACACCGGCGAGTACATGGCTGATTGTACTGCTTACGACTGGCTGACCGGTCTGGAGTGGGTTCTGAACTACCACAAGAACCAGTCCGCTAACACCTCCATGCCCATCGAAATGATCAAGGGCGCCAAGGAGTACTACGAGTACACCAAGACCCTGACCCCCGAAGAGGGCAAGGCCCTGACCGCTGACGGCGTGTTCCTGGAGATGGTCGCTGTCAACTACCCCGATGAGTACACCATCGAGTACACCTGCGTGGACAAGCTGGCCTACTTCCCCTCCGTGGCTACCTACAACTGTCTGGCTCCTCTGTCTGCTGACCTGATCGCCGAGATCGGCGTTGATGGCTACTTCGGCGCTGACTACACCACCATGTGGTACAACGGCCCCTACACCATCACCACCTACATCTACCAGTCCGAGAAGGTCCTGACCAAGAACGAGTCCTACCACGCCAAGGATTCCGTCAAGCTGTTCGACACCGTCACCATCAAGATGGTTGAGTCCATTGACGTTGCTTACGAGATGTTCGTTGCCGGCGAGCTGGATTACATCGAGCTGCCCGCTTCCAAGCTGAACACCATCTACAACGATCCCACCCATCCCTACTACAACAACCTGATCGAAGCCCGTCCCACCAAGTACTCCTACCAGATCCACCTGGTGTACGACAAGAAGAACGAAGACGGTACCCCCGATGTCAACTGGAACACCGCCGTTGCCAACGAGAACTTCCGTCTGGCTCTGTACTACGGCCTGGATGCCACCAACTACCTGGCCCGTACCAACTTCATCAACCCCCTGTCCTGCCAGAACTTCTGCTACACTGCCAATGCTGTGGCCGTGAACTCCGCCGGTGTTGACTACACCCAGCTGGTTCGCGACAACCTGGGCCTGCAGTACTCCAACACCACCTTCGCCCGCTACAACCCCGAACTGGCCGCCCAGTACAAGGCCAAGGCCATCGAGGAGCTGACCGCTGCTGGCGTTGAGCTGCCCATCAAGATGACCTACTACATCGCCGGCAACTCCACCACCGCCAAGGAGACCGCTGACGTGTTCGCCAACCTGATCAAGACCTGCCTGGGCGAGGATCTGGTTGTTCTGGAGACCCGCACCTACGTTTCCAAGCTGAACACTGAGGTTCGCGATCCTCAGCTGGCCGCCATCTACATCAATGGCTGGGGCGCTGACTTCGCTGATCCCATCAACTTCCTGGGCCAGGAGACCTACGGTGAGGATAACGCTTACTACTCTCAGTCCTACTCCAAGATCAACAACGCCACCGATCCCCAGCTGATCGCCGTGTACACCGAGTTCACCCGTCTGGTGAACGAGGCCAAGGCTATCACCGATGATCTGGATGCCCGCTATGCCGCTTTCGCCAAGGCTGAAGCTTACATGCTGGAGCATGTTCTGGTCATTCCGTGGTCCTACAGCGTTGTGTGGGAGCTGACCAAGGTCAACAACTACTCCAAGGTTTACTCCGCTTACGGCAACCAGTCCGAGCGCTATGTGAACTGGGAGACCAGCACCGAGCCCTACACTGCTGAGCAGTACCAGGCTTTCATCAAGTAATTCACATAACCTGTACCTTACAGGGTTGGGGACGGCCTTCTGAAAGGGAGGCCGCCCCTTTCCCCTTTCGGCCACCACGCGGATATGCTGCGCTGGCGGCAATTGACCATTGCAACAATGGTCTGCGTTCGTCGGGCTTGTGCCCGACCTCTATGCTAAATAGCACATGAGCCGTTTCATGAAGCAATGATGAAACCGGCGCCGTTGCTTCATCAAACGGCTTGGGAGGGAAACTGAATGTTAAAGTACACCATCAAGCGTCTGTTCCAGTCGCTTCTTACCGTGCTGCTTGTTGTTTCAGTGGTATTCCTGCTGCTGCGCTTGCTGCCTACGGATTATTTCTTCACTGAGGAGCAGCTGATCAAGCTGACCGACGAACAGCAGCAGGAGCTGCTGGCGGCCAATGGTCTGCTCGATCATCCCTTTGTGCAGCTCGGTCGCTTCTATAAGGAACTGATCCAGACGGAGCACAAGCCTCACTACTTTGCAGATGTTAACCTGGTGGATGAATCCACCTTTGAGGTCCGTCTCACCAATAAGGGCGCAGCAGCCAAGATCAAGGCTGAAGACATCCGGATTGAACGCATCGAGGGCGTGAATGAGAAGTACCCCCTCATCAGTGCGACCGCGGTCCGCGTCAGCGAAACTGACCCCTGCGTGCTTGTTGTGACAACGGACAATCCCGTCCAGAAGAAGATCCCGTACCGCGTCACGGTGGGGGATCACAACGGCTCTTTCACCGTCCGCAAGGAAGGCAAGACCGTTGCCATCAAGGACGAGAAGACGACCTCTACCTGGGACTATGTCACCAATATGCGTGTGTGGCTGAACTTCGGTAAGTCCCACCGTGTGCAGACCGGTCTGGACGTAACGGAGATCATTGCCTCCAAGATGGCGATCTCTATCAAGATCGGCATGGCTGCTCTGCTGATCGCCCTGGTTGTGGGCGTGCCGCTGGGCATCATGCAGGCCCGCTACAAGGACGGCCTTCTGGATGGCGCCGGTCAGGCGTTTACCATCTTTATCAACGCCGTGCCGAGCCTGGTGACCTACTTCCTGGTGATGATCATCGGCTCCCGTCTGTTCGGGCTGCCGCTGCAGTATACGGTGACAGATCCCAACTCTTCCATCCTGCCGATGGTGTCCCTGGCCATGGGCTCCATTGCCAGCTACATGCTGTGGATGCGCCGCTACATGGTGGATGAGCTGAACAAGGATTACATCCGCCTGGCCAAGCTGAAGGGCATGTCCACCACGCAGGTGATGTTCCGCCACGTGATGAAGAACGCCTTCCTGCCCCTGGCGCAGTATCTGCCCTATTCCGTGCTGCTGACGGTGGGCGGCTCCATTCTGGTGGAGAAGATGTTCGGCGTGCCCGGTCTGGGCAATCTGCTGCCGGACGCCATCGCCAAATACGACTCCAACCTGGTTATCGCCATCGTTTCCCTGTATGCGTCTCTGGGCATCATGGGCCTGTTCCTGGGTGACGTGCTGATGATTATCCTGGATCCCCGTATCCGCCTCACCGAGAAAGGAGGCACCCGTTAATGCCTAAGAATAAGGAAACCGCGCTGGATGTGCGCTATGCCAACAGCAACATCGAAGTGCAGACGGAGCTGCCGGCCAATACCGCAGCTTCTCAGGGTCCCAATCCCTATGGCGCCGACGAGAGCAAGAATGCTGTCAAGCTGGACATTGACTACAGCGTTGTTGATACCGACACCGAAAAGAAGTACGGCCGCGGTATTGTCCACGTGAAGAATCGCTTCCGTATGCCCGAAAAGCAGCTGTTCCAGTTTGCTGAGTACCATGCCCAGGAAGCAGAGCGCACCGGCTATTCCAACTATTCCTATTGGAAGAGCGTGTGGGCCAACTTCCTGAAGAAGAAGGTTGCTGTGATTATGGCGATCGTCTTCTTTGCACTGCTGATCTTCACCTTCATTGCGCCGCTGTTCAGCAAGTATGACGCTGCGACCGTCCGCGTGGACGGTCAGGATCTCAGCCGTATGTTCACCTCTCCCAACAGCGAGTTCTGGTTTGGTACGGACTCCCTGGGCTGTGACTACTGGTGCCAGGTCTGGAGCGCAACCCGTACGTCCATCATCCTGTCTGTCAGCGTTTCGCTCGGCCAGATCGCCGTGGGCGTGATCATCGGCCTGCTGTGGGGCTATGTCCGCAAGTTGGATCACTTCTTTACGGAGCTGTACAACTTCATTGACAATATCCCCACCATTATCTACATGACGCTGATCGCGCTGATGATCGGCCAGTCCACGCTGATCATGGCAGTGGCGATGATCGCCTTCTACTGGCTGGGCACTGCCCGTAATATCCGCAATCTGGTGTTCATGTACCGCGACCGTGAGTATAACCTGGCTTCCCGCTGCCTGGGTACCGGTCTGTGGCGCATCCTGACCAAGAACATCTTCCCCTACCTGATCAGCGTGATCGTGCTGCGTCTGGCGCTGTCCATCCCTGGCATCATTGCCTACGAGACCACCCTGTCTTACCTGGGTCTGCTGGACATCACCACGCCCTCCCTGGGCATCCTGCTGCGCGACGCCCGCTCCAACTTCCTGGCTTATCCCTACCTGCTGATCTTCCCTGCGGCCATCGTGTCCCTGATCACGGTGACCTTCTACCTGGTGGGCAACGCTTTCTCCGATGCGTGTGACCCCCGCAATCATGTGTAAAAGGAGGATGAAATATGTCTGAAGCCATCAAGAATATGCAGTCCTCCTCCGTTGAGATGGAATTTGCGGCCCGCGCCAAGCAGGTGCTGTCCACCGAGCCCATCCTCTCTGCCCGCGACGTGGAGGTGGAATTCACCCTGCGCGGCCAGAAGCTCAAGGCCATCCGCCGTTGCTCCCTGGATCTGTACGACGGCGAGACCCTCGCCATCGTGGGCGAGTCCGGCTCCGGTAAGTCCGTGTTCACCAAGACCTTCGTGGGTATGCTGGACAAGAACGGCAAGGTGACCGGCGGCAACATCATCTACGACGGCAAGGATCTGGCCAAGTTCACCACTGAGTCCCAGTGGCGCACTATCCGCGGCAAGAAGATCGCGATGGTCACCCAGGACCCCATGACCAGCCTGAACCCCCTGAAGAAGATCGGCATCCAGATCAAGGAAGCCATCGAACTGAACCAGCCCCTGCGTGGCAAAGCTGCCAAGGCGGAGGCTATCAAGCTGCTGGAACTGGTGGGTATCGCAGACGCGGCGCGCCGCTACAACCAGTATCCCCATGAATTCTCCGGCGGCATGCGCCAGCGCGTTGTGATCGCGATCGCTGTGGCGTGCAATCCGCAGATCCTGATCTGTGACGAGCCCACCACCGCCCTGGACGTGACCATTCAGGCTCAGATCCTGGAGCTGATCCGCAAGCTGCAAAAAGAAAAGCACATGACCATCATCTACATCACCCATGACCTGGGTGTTGTGGCTAACGTGGCGGATCGCGTGGCGGTCATGTATGCCGGCCAGATCATCGAGATCGGCATGGCGAACGAGATCTTCTTCAACCCCCGTCATCCCTACACCTGGGCGCTGCTGTCCGCAATGCCCCAGTTGGGCGTGAAGGGCGAGAAGCTCCCCGCCATCGACGGTACCCCTCCGAACCTCTTCAATGAGGTCCACGGCGACTCCTTTGCGCCCCGCAACAAGAAGGCCCTGAATGTGGACTTCCTGGAGGAGCCCCCGATGTTCGACGTCACGCCCACCCATCAGGCCAAGACCTGGATGCTGGACGTGCGCGCTCCCGAAGTGCAGCAGACCATTGATGTGGATAAGCTGAGCCGCAAGATGAATGAGCCCCAGCCCTCCGTGGGCGAGATCGTCCATCCCCATCAGGAGCCTGACCGTGAAGCCCTGGTGGAGGTCAAGGATCTGCAGGTGACCTTTGGTTCCGGCAAGAAGAAGTTTGTGGCTGTTGACGACGTTAACTTTACCATTTACAAGGGCGAGACCTTCTCTCTGGTGGGTGAGTCTGGCTCCGGCAAGACCACCATCGGCCGCGCGCTGGTGCGCATCAACCCCATCACCAACGGCGAGGTACTCTACCGCGGTCAGCCCATCACCGGAAAGATCTCCAAGGAACGCGATGTGGAGGTCATCCGCAAGTGCCAGATGATCTTCCAGGACCCCATGGCCTCTCTGAACGAGCGTGCCAAGGTGGACTACATTGTCTCCGAGGGTCTGTATAACCATCACCTGTATGAGAACGAGAAGGATCGTCAGGATAAGGTCAAGCGTGCACTGGAAGAAGTGGGCCTGCTGCCCGAGTTCTCCAGCCGCTTCCCCCATGAGTTCTCCGGCGGCCAGCGTCAGCGCATCGGCATTGCCCGCAGCCTGATCATGCAGCCCGAATTCATTGTGGCTGACGAGCCCATCTCCGCGCTGGACGTGTCCATCCGCGCTCAGGTGCTGAACCTGCTCAACGATCTGAAGAAGGAACGCGGCCTGACCTATCTGTTCATTGCCCACGACCTGTCCGTTGTCCGCTTTATCTCCGACCGCATTGCGGTTATCCACAAGGGACGCATCGTGGAACTGGCTGAGGCTGAAGAGCTCTTCCGTCATCCTCTGCATCCCTACACCAAGGCGCTGCTTTCTGCCGTGCCCAATCCCAATCCCTACCTGGAGCGCGAGAAGAAGCTGCTCGTGTACGAGCCCTCCATGCATGATTACTCCGAGGATAAGCCCATCTGGTGCGAGATCATCCCCGAACACTTCGTGTACGGTAATCAGGCGGAGCTGGCGCAGTACGAACAGGAAATCAAAGCTTAATGCCAGGAGCCTCCGCATTGCTGCGGAGGCTCCTGTTTTAGCGGCATGCCATGCGCGTCAAAGGCAGCGCGGGCTCCTTATGGCTGCCTAGATTGACAGGGCAGAAAATGTGGGATATAATGACAAAAAGTCACAAGGGGAGATTTGAATGCAGGTTCAACAGAAGAAATATGCCGCGTTCATCTCATACAGGCATATGATGCCCGATATGGCAATTGCCAAAAAGGTTGCACAGATGCTAGAACGGAACAGGGTAAGGCCTGACAGAAAGTCGCCGCGCAATATCCGGCCGGTCTTTCTTGATACCAATGAGCTGCCGCTGCTGGAAAGCCTGGACGACGGGATCGTTCAGGCGCTGGAGAATTCGGAATGCCTGATTGTTATCTGCTCGCCTAATCTGCCTTTGTCCAAGTATTGCATGCGGGAGATCACCTATTTCAAGGAATTGCACGGAGGCAGTACGGCGCGGATCTTTACGCTGCTTGTAGCCGGCACGCCGGAGGAATCGTTCCCGGATGTGCTTCGGTACAGTACGCGGGTGATTCAGGACGAAAATGGGATAGAACGTACGGAAACGGTGGAGATTGAACCGCTGTTTGCGGATGTTCGTGCTGATACGCTTCGTCAATCCATGCGAAAACTGCGCAAGACGGAATATCTGCGTCTGACGGCAGCGTACTACGGCTGCAGCTACGATGCGCTGTACCAGCGGCGCAAACGCCGGCTGTGGAGAATTGGACTCAGCGCCGGCGCATGTGCAACGGCGGTCGCACTGGGCTTCGGGATGTATGTCCATACGCGGAATGTCCAGTACAATGCTGCCAAGGCGGCTACCTTTGCCTCCTATGCGCGTGCCGAAACCGAGAAAGGCAATGAGCTGCTGGCCATCGCGCTGTGCAAGGAGAGCTGGCCTGAGGCGCAGGCAATCAATTCCCAGCAGTATATGGCAGCGCTTCGTTCGGCAGTGGTGCAGCTTGATTACAAGTGGCGCGCGCTCCCCGTGGGCCCGGTGATGCAGACGGCTTATCTGGATTCAAGCAATACGCATCTGATTATCAGCTGGGATGAAAACATTGCCATCGTGGATTCGGACTACATTTATCAATTCAATGACGCCAAAACAGGCATGCTTCTGCAGCAGCAGCCTCAGGATGTGGTGCAGTTGAATCACCGGGATCCGCGCTACTATATTACGATCGGCGCCAAGACGGACGAGAAGGGCGTCATATGGGATACCATGGCCTTCTGGTCCCTGGAGGACCATCATCTGGTCAACACGATCTACCTCCGTCCGTCGGAAACGGAATTCCCGAACTACCGGGTGGACAGCTATATTGACTGTCCTGGCTTGCTGAGCGTTTCCGATGATGGGGAAGTGGTGATCTGGCTGGATGAGCAGGGGAATCAACTGACGGAAGCCCAGGTATCGGCCAAGATCATTGGCAGCGCCATAGGAAACGCCCAAATTGAGGAAACGGCGGAACCCCCGTTTTACTATACGATCGGGAATGTGCGCAGGCCTGCTTCTGTGAAGAACCAGGCGGGGGAGACTGTTCTGGAGCTGGAGGCACGTCAGCACATCACAGCCTTCTCGCATGACTATTCGCACTTTGCATATGTTCACGAGGGGATGCTGAAGGTATACGAAACATCTGGATGGACGATGCTCAGCGAGGTTCCGATCATCCCGGGATCCATTACGACGCTGAGCCTGCTGCAGAATTCCAGCTATGTACTGATGACCTACCGCGGCGAGGACGCCTGGTGGTACATCGATGTGATGGATTGGCGTACGGGACAGCCGCTTGCCTCGCTGGGAGGATATGCGTTCATCAGCGGCAAGGAACCGTTTTTTTACAGCACAGATCAGGGAAGTCTGACCAGATACCATTACAATGATATGGATCTGAGCAAAGCGTCAGAGGTGGTCGATCAGGATGGTACGCTCTGCCTCCTGGCCCGGGAGCAGCAGATCGTGCTGCAGGATGCAGACACGGGGCGGGTTCTGCTTGAGGCAGATACGCGCCTGAAATGGAGTTCGGCTTTGTGGCTTGCTGATCTTGCCCAGGCCAGCGATGACTTCTCGCGCATCCTGGTCAGTCAGCCGGACGGCTTGCACTGCTATGACCGGGCTGGTCAGCAGGTATGGCAGACGGATGCAACCGAAATGTTTGCGCTCTCCATGGACGGCAAGACTGCGACCTGGCTGGACGCGAACGGTCAGGTACAGGTTGCATCTGCAGAGGATGGCAGTATCCTGTATGCTGTGGAACTGCAGCAAATGCTGCCCGGTGATCAGGTCATCTTCCTGGCGGTAAGCGACGCCGGCGTATACATCAGCGCTTTTGACAAGGATTATCGCGCACATGCCGTTTGGGTTCCTGCGTATGCGGCCCAGGGAATTGCGCTGGAAAACTACCAAAGAGGCACGCTGTACCCCAACGGCTTGCTGTTCCTGGAGCGAAGTGCCTATGTAAAGGACTTCGCAGTCTGGGATGTAGAGCGCGGAGAGTATGTATATCAGCCCGCAAGCAACACCGGGGCCTGGTGCTACAGCCCTGAGAGCGGGTATTTGGTGCGCCGGGTGGAAACCAGCGACAACCACGGCACCCTGGAGCTGGAGGTGCTCCGATTCGCCAGAGGTTCGTATGAAACGGAGATGAGCCTGTCTTTGCCGGCAACCAAGGTGACGGATCTTCGCCTGGATTCCACCGGTAAGGTGCTGAGCGTCACTGCAGGGGATCGCACGGTGATACATGACCTGCCTGCAAGGCGGATTATCCTGGAAACCACAGGGTGTCCGCTGTATTACGAGAACGGCCGGTTCTGGTCTATCCGGAACTGGGGCGAAGATGTGTATTGCATCCCCATGCTGGAGGGGAATGCACTGTATGCATATGCCATGCAGCTGATCACCGGCCCTTCCGGCATGCGGGAACTGACGACCGATGAGCGCAGCCGCTATCCTTTCGAACAATAAGCTGATAAGGAGAATGAAAATGAAAAGAACGATGTCTATGATGCTGTCCATGATGCTGTCGCTGATGCTGCTGATCCTGCCGACGCTCGCCTGCGCGGAAAGCAGCAAGCCTGTGATCGAGCCCGTGATTCCAATGCCGGCGCAGCTGATCAATGCGGTTCTGGCCGATGAGGGCGGAGCAGATTCGCCGATCATCTACAAAGGTGCAACAGAGGAGGATCTGCAGTACTATCTGGTGGCGGCTTCGTTTGTCGGAGCATATGCCATTGATATCTCGGAAGATGGATATCCAATATACCTGCTCTTCACGCCGGGAACCGCTGCAGTAGCACGTGTGCTTTTCATCAAGGAAAATGAGATGCTTGCCATCAGTATGAATGGAGAGTATTCCCGCGCTTCGAATGTGGTGCTGAACCGTCATCTGGCGTATCTCGAAAAGGACCTGAAGCTGCCCAGCGGAAAGGGCGAGAACATCCTGCCGCAGTTTTATACCTGCGTCGGGCGCAATCCGTTCTATCAAGCTGTGATGGAGATAGATTCCGTCTTTGACGGCCGCAGGTGCTGGGTCGAATGTTATGACGGAATTGACATGACCAGGATGTCCGCATATACGACGTTCATGGCAGCCTTTGGATTTGATGTGTCCGTCGATTCGGTCATGACGGACAGTGACGATATTCCCTACCTGGTTTATCTTCTCTACACCAACGGGGATGCAGAGATCCTCGTGCAGTATAATGCAACGGAGCAGTCGGCCTTTGTGTTCTATGAGCCGGGCGTATCCTATTATCTGCTCAGCGGCAGCGAGCTGCTGGAGGCACTGGGCGAGTAATCCGGTACATGAAGCTGTTTGGAGCCGTCCGGGATTGCAGCGTTGACAGAAGCTGCGCGCCAGGCCTCAAGGGCGATAAAGAGAAAACCTTCCATTTTGCGGAAGAGGTGAAGTGCTAATGATCTTTGCGCTTTTTATTTCATTTGTACTGATGGCTGTCCCTGCTTATCTGACGTGGCGCTGGTTCCGTGGGGAGCGGTATTCGGGCAACAAACTGGTGGCGATCACCTGCCTGGTGATCCTGTCTGTCGCCAGTTTGCGTTTACCCCTCTATCTGGCGGCGGGTGAATGGGTGGGGAGCGGCCTGATCCATGCCCTGATCAGCGCATTGCAAACCATCGGTTTGAGCGAGAACCTGTCAGACGTTCTGAGATCAGGCGCTGCTGTGATCGATGGAAGGGAATACGGGAATCTGGGGAATATCTCGCTTGCAGCAACGATATACTGCGTATATGCAGCCCTACAGTACTTGCTGAGCATCATCCTCTGTGGATATTCGCTGTTCAATGCGCTGAGCAGACTGACTGTGCGCTGGGAATTGAAACTGCGGAGAAAACCGGTTTTCTTCTTTTCGCAGATGACGGAGGAGTCGATCCATTTAGCAAGCAGCATCCAGGACAGCATGGAAGAGAGCGGTAAGTACGGCGTCCTGTGCTTTACGTCGGTGCCGGCAGAGAAGTCGGATTCCCTGACTGCTGCCTGGACTGCCGCAAAACTCAGAGGCGTCTACCAGCTCAGAGGAAAGCTCACGCATGCGCTGTTTCCCCTGAATGCTGCCAGTATCACCTGTGTGCTGTGCCATCCGGATGAAAACAGCAACCTGAAAATGCTGTCATCGCTGCTGAAGGCGGGGGAGGAACAGCGCAACGCCGCGCGGAGGCATACGAAATACTTCGTCTATGCACAAAGCCGCCATGCAGAGCAAATGATTGAGCAGCTGACTGCTCAGTATATCCCGGAAGGAACGCAAAGCAGCAATCAGATGATCTGTATGCTGAATCATACGGAGAATCTGGCGACTGGGATTCTGGATCAGATTCCGCTGCATGAATATGTTGTACGCAATGATGCTGGCCAGGGAGAGCTGAATATCCTGATCCTTGGCAGCACGCCGCTTGCCGAGCGATTCTTGCGCAATGCATATTCCTGCGGGCAGATGGAGAATTGCCGTTTGTCCATGACGCTGGCAGGTCCGGAGGCTGAAGCCTGCAGGGAGCGGCTGTATGCCGATGCGCCAATGCTTCAGCATTGCGACATGCCGGTGGTGCGCAGCTGCGGTGACCTGCGCTTTTGCACGATGACGGAACGTGCCGCAATGACGGACGAAGGTTTGCTGTCGAACGCAAATTACATCCTTGTGGCGCATGACAATGACCAGGACAATATAGAAGTTGCCAGACAGATCCGGATCATGCTGGATCGGCAGGCGCTGGCAGGCTCGCAGGTGCAGGACAACCCTGTTGCCATTGTGTACAAGGTTGGGGACGCGGAGTTCAACGCACTGTGCCGGGAACAGGATGCGGCGTATGCGTGTGCAGGCGTAGGACGCTGCCGGATGTTCCCCGTTGGAAGCATGCAAACGCAAAACGATATCCATACGCTGCTTGCAGACGAATTGCTGCGGAAGGGCTTTTTCCTGGGCCGGATTTACGATGGTACAGGCGCTGTTCCGAAGGATACCGAAGGCCTGCGCAAGCTGCGCCGGGACTATATTGCTTTCCTGAATACCGCGTATCAGCGGCGTTCTTCGGTAGCTGCGTCGCTGCACCTGAAGTACAAGGCCCACATTTTGAACGACCAAAGCTTGACGGAGCAGGAAAAGCTTGACAGCCTCACCCATGTTGAGCATATGCGCTGGCTTGCATATATGATGATTTCCGGGCACGAGGCTCCCAGCGAGCAACAGCTTGAGCATTATTTCTATCGGGGCTCAGCATCCCATCGTTGCAAGCAGCTGAAGCTGCATCCCTGCGTGGTGCTCAGCGGGCCGACGTATGTTCCTGACCTGTGGGCTCCGGATGCAGCGCCGGCGGATGACCTTGATGAAGTGTCGCTGCGCGTGCATGCGTTGCTGCTGAAGCGGCTGAGGGAGTATCTGCCTGCCGATCTGCTGGAGCATCCAAGCCCGTGCGATAAGGCGCGTATCGTCGCAGCGGCAGAGGCGCTGCCGCCCTCTGACAGCAGCACAATCGCTGTGCGTATGAGCAAGGCCTTGTTCACCAATTTCAAGGAATACGACAGAATGATCTCGGCGGGTACGGAAACGGTTATTCAAAGTGCCTGTGCCTCCGAGAGTATTGAGGCGCTGCGGCTGATCTGGTTGGAGGTGAATGGAAGTGACGTATCAACCTGAACCGGTAGATACAGAACGGATCGCGCTGCCTGAAGAGCTTCTTCCGCTGCTGGAAATGCTTGCGCGGAACACGCATGAGAATTGGGCGCGTTCCCGCATGGAGCAGGGCTGGGCGTACGGTGAAGCAAGGGATGATGTGAAAAAGCAGCACCCCTGCCTGATTCCCTATGAACAGCTTAGCGAAGCAGAAAAGGAGTACGATCGAACAACATCAGCCCAGACTCTCAAGTTGATTCTGGCCCTGGGATTCAAAATCACCCGATAATTGAATCTCATGGCTTAATCAAAAACTGCCACTCCGTGCGGTTCCGGCGTTGTCCCCCGCGATTTTGATCGGAGTGGCAGCTCTTTTTGTTTCAACGGGCTGTCGAGGGAATATCGCGGGCCAGCCAAGACGGACGACGTATTGGAGCGGTTGGCGCCCGCAACAGAGACGGTTGCGAACAACGATGAGAGGTATTCGACTCGAGAAGAGGGGTACATGGTGTGGTCGCAGATGGCGTTGTGGTCAAGCTTGTGGGCATAAGAA
Organism: Clostridia bacterium; assembly: GCA_017513475.1. Taxonomy (GTDB): domain Bacteria; phylum Bacillota; class Clostridia; order Christensenellales; family Aristaeellaceae; genus UBA11524. Next base: position 40,652 of record JAFXFR010000047.1, read on the forward strand.
AAAGCCCCGAAATCCAGTGATTTCAAGGCTTGTAGCAAAGCGCAGATGGAGAGATTCGAACTCTCGCACCGGTTATCCCAGTCTACTCCCTTAGCAGGGGAGCCCCTTGAGCCACTTGGGTACATCTGCAGGTCTTCGACCTGTTTTTTACGCGATCGGGCTGTGTGCCTTCGGTTGAGGCTACGTAACGCGTACAACAGGTGAAATGTGGTTGTCTCCAGCAATGCGGCTCAGGCAAAGCTGGCGGAGAGAGAGGGATTCGAACCCCCGGTGCCTTTCGACATCACTGGTTTTCAAGACCAGCGCCTTAAACCGCTCGGCCATCTCTCCATGCATAACCAGCAGATGATATTTTAGCATAATGAACTTGTTTCGTCAAGCCCTAAAAAGGGGAAATCTCCAATTTTCATGTCGAGGTGAATTGTAAAACTTGCAGGGAATACTTGCCGGGACGGGAACGCCGTGCTATCATGGAGAAAAGGAGGAAGCAGAATGGGAAAGAAGATACTGTGGGGATTGCTGATCATGGCCTATGTGTTCTGGAAAAAAGGAGGAAGCAGAATGGGAAAGAAGATGCTATGGGGATTGCTGATCATGGCCTATGTGTACCTTATCCTGTTTGGCTTCCTGTCGGGAATGTCCAGCGAGGGGCTGATCATCAGCCTGGCAGCGGTGGCGTGCCCGGTGGCGGCCATGCGGATGAAGGCGCAGCCCGTCTGGCGAGGCGTGTTGCTGGTGCTGCCGTTCATCTTGCTGGCAGCTCAGCTGATACTGAGCGCCGTGGCGGAAAAGCTGTGCTGAGGAGGTTGCACATGATCTTCCGTTTTGATCAATTCCGTAGGGATACCGGCTTCCGGTTCATCAAGGGGTGCCGGGCCAGCTGTGAGAAGAAGCTCCGCGAGGGCTTTGAGGAAACGGAACGCGGTTTCGTGGCCAATGTCAGCGCGGAGAATATCGACCGGCTGATGCGGGCCTACGTTGCTGCCCAGACTGAAGAACTCTTCCTGTTCATCGAGAAGCCTTGCAATCTGGCCGAGGAGGAACCTGACGAGCGCGGCGTGGTGACGCAACCCCATGTGAATGTGTACTACTGGGATGGCATCACCAAGGAGCAAGCCAATGTGGTGTTGGATGAATATGGTGACTGGCTGATCAATGATGGCTTTGTCTGCTTCGGCTTTGGCGTGAAGGGCTGTGCCAGTGAGATCATGAAGGACAAGTACAATGTGATCAGTGTGTATTCGGTGGATCCGCCGAAGGAGCGTCCGTTGCTTGCCCAGCGGCTGCCGCAGGTGGCGGAGCTGCGTACGGCCTGGGACTTTTTTGACCGCTGTCATCCGGGGGAGTGCTTCCAGTACCGGAAGGACGGTAAAAACGTCCATGACGTGGTGGAGGAACTGCTTCAGCAGGGCCTGTACTTCGCCGAACGCAAGGCGGCCAGATGATGTTCCTCCGATTTTGCCCAATTATCATTATCCCTTGCTCCGCCCCTTGACGGGCGGAGCGTTTCCATGTATGATAGGAGGTGGAAATTACCCCGTTCAAACAAATAGAGAGGAGCTGTTCCTGATGAAATACGTTCTCGGTATTGACCTTGGCACCTCCGGCACCAAGACGGTGCTGTTCAACCAGGATGGCGTGGCGATGGCCTCTGCCACTGTTGAGTACCCCATGTACCAGCCCCATAACGGCTGGGCCGAGCAGGATCCCAAGGACTGGTGGAACGCCGCCGTCGAGACCATCAAGACCGTGCTGGCCAAGTCCGGCGTGAATAAGGACGACGTGGTGTCCCTGGGCATTTCCGGCCAGATGCACGGCCTGGTCATGCTGGATGAAAACAACGAAGTCCTGCGTCCCTCCATTATCTGGTGCGATCAGCGTACCGCCAAGGAGTGCGACGAGATCCACGAGAAGGTCGGCAAGGAAAAGCTGATCTCCATTACCGCCAACCCCGCCCTGACCGGCTTCACCCTTTCGAAGATCCTGTGGGTGCGCAACAACGAACCCGATGTGTATGCCAAGTGCCGCCACATCCTGCTGCCCAAGGACTATGTCCGCTTCATGCTGACCGGCGATTATGCCACCGAGGTGTCCGATGCTTCCGGCATGCAGCTGCTGGACGTGCCGAACCGCTGCTGGAGCGACGAGCTGCTTGAGATCCTGGACATCGACAAGTCCATGCTGGCCAAGGTGTATGAGTCCTGCGAAGTAACCGGCCATGTATCCGACGAAGCGGCTGCCCTGACCGGTCTGTCCAACGCGACCCTGGTGGTCGGCGGCGCGGGCGATAATGCCGCTGCTGCAGTCGGTACTGGTGTTGTCGTGGACGGCAAGGCATTTACCACCATCGGCACTTCCGGTGTTGTATTTGCTCACACCAAGGATATCCGCATTGATCCCAAGGGTCGTGTGCACACCTTCTGCTGTGCTGTTCCCGGATGCTGGC
>JAFXFR010000048.1 GCA_017513475.1 Clostridia bacterium
ACCAGGCTGGATTTGCTCAGTCGGCCCCGGGTAATGGACCTCAATCCGACGGAGATGGCAATGGCTGTTACCAGCAGCACGATCAGCAGCATGGCCAGGGTAGCTACGGGGCCATGCTCAATCCAGGTCATCACCAGGGTAATGACTTCCAGCACAATGCCGGTGATACCCGGTGCGCCGAAGCCCGGCATGAATGTCTCCAGGATCAGCAAGCCGATACCGATGAGAAAGCAAATGATGATCGGCAGGTTTGCAGCAATGAATTCCAACATGGGGTTGGCCTCCTTCCGGGAACGCTGTCCCGTCTTGTTTACGGTGTCAGCATAGCACAGTGCGCAAACAGATGCAATAGGTTTTGCCCCAACTATACAGAATCGTGTCCAAAATGTCAAAAGTTGTGGTAATCACTTGGTCAGGGCCTTCAAAAGCTGGAAGGCCGTGCGCTTGCCGTTCATGCCAATCTCGCCCATGGGGCCGGCACAGCTGGGGCAGCCGAAGGGACAGGAGCAATCGGCGACGATCTGCAGCGCCTGCTCCAGGAGCAGCTGCTGCATGCCGTAGGCCTTGTGAGACAGGCCAACGCCGCCGGGGCAGTTGTCGTAGAGGACAATGGTCGGCTTGTTGGTGATGGGCGATTTGACCTGGTATAGAACTGCCACGTCCTGGGGCGCGCACATGAGGGACAGAGGCGCAACGATCCGCAGCAGATTTGTCACGGCCAGCATGCCGTTTTTCAAGGTGTCGGAGTCGTACTTCGCCGCCAGTTCATCCGGCAGTGTCCACCACATGGCGGTGGTGTGCATGTCCGTCTCCGGCAGGCGCACATGGCCGAAGCCCAGCGTCTCGTGGGTATCGAACTTGATCTTCTTGAACATGGTCACCAGGGTGGAAACGCGAACCTCTCCCAGACCGCGGTGGATGCCGCTGGCGGAATCATCCTCCCGCTCAATGTCCAGCAGGGACAGGGTGACATTTAGGTCGGCGTCGGTGTAGTAGCCTGTGTCCACCTGACGGATGAAGGCCTTGCAGGCGTCGAAATCCAGCTTCTCCACCTGGTACTGCTGAGCCTCGTGCATGTAGATGGCGTTCTCGTGCAGAAGCATCGGTACGGTGAAGCGGTCCATCTCGCCGATCACGCGGTGCTTCTGCGGGTTGGTGATGTCGATGATCATGAAGTTTTCTTCGGCGGAAGCACTGCGGAGGCTGATCTCGCTGGCCGGGAAGTCCTCTGCGGACCAGTGGTACCGTCCGTCCACATGGCGCACGATGCTGGCTTCGGTGAGATACTCCAGCATTTCGGGCGTGCCGGGGGCATTGCCGAAGGCGTCGCCGTCCTCAAAGGGAAGCTCGAAGGCTGCACACTTGAAGTGGCTGAGCATGATGTAGAGATTGTCCGGGTTGAGCAGGGCATTCTCCGGGCTCTGGCGGAGGAAATAGTCCGGGTGGCTGACGATGTACTGGTCGATCGCCGAGGAAGACGCGACGTAGAACACAATGCTCGTTCCCTTGCGGCGGCCGGCGCGGCCCGCCTGCTGCCATGCAGAGGCGATCGTGCCAGGATAGCCGCAAAGCACGCAGGCGTCCAACGCGCCGATATCGATGCCCAGCTCCAGTGCGTTGGTGGAAACCACCGCGTCAATGGAACCGGCACGCAGGCCCTTTTCGATCTCGCGGCGCTCAGTGGGCAGGTATCCGCCGCGGTAGCCGCGTACCCGTCCGGCGTTGCCGATGGGGTCGCGCACCAGATCCTTGAGGTACTTCGTCAGCACCTCCACAGTCAGGCGTGAGCGGGCAAAGGTGATGGTCTGGATGCCGTTCTTCAGCAGCATGGAGGAGATGTTGCGTGTCTCCGGGATGACGCCCCTGCGGATTCCCAGCTGGCGGTTCACTACAGGCGGGTTGTAGAATACGAAATGCCTGGCGCCCATGGGAGCGCCGTTGTCGTCCACCAGCTCCACAGGGCGACCGATGAGGGTCTCGGCCAGTTCCTGAGGATTGGCGATGGTGGCCGAGCAGAGAATAAACTGGGGCTTCGAGCCATAAAACTCGCACAGACGGATCAGGCGCCGCAGGACATTTGCCAGGTTCGACCCAAACACGCCGCGGTAGGTATGGATCTCGTCAATGACGATATAGCGCAGGTTCTCGAACAGCTTGACCCACTTGGTGTGGTGGGGAAGGATGCCGGAATGCAGCATGTCGGGATTCGTCACCACGATGTGTCCTGCCTGGCGGACAGCCTTGCGCGCTGCGCCGGGAGTGTCGCCGTCGTAGGTGTAGGACTTGATGTCCACGCCCATCATCTCGATCAGCTCATACAGCTCGCTGACCTGATCGGCGCTCAGGGCCTTGGTAGGGAACAGGTACAGCGCGCGTGCGTCCTCGTCCTTCAGGATGGCGGAAAGCACCGGCAGGTTGTAGCACATGGTCTTGCCGGAGGCGGTGGGTGTCACGACCACCACATCCTGCCCCGCCAGCACGGACTTTACCGCATGGGCCTGATGGGTGTACAGTTGATGGATCCCCCGCTTCTGCAGCACGGGAATCAGCCGCTGATCCAGGTTTTCCGGGAAAGCGGCATACTGCGCCTCGCGGGGCGGGAGCGTTTCCCAGCGCACAACATTGCGCATGAACAGCGGGTCGCTGCGGAGTTGTTGGGTGAGCTGATCTACATTCATGGCGAAACCGCCTTTCGTGGTGAGATGAGCGGACGAGCACTGCCGTCCCTGGGGAATACTGCGTTTGTTTTATTATATCGTCTGAGTGTTCCCTTGTAAAGGCGAACACTCTCATTATTTCACAATCTTTGGAAAACAAAAAACCTCCGATTGTCGCACAACAATCGAAGGTCATGATGCATCCTCTGCTAAGGCGTGACGAACCGGCGAACCGATTACGCTTCCTTGCGGGTACGGGGGAGCGCACGAGTGACGTTGCCGCTGCGCAGGCAGCTGGTGCAGACGTTCATACGCTTCGCGGTACCATTGACCACAACGCGGACATTCTGAACATTGGGAGCCCAGATGCGGTTGGTCTTACGGTTGGAGTGGCTGACGGCGTGGCCGTTCAGAGTACCCTTGCCGCAAACTTCGCAATACTTACCCATGGAAATCCACCTCCTTGTTGGAGTATGCACACATCAAAGCCTTGCTATTATATCATGCCGTGCCGGGAAAAGCAAGAGGCAAATGCAGGTTTTTGCAGGAAAATTCGGGATTTCCGGCAGGAAAAATGCAGGAATATCAAAGGCGGACGGCCGATGCCGTCCGCCGGATGATCACTTGGCAGGGATGTACTCGCCATAGATGAAGGTGTGGAGGGCCTCCACATTCTCCTGCCGGCGCTTGGTGGTGCGGAAGACGACCACGGAAGCGCCGCCGGAGGTGGTGTCATACTTCCAGGTGCCGTCCATGGGGATGCGGTTCTGCTCCAGCAGCGGCTCGCCGTTGGACAGCCGGGTCAGAATGTCGGACTTGAGCACGCCCATTGCCAGGCTCAGCATATCCTTGGCGGACATGTTGGTTTCGGCGT
>JAFXFR010000049.1 GCA_017513475.1 Clostridia bacterium
GCTTTCCGGCGGTGTACTCCTATATGAATGCGAACAATGAACCCTCCTGGCGCACCGCGATGAAAAATGGCATGACGCAGGTGGATGCATACACCGATGACCATCATGGGCCGCTGAAGGTCTTCTGTATCACCCGGGATGCATGGGAATTGCGGCATCGGCGCTGAATATGCATCCGGATGCATAAAAATGTTCAAAATGGCATCCATCCTTCCGGATGTGACAGAAAACGGACGAAGATTATGCATTGTGCATAAAGTCGCGGTATTCAAGGGTCGGATACTATCGGAAAAGCAGCGGAAACCAGTAAAATCGGGACTGCGCAGGAAAAATAATTTTGAAAAACCGCATAAATATTCACAAAAACCCGTTGACAATTCATAAAATCAGGCGTATAATGCATCACGTACCCATCCAACAAGAAATGGAGGAAACAAGTATGAAGAAGATTATTGCTCTGGCTCTGGCAATGCTGATGCTGCTGTGCAGCGTGAGCGCGCTGGCTGAAGAAACTCAGAAGAAGGTGCTGGTGATGGCCACCAACGCTTCCTTCCCTCCCTATGAGTACTACGAGGGCACCGAGATCGTTGGTATCGACGTGGAAATCGCCGCTGCAGTGGCCGAGCGCATGGGCTACGATTTCGTCGTGCTGGACATGGAGTTCGACGCCATCATCTCCGCTGTCAACTCTGGCAAGGCTGACTTCGGTATGGCTGGCATGACCGTCACCGAGGAGCGTCTGCTGAGCGTGGATTTCTCCCACTCCTACGCGACCGGCGTGCAGGTGGTTATCGTCCGTGAGGATTCCGACATCACCAGCGTGGATGACCTCTTCGCGGAGGGCGCGATGCATGTGATCGGCGTTCAGCTGACCACCACCGGCGACCTGTACTGCACCTGGGATCTGGAAGACAACGGCCTGGCTGTGATCAACCGCTACCCCAACGGCAACGAGGCTGTCATGGCCCTGAAGGCCGGCAAGGTGGACTGCGTGGTTATCGACAACGAGCCCGCCAAGGCTTATGTCGCCGCCAACGAGGGCCTGAAGATCCTGGACACCGAGTACGCTATCGAGGATTACGCTGCCTGCTTCAAGAAGGACAACCCCCTGCTGCCCGAGTTCAACCGTGTGCTGCAGGAGCTGATCGAGGATGGCACCGTTGCCGCGATCATCGAGAAGTACATTCCCACCGAGGAATAATCCGTCAACAAAGCGAAGGGAGCGGTTGTTGCCGTTCCCTTCTTTCTTGGGTTTACCCCCTTGTGCCCCTTAGGAGGATACACATTGATGATCAAAGGTATGAAGCGCACGCTGATGCTGCTGGCGGCGCTGATGCTGCTTTGCCTGGCCGTTCTGCCCGCAGCGGCGGAGGGTGAAACCACCGTGCCGGAGGATAAGCTTTATGCCGCCATTGATGCGGACGGCTATGCCTACGTCAGCGTGGCAGAAGCCACGACTTTTTACAGCGCGGCCGATCTGAATGAAGAAAGCCGCAATGCCTTCCTGCGTAAAAAGACCACTGTGGTGGTGACTGCGTATACCGAGTACGGCAGCATCCAGGTGTGGATGATGCAGGGAGACGAGCTGGTTTCTGCCTACCTGCCCCGTACGGCCGTCAAGAATCCGCTGAAGACGAACAACATTGTTTCTCAGGCTGAAAAGGCCGGCTTGGAGCCCCAGGAAGTGGCGGGCTGCAGCGTGTATGTGCATGAAGCCTCCGTCAAGCCGCTGGTGAACAATGCTTTCCAGCAGTGGTTCATCGACCTGGCAGAGGACTTCTACAAGAACATTATCGAGTATGACCGCTGGCTGCTGCTGCTGCAGGGCCTGGCCAATACGCTGATCATGACCGCCGGTGCACTGCTGATCGGTGTGGTGATCGGTATTGCGATCGCCCTGGTGCGCAGTGTGTGGGAAACCAACGGCGCCAAGATGCGTCCCGGCGTCGGCAAGGCAGTACTGTGCGTGCTCAATGGCTTCTTCAAGGTGTACACCACGGTCTTCCGCGGCACGCCCATGATGGTGCAGCTGCTGCTGATGACTTTCGTCATCCTCAAGGGCATTCCCCATGCGATGATGGTGGCAGTGATCTCCTTCGGCATGAACTCCGGTGCGTATGTGGCGGAGATCTTCCGCGGCGGCATCAACTCCATCGACAAGGGCCAGATGGAAGCAGGCCGCTCCATCGGCCTGAGCTACGCCCAGACCATGTGGTACATCATTGCCCCACAGGTGATCAAAAACGTGCTGCCCACCCTGGCAAACGAGTTCATCACCCTGATCAAGGAGACCTCCATTGCCGCCTATGCAGGCGTGATGGAGCTGACCATGGCGGGCAACCGTATCCGTGGACAGACGTTCTCTGACTTTATGCCGTTGATCATGGTGGCCATCATCTACCTGGTGCTGGTGATGCTGCTGACCTGGCTGGTCGGTATTCTGGAAAGGAGGCTGCGTCAGAGTGATAACCGTTAAGAACCTGCAAAAGAGCTTCGGTGATCTGCACGTGCTGCGCGGCGTGGATCAGCATATTGCCCCCGGCGAGAAAATCTGCCTGATCGGCCCCTCCGGCTCCGGTAAAACCACCCTGCTGCGCTGCCTGAATCTGCTGGAGCAGCCCACCGGCGGCCAGATCCTCTTCGAGGGCAAGGATATCACGGATCCCAAGTGCGACATCAACAAGGTGCGTCAGCAGATGGGCATGGTGTTCCAGCAGTTCAACCTCTTCCCCCATCTGACCATCATGAAAAACATTACCCTGGCGCCCATGAAGCTCAAGGGGATGCGCAAGGACGAGGCGGAGGCCCGGGCCATGGAGCTCCTCAAACGCGTGGGCCTGCAGGAAAAGGCGCTGAGCTTCCCCCGGCAGCTTTCCGGCGGTCAGCAGCAGCGTATCGCGATCGTCCGTGCGCTGGCGATGGATCCCAAGGTGATGCTCTTTGACGAGCCAACCTCCGCGCTGGACCCTGAGATGGTTGGCGAGGTGCTGGAGGTCATGACCCAGCTGGCAGACGCCGGTATGACGATGGTGGTCGTGACTCACGAAATGGGCTTCGCCCGTCAGGTGGCGGATCATGTTGTGTTCATGGACGGCGGCTACATTGTGGAACAGGGTAAGCCTGATGCCATCTTTGATGATCCCCAGCAGCCCCGTACTCAGGATTTCCTGCGTAAGGTGCTCAAATAATCTGCATAGAATAAGGGCCTGCACATCGGTGCAGGCTCTTTTTGCGTACAATGGATCATTTCAGCTCGAATACGATGGTGACCGTGGCGGAGACGGAGGCGTCATCCGGCAGGATACTGTTGCCGGCAGTATCGGTATTCATGGCGGACTTGTAGGTGCGGGGCTGCGGCAGGACGGTGCTGCTCTCCTGGATGGAGACGATGCCGCCCAGCGTCAAACCTGCGGAATCCGCAAGGAGGGCGGCTTTGCGCACGGCATCCTGTACAGCGTAGGCAGTGGCTTCATCCTGGGCTGCAGGGGCGTTGGTGGACAGAAATTCAATGTTGTAGATGTTGTTGGCGCCGGCCGCAGTTGCCTTGTCCAGGGTAGCTCCGATATGCTCCATGTCCCGGATCACAACGGTCAGTTGATTGGTTACGCAGTAGCCGGTCAGGCGAGGGGTGACGGCAGCGTAATCGTACTCTGCGCTGACGGAGTAATTGCTGGTGGCGATATCGTCCTCCTGAACGCCAGCGTCCATCAGGGCGGCAATGACCGTATGGATGGCATTGTTGTTGCGTCGGGAGGCTTCCTCCACGGTAGGGGCGTGGGTGGATACACCCACGGAGATACGCGCATAATCCGCCTTGAGAGTGACGGAGGCACAGCCGGTTACGGTGATGGTTGCGCCCTGGGCAGCGTAGACGGGCGCCTCTGCCTGCGCCAGGCAGGGCAGCAACAGGATGAGGGCAAGCGCCAGTGCGATGAGCTTCTTCATGTTACTTTTTCCTCCTGCGGATGAGTTTGATGATGATGACCGCCGCTGCAGCAATGGCCAGGAAGGGGGATGCTGCCGCCAGGAAAACCACGGCGTCGCCGAGGAAATCCAGCAGGCTCTGCCAGCCAAGGCTGAGGGCTGTGCCAAGCCGCTGACTCAGAGAAACGCGGGTGTCCGTGAGGGATACAGTTTGTTTCTCCTGCAGGGTGATCGTCACCGTAGCATAGCTGACCTGCTGATCGGTGGCGTTGAGTGTGGCCTGCAGGGTGTCGATCTGATACTGGGTATCGGCGATCTGGCTTTCCAGGGCCAGCAACTCGCCCAGGTCAGCGGATTCGGTAATGAGGGCCTGCAGGCGCTCCATCAGGGCCAGCTGGGTATCCAGGCGAGCGCGGGTGTCCTGATAGGAAGCGGTCACATCCTCGGCGGATTCGGTCCGGCTGAGGATGCGGCCCATATCGCCGGCACCGGCAAGGAAGTCATCCAGATGCTCCTGGGGAATCCGAAGCACCAGCCAGACGGTACGCGTGTCAGAATAGGTGTTCACACTCTCCGAGGAGTGCTCGATCCAGCCGCCGGCTTGTGTACAGGCGTCCATGATACCGGCCAGACTGTCGTCGTAGTCCTGCGTTTCGATCAGCAGCGTGGCGGTACGGATGACCTTCTGTCCGGGGACTGCAGGGGTATCCGCATGGACAGTCGTGTCCGCGCCGCGGGCCATGGTGAACATGGCGCTGTTGGCAGTGGCGTCATCCTGGACGGCGGTTTCCGTTTCGGGGCCGCGGCGTGCGTAGATGGCAATGGTCTTTGTCTGCGTTGCATCGGGCTGTCCGGTGACAGCGGTATCCAGGGAATCCCGGGTCAGCAGCGTACCGCCAAAGACGAATACCAGCGCCGCTGCGATGGACAGGAAACGGGTCAGCTGCTTGCGGGGCTTCTGTCCTTCCGTCTTGCTGTCTTCCACTTTCTGCATCCAGGCCTGGTGAAGGCCCTCGGGCATCGGGGGAACTTCGTCGTTCAGTCCGGCCATCACGTCCCGGAGGACTTCGTTTTCGTCATGCTCGTACATTCGGTTGTCCTCCTTTCATCTGGTCAGACGCTGTATCGGCGGATATGTTCCCGCCGGCAAGGAATTTCGCGATTTTCTGTCTTGCCCGGTTGAGTCGGCTCTTGACGGTTCCTACGGCTGTCTGTGTTGCAGCGGCGATCTCCTCATAGCCCAGCCCCTGCAGGGCGTAGAGGATGATCACCGTGCGCATGTCGCCAGGCAGGGAATCAATGGCGGCGCGGATATTGTCCGCAGATTCCCGGCGGATGACGGCTTCATCCGGTGTGGGGGAGCTATCTACGGGAGTGAAGCCCTCCTCCTCGGCCATTTCGTCGGCAGATTCCGTCTGTGGGAGGCGCTTCTGTTTGCGCAGGAAGTCCAGGCACACGGTGGCGGCGATGCGGTACAGCCAGCTGGACAGGCTGCAATCGCCCCGGTAGGACTTGATGGCCTTCCACGCCTTGAGCATGGTTTCCTGGAGGCAGTCTGCCGCGTCCTCCTGGTGTCGGGTGTAATGCCAGCACACCCGCCAGAGCATCTGCTCATGGGGCGTGACCAGCTGTTCAAAGGCCTGAGCGTCGCCCTTTTGCGCGCGCCGCAGGGTGAATTCGTCGGTCATGTCTGCACCTCGCTTTCGCATGGGTGTTCATCAATATAGACGTAACAGCGGGGGATTTTGTTCCCGCAGGTGTAATTTTCTTCAACATTATAGCATGGATGTCTGCGGATGGGAAGGGGCGCACGGGAAAAGGCTCTCCCGTTCGGGAGAGCCTTGAGGATTTACAGGAACAGCGTGCAGCCCATCTCGCGGAATTCCTCTGCCTTGCGGCGCAGATCCTCCACGGTGACCCGGAAGTGTTCCGCCAGGCAACTGTAGCACTGGAACTCCGTGCAGCCGCGGTTGATCAGCTTCTTTGTAAGGCCGATCTCATCCCGGGTGAGGGGCGCGCGGCAGCGGATGCAGACCGGGCCAGTGTACTCAGACATCCTTCTTCACCAGCTTGCACAGGTAGAGCTTGCAGTCGTGGCCCTCGATGTGGGGGTTGAAGAAGTCGGTCACCTGGCCGATGTGTTCACCGGTAAAGACGTCGGTCATGTCCAGCGCCACGCCGCTGGTGACGGGCAGGCCCATGTCCACGAATTCGCCGTGGACTTCCGCGCCCTGATCCGCCAGGTTGGCGTAGAAGAGCGCGAACTCATTGTCGGACAGGTGGCGCAGGAAGATGAAGGCGGTCTCGGGGATGTGCATCCAGGGATCCTGGCCGGGGCCGGGATTGGGATTGGGCACGCACACGCTGTCCCGGCGGACGACGTAGGGTGCGCGGCATTCCTCATCCTGGTTGATGCGCAGGAGCGTCTTGTTCTGCATCAGCTCGCGGTATTCCGGGCCGAGGGTGCGCAGGTCAGCGCCCATCATCAGCGGCACGCCGCACAGCGCCCACAGGGTGAACTGCAACCGGTATTCCTCGTAGGTGCACACCTTGCCCAGGCCCACATTGCCCTTGCCGCACATGCCAACGGTCATCATGTCCATGTCGTTGAAGCAGCCGGGGGCGGACATGCACAGCTTGTTCAGCTGGGACTTGACGATGTTGGTGAAGGAGATGTAGTTGTCCATGATGTCGCCGGTGGAGCGGTACATATGGGCGCCGATCTGACGCATCCAGGTGCCGGGCTCCTGCTGGCCCCAGTTGCAGGCAGAGAAGAGAATCTCCCGGCCGGTGGCCTTGAGCGCCATGGACATGGTCAGGTAGCGGGCCTTGCAGTCGCCGGAGGAGGGGAAGTTGCAGTAGTCGTACTTGAGGTAATCCACGCCCCAGTCCGCGAAGGTCTGGGCGTCGACGAATTCGTGGTCATAGCTGCCGGGATAGCCAGCACAGGTGCGCGCGCCGGCGCAGGAGTACATGCCGAACTTCAGGCCCTTGGAGTGGACGTAATCCGCCACAGCCTTCATGCCGTGGGGGAACTTCGCTGGGTCTGGAACGATGCGGCCGTCCGCGCCGCGCTGGCGAAGACTCCAGCAGTCGTCGATGACCAGATATTCATAGCCTGCGTCCTTGTAGCCTTCCGAGACCATGAGGTCCGCCATCTCGCGGATGAGGTCTTCGTTGATGTTGGAGCCGAAGGTATTCCAGGAATTCCAGCCCATCGGGGGCGTACGTGCGATCATGGGGTTTTCCTCCTTGTGTATGCTCAAATGAGTCTATTGAAAGATTCGCGGCCAGGAAGCGCATTCCTGCCGGCGGAGAAGTTTTTCTGGCCGGAACGAACCCGGAAATCAGCTTGCAATTTGTCTGCGATACAGGTATAATGATAGCACAAGGCTGAGAAAGGACGTATACGATGAACCTACGATGCTTCTGTGCGCTGTTGACGGCGCTGTTGATGCTGCCCGCGATGGCCGGTGCGTCCACGCTGACGGCTGATGCCAATGTCACCACCGTTGAAATGAGCGATACGCTCTACGGCATTTTTTTTGAGGATATCAGTTATGCTGCCGATGGCGGTATCTACGCAGAACTGCTGCAGAACCGTTCTTTTGAGTATGAGGATATTCTGAATCCCCGGGTGACGGATCATTATCAGGGCTGGGCCTTCAACCTGGCGGGCAATGCCACCGGCACTGCAGAGGTGATGACGGAAAACCCGCTGAACGACAAGAATCCCACCTATATCCGGGTGACCTGTACATCGGGCGAGTACCGGTTTGCCAACCTGGGCTACCAGGCGACCACCCTGAGCGGCGGTATTCCGCTGGAAGAGGGCAGGTCTTACCGGTGCTCGGTGTGGATGCGCGGTGTGGACGGCTTCGACGGCCAGGTGGAGATCGCCCTGACCAAGCGGGGCGGCAAGGCTGTGGCGGTGCCCAAACGCTTTTCTGTTACCGGAGAGTGGCAGAAGTACGAGGTGACCTTCAAGGCCGTCCATACGGAGGATGCGGTGCTCTCCTTCATTCTGCATGGCACAGGTTCGGTGGATTTCGATATGGCCACCCTGATCCCTGCGGACGCCTATGGCGCAGACTGGCCCAACGGTGGCCTGCGTGGGGATCTGGTGCAGGCGCTCAAGGGCTTGAATCCCTCGTTCCTGCGCTTCCCGGGCGGCTGCGTCACTGAGGGAAGCTATTACCGCAGCAATTTCTACAACTGGAAGGATAGCGTCGGCCCCATTGAGGAGCGGGCGGAGAATTTCAATACCTGGGGCTATATGCAGTCCTACGGCCTGGGGTATTTTGAGTACTTCATGCTGGCGGAAGCGATCGGAACCGAGCCGCTGCCGGTGGTGCATTCCGGACTGCTGTGCCAGAACCGCGAGACGCATGACGAACCTCTGACGCTGGAGGAGACCCGGGCCTATGCCCAGGATCTGCTGGATCTGATCGAATTCGCCAATGGCGACGTTACCACGGAATGGGGTGCATTGCGTGCATCCATGGGCCACCCGGAGCCCTTCAACCTCAAGTACCTGGGTATCGGCAATGAGAACTGGGGCGAGGTTTACTGGGATCGCTTCGATATCCTGTATCGGACGGTGAAGGCGGCCTATCCGGAGATCGAGATCATCTCGTCTGCAGGTCCTTGGGCGGAGGGCGACACGCCCCGTTATGCCTGGAGTCTGATCCGCCGCAAGTACCCGGATACCATCGTGGACGAGCATTACTACATGAGCGGCGATTGGTATCTCAACAATGTTGGTCGCTACGACAGCTATCCCCGCAGTACTCGCGTGTTTGTGGGTGAATATGCCGCGCATGAACCGGCCCTGTCCAATGGTCGCCGGCCCAACAACCTCTACAGTGCGCTGTGCGAGGCGGCCTACATGACCGGTCTGGAGCGCAACAGCGATGTGGTGGCAATGGCCGCCTACGCACCGCTGCTGGCCCGCGACGGCATGCAGCAGTGGACGCCTAATCTGATCTGGTTCAATGCTCGGGAAGTGCTGCTGACCCCCAATTACCATGTGCAGCAGATGTTTGCTGCCACGGTGGGCGATCATGTGGTGGAGAGCGCCATGGACAGCCGCAACAAGCGGATCTACCATGTCGTTACCCGTACGGAGGATCGGCTTTACGTCAAGCTGGTCAATGTATCCGCCTACGGGGATGATATGATCATCAACCTGGCGAATGTGCCTGACGGCATGGGCGTCTGTACGATGCTCAACGGTGAGAAGGATGCCGTCAACACCTTCCAGAACAAGGATTGCGTGGCTCCTCAGAAGAGCCGTGTTACCTTGGAGAACGGCTCCCTTGCACTGGAGCTGCCTCCCTATTCGGTCGTGATCCTGTCCTTCAAGCTCAAGTGAAAAATCCGGGCATCCCCCGGTCAAAATGGAGGAATACCCATGAAAAATGCCAAGCTGATTCTGGACAAGGATTATGTCATCTCTGCCATTGACAAGCGCCTGTACGGCTCCTTTATTGAGCATCTGGGCCGTGCCGTGTATACCGGCATCTATGAGCCCGGTCATCCTCTGGCGGACGAGCAGGGTTTCCGCAAGGATGTGCTGGATCTGGTGCGCAAGCTGAACGTGCCGGTGGTGCGCTATCCCGGCGGCAACTTCGTCTCCGGCTTCCGCTGGGAGGACTCCATCGGTCCCAAGAGCGAGCGTCCCCGCCGTCTCGATCTGGCCTGGAAGACCACCGAACCCAACGCATTTGGCCTGCATGAGTTCTGCGACTGGGCCAAGAAGGCCAATACCGAGGTGATGTATGCCATCAACCTGGGCACCCGCGGTATCCTGGAGGCCCAGGACGTGGTGGAATACTGCAATCATAAGTCCGGTACCTACTGGTCCGATAAGCGTATTGCCAACGGCGCAGCGGAGCCCCTGGATATCAAGCTGTGGTGCCTGGGCAACGAGATGGACGGCCCCTGGCAGACCGGCGCCAAGACTGCCTATGAGTACGGCCGCATTGCCAATGAGGCCTCCAAGGTCATGAAGTGGGTGGACAACACCATCGAGACCGTGGCCTGCGGCTCCTCCGGATTGAATATGCCCACCTTCGGCGCCTGGGAGTACGAAGTGCTTGATCAGTGCTACGACAATGTAGACTACGTCTCCCTGCACCGCTACTACGGCAATCCGCACAACGATACGCCGGACTTCCTGGCTTCCTCCCTTGACCTGGATGAGTTCATCAAGACGGTTGCCTGCATCTGCGATACTGTCAAGGGCAAGAAGCACTCCAAAAAGAAGGTACACCTGTCCCTGGATGAGTGGAACGTCTGGTACCACTCCAACAACCAGGATCAGCAGCTGTACAAGAACGAGCCCTGGGGCACCGCGCTTCACCTGCTGGAGGACGTGTACAACTTCGAGGATGCCCTGCTGGTCGGCCTGATGCTGGTCACCATGCTCCACAATGCCGACCGCGTGAAGATCGGCTGTCTGGCGCAGCTGGTGAACGTCATCGCCCCCATCATGACCCGCGAGAATGGCGGCGCCTGGGCTCAGACCATCTTCTACCCCATGATGGACGCCTCCATGTACGGCCGCGGCAAGTCCCTGCGTCCCATCATCACCACCGACAAGCACGACACCAAGCACTTCAACGATGTACCCACTGTTGACGCTGCCGCTACTATGGATGACGAAGGCAATGTGACCATCTTTGCAGTCAACCGCGATCTGTCCGAGCCCGTCAGGCTGGAGCTTGATATGCGCGCTTTCGGTGAGATGAAGCCCGAGTTCCACACTGTGCTGCATCATGACGACATGAAGGCTGTCAATACCGAGGAGAAGCCCGACGTGGTCAAGCCCGTGCAGGCGCCTGTGGTGATGGAGGATGGCTGCATTCTGCTGCCTGCTGCATCCTGGAATGTGATCCGCTTTGTGAAGTAAAACAAAACATGAGGCGCGTTGTGCAAATTATGAGCATAACGCGCCTCTTTTTGCGTGGCAGGGAAAAGCAAGGTATGCTACAATGTAAACAAATCTTTGTATACAACCGAAAGGAGACTGCGAATGAAGAAGATTCTCTCTCTTGTGATGGCTGTGCTGATGCTGGCCACCTTCGCGCTGGCCGAGGACGATCGCGCTGCGCTGGACTATCAGCCGCTGAAGGAGCTGACCGCACAGTACGGCTTTGTCATCGGTGCCCCCATGAGCGCCAGTGACCTGGGCAACTTCAACTACCGAAAGCTGCTGATCCATCACTTTGATACCATCACCTGCACCAACGAGATGAAGGCTTATTCGCTGCTGGACCAGCGTGCTTCCCAGCAGAGCGAAGACGGCATGCCCCGCATGAACTTCACCACAGCCGACAAGATGGTGAAATTTGCTGCAGATAACGGCCTGAAGGTACGCGGCCATGTGCTGGTGTGGGACGCCTACATGACGCCCTGGTTCTTCCATGTGGATTACGACGTGAACAAGCCCATTGCGGATGCCGAGACCCTCAAGGCCCGCATGAAGTCTTACATTGAGCAGGTGGTGACCCACTTTGAGACCAACTTCCCCGGTGTTGTGTATTGCTGGGATGTTGTGAACGAAGCTGTGGGCGACAATGCAGGCGAGTACATGCCCGATGATCCCCGCCATGTGCGCACGAAGCGCAACGGCCAGCCCAATCCCTTCTACGAGTATATCGGCCCGGATTACGTGGAGCTGGCATTCCTCTACACCCGCGATGTGGTGGACGCCCTGGGCGCGGATATCAAGCTGTTCTACAATGATTATAATGCCCTTTATGACGGCAAGCGTGCTGCCATCAAGGCGCTGATGATCAGCATCAACTCCTACGCCAAGGATGAGAACGGCAACTACCGCAAGCTGGCTGACGGCGTGGGCATGCAGGGCTACATCGGCGGCTACGGTACCCAGAGCGGCTGCTTCTCCAGCAATGACGTCAATCTGGTGCGCAAGAGCATCAAGGAATATGCTGATCTGGGCCTGGAGGTGCAGGTCACCGAAATGTCCCTGCGCAATTACGAGCAGGACAAGAATCCTCAGCATGCCTCCTTCTACGGCAAGATGTTTGAGGTCTTCTGTACGGCCAACAATGGCGAAGACAATCCGCTGACCTGTGTGGCGATCTGGGGTCTGCTTGACTGCAACAACCTGCCCAAGTCTCACTACACCTGGAAGCTGAACGGCCCCTATTGCGGTCTGTTTACCCTCAAGCTGAAGGTGAAGGATTCCTTCAAGACCATTTACACCCAGATGGGCGGCAAATAATCGCATTTAAAGAGCAGCGTCGAGTGATCGGCGCTGCTTTTATGTGTGAGATTTTCGGCTTCCTTGGGGCTGGGAGAGCTGTTTCGGCGGAATCGGAGATTCCGCGAAAGGCGCGTGGGGTATGCTATGTGCCTGCGGGCGCGGAGGTCTCCGACGGCCAGGGGCTAACGCCGCCCCTGGACCCGCGCAAGGGGCATTGCCCCTTGAACCATTTTTACTCCGTTCCCGTGGTTATTTCAGGAAACCGTTGATGATCTGTTCCTCGGCTTCTGCTTCGGTCAGGCCCAGGGTCATCAGCTTGATGATTTGTTCGCCGGCGATCTTGCCGATGGCAGCCTCGTGGATCAGCGCGGAGTCGATGTGGTTCGCCTCCAGCTGGGGGATGGCCAGGATCTTCGCCTGATCCATGATGATCGCGTCGCACTCGGTGTGGCCGGTGCAGTTCGCGTTGCCGGTGATCTTGCTGTCAAACTTCTGATAGCTGTTGTCGCGGGCAACGGAGCGGCTTACCACGTCGGTGGAGGCGCCCTCGCCGTTCAGGTTCACGAAGTAGGAGCTGATGGCCACCTGATCGCCGTGGGTCATCAGGCGCTCGCGGACGACAAGGCTTGCGCCCTCTGCCAGATCGGCGCGGGTGACGCGGTCGGTGTTGTCCACGCCCTTGATCTGCACCATTTCCATCTCCATGGAGGAGTTGGCGGCCATGGTGACCTCGGTGACGGGGTTCAGGATGCGCTTGCCCTGGCCGTCGCCCTCGCCGTAGTGCTTCTCGACGTACTTGACCTTGGCGCCTTCGCCCACGAAGAAGCGGTGGATGCCGTCATGCTCGGAGTCCTGATCGCCGCAGTTGTGGATGCCGCAGCCGGCGACGATCACTACGTCGCAGTTCTCGCCGATGTGGAAGTCGTTGTACACGACCTCCTTCAGACCGCTTTCGGACAGGATGACCGGAATATGCATGCTCTCATTGACGGTGCCGGGCTTGATGTAGATGTCAATGCCGGAGCCGTCCGCCTTGGAGACGATGTCGATGTTGGCGGTGGTGCTGCGGGCAGAGGTTTCGCCGTTGGCGCGGATGTTGTAAGCGCCGTGGGGCGTGGATTCGAGGCCCGCGACCTCCATCAGGATTCGCTTCTGGATCGCATCCATTACTGCTCGCCTCCCTTCGTCAGCTGGCCGCAGGCGGATACCGCGGAGGAGGTGCCCAGCAGGGTGGGGAGGATCTCTTCCTTGCTGCCATGGGCCATGATCTTGCCGCCGCCCAGCACGATGATCTCGTCCGCGATGTTCAGGATCCGCTCCTGATGGCTGATGACGACGATCGTGCGCTCGGAATTGGCGCTGCGCATGCGCTCAAAGACCTCGATGAGGCTCTTGAAGCTCCACAGGTCGATGCCGGCCTCGGGCTCGTCGAACACGGACAGCACCGTGCCGCGGGCCAGGACGGTGGCGATTTCGATACGCTTGAGCTCGCCGCCGGAGAGGCTGCCGTTCACCTCGCGGTTGATGTAATCGCGGGCGCACAGGCCAACCTCGGACAGATAAGCACACGCGTCGCCCACGGAGAGCTTCTTGCCGCTGGCGATGCGCAGTAGGTCGATCACGCAGATGCCCTTGAACTTCACCGGCTGCTGGAAGGCGTAGCTCACGCCCATATGGGACCGCTCGGTGATGGACTTGTCGGTCATGTTGACGCCGTCCAGTTCAATCGTGCCGCTGGTGGGCTTCTCGATGCCCGCAATCAGCTTGGCCAGGGTGGACTTGCCGCCGCCGTTGGGGCCCGTGATGACCACGAACTTGCCCTTGGGAACGGTCAGGCTGATATCACGAATGATTTCCTTTTCCGCCGTTTCACCCGGCACGGCGAAGGAAAGATGTTTGAGTTCCAGCATTGGTATATACCTCGATGCTCTTTGAATCGGTGAAATTCACCAACTCTCATGATAACACAGGATCGCCATCTTTGTCAAGGAATCGACAAACTGCCGTCCTGTTGTTGTTAACATACCCATTTTGTAGGAAAATGAAACAGGAAAGCGTTGGAAAGAAAATCGCCGCCTCCGAGCCGGAAGCGGCGGTCATGATTATTTCCTGCAGATGGTGATGACCTCGCGATCGGTGCATGCAGTGGCGTTGCCCAGGGCGTCCACACCGCCGTCCATGTAGCGGGCGATGGTGATGGTGTCCGCATCCACAGCCTTGATGTCGCACAGACCATACTTGAGTACGTCCGACTGCTGGCGATGGGTCAGCTTGTCGCTGACGTATTGCTGCAGAGCCTTGTCCTCCTTGCCCCAGGGGAAGGGGCGGCGGTTCCACGGATCCTGACAGCCGCAGAGGCCGGCTTCGTCGCCGTAGTAGATGGTGGGGCAGCCAGGCAGGGCGCACAGCAGATCCACGCACATCTTGTAGCGCTGAACCGCCAGGCGGTACTCATCCTCCGTCAGGCGAACCCACTGCTGATCAGCCTTGGGCATGTCCAGGCAGCCGCGGTACACCAGCGTGTTCAGTACGCGGGGCCTGTCGTGACTGCCGACCAGGTTCATCAGCGAGTAGCGGAAGGGCGCAGGGTATACCTCCGCCTGGTGCTTCACCAGGCGCACAAAATCCTGCGCAGTGATCTTATTGGTGGCAAAGTCCAGGATCGCGGTGCGCAAGGGGTAGTTCATGACGGAATCCAGGGTATCGCCGGTGCAATAGCAGCGGGTCTCGCCGTAAGCTACCTTGTTGGACGCATCCTCCCAGACCTCACCCAGTACCACGGCGTTGGGGTCAGCCTTGTGGGCGGCGACGCGCAGCTTGCGCAGGAAGTCCAGACTCAGCTCGTCCGCCACGTCCAGCCGCCAGCCGCAGGCGCCGGCGCGGATCCAGCGGGGCACGATGCCGTCTTCGTCATTGAACATGAACTTCTGGTACTGGGGATTGTCCTTGCGCAGCTCCGGGAGGCTCAGAATGCCCCACCAGGCACGGTAATCCTCCGGGTAGTTGGTGAAGGTGTACCAGTCATAATAGGGGGAGGACTTGCTCTGGTATGCACCCAGGCCGGGGTAGCTGCCGAAGTGATTGAAGTACACGCTGTCCTCGCCGGTATGGGAGAATACGCCGTCCAGCAGCACGCGCATGCCCAGACGGGATGCTTCGCTGCACAGAAGGGTGAACTCCTCCTCCGTACCGCACAGAGGGTCGATCCGGGTATAGTCGCCGGTATCGTAGCGATGGTTGGATCGGGCCTGGAAAATGGGGTTCAGGTAAATGATATCCACGCCCAGGCTCTTGAGGTAGGGGAGCTTTTCGCGCACGCCGTTCAGGTTACCGCCGTAGAAGTCCAGCTCCTGGTGCTTGCCGGCCTTCAGGTCGCCGACGGAAACCATTTCTTCGTCCCATTCCTTGTGGACGTATCGATCCTTGCGGCTGTCCTTCGCGGCGGTATCTGCGCGGTAGAATCGGTCGGGGAAGATCTGGTAGATGTTCGCGCCGTGGAAGTAACCGGGCGTGGAAAATGCCTTGTCATATACGGTGATCTGGAAGGAGGCAGGCTCGCCGCCGGGATAGGCCATGCCTTCGCCGCCCATCTGATCGGGCTGGTTGCCGTAGATCAGCGTGCGGCCGTCTTCGCGGTAGACGATGAAACGATACCAGTACAGTCCGGGGGTTTCCGGCAGAAGGATGGCGGTTTCCCAGACATTGTCGCCGGTGTTGATCATGGCATAGCAGCGTTCCTCGCCCTGCCAGGTGCGAAGGATGACAGCGGTGGCTTCATCGCAGCGGAAGCGCAGGGTAACCGTGCTGCCCGTGGGTGCAGGCCCCATGGGCTGACGGTAGAAGGCCTCGTGGGAGTTGTGGAGCATCATCGAAATCAGTCCTCTTCTATCATGATAGGGGCTTATACGATGCCGGAAACGTTTTCAGAAGATCCTGGAAAGAACGCCCGGACAAGAAACATGCTGCCCGGGCGAAGGAAAACTGCAGGGACGGACACCCTCAAAGCCGCGCCATAAGGGCGCGGTAAGCGGCCCTGGCCCCCCCACGCGGTAGGTCTATGCAGGAGCAGTCAACTCAATCGCGAAATGGGAGTCCAGAGGGACGATGTCCCTCTGGCAGGGTTCTAAGGGGCAGCGCCCCTTAGTGGTTCTTGAGGGGCTCGAGATGCCAGATGGTGTCGTTGTACTCGCGGATGGTGCGGTCGGAGGAGAACACGCCGGACATGGCGGTGTTGATGACAGCCATGCGGTTCCACTTGTCCTTGTCGGCGTAGTCCGCGTCGATGCGGCGCTGAGCCATGGAGTAGGAGCCGAAGTCCTTCAGGACGAAGTAGGGATCGCCAATGGAACCGTAATCGCCGATCAGCAGGCTGTGGTACAGATCCTGCAGGGCGCCGGGAGCCTCGGGCATCACGGTGCCGTCGATCATTTGAGTCAGGGCCAGACGCAGCTCAGCATTGGTCTCGAAGATGGACATGGGGTTATAAGTGTTCTCGCGGTACATATCCAGCACGGTGTCGGAGCGCATGCCGAAGATGTAGATGTTGTCCATGCCGACCTGCTGGCTGATCTCGACGTTCGCACCGTCCATGGTGCCGATGGTGACAGCGCCGTTCATCATGTACTTCATGTTGCCGGTGCCGCTGGCCTCCTTGGAGGCGGTGGACAGCTGCTCGGAGATCTCGGTCGCGGGGATCAGCACCTGCGCGCTGGAGACGTCGTAGTTCTCCAGGAACACCACCTGCAGCATCTTGCTGGCGCGGGGGTGCTTGGCGATCAGCTTGCTGAGGGCGTTGATGAAGCGGATGATCTGCTTGGCGCGGTTGTAGCCGGGCGCAGCCTTGGAGCCGAAGATGAAGGTGCGGGGCTGCATCGTGAAGTTTGCGTCATTCACGATGCGGTTATACAGCACCAGGCAGTGCAGGGCGTTGAGCATCTGGCGCTTGTACTCGTGCAGGCGCTTGGACTGGGCGTCGAAGATGAACTCGGGATCGACGATGGTGCCCTGGTGCTCCTTGAGGAACTTGGCCAGGCGCTCCTTGTTGTGGCGCTTGACCTTGGCGAACTGCTCGCGGAAGGCCGCGTCGTCAGCGTAGGGCGCCAGGTTGGACAGCAGCTCGGTGTTCTTGATCCAGTCGGTGCCGATGGTATCGCAGATGAGCTTGGTCAGCTCAGGGTTGCAGGCCATCAGCCAGCGGCGGTGGGTGATGCCGTTGGTGATCGCGCTGAACTTCTCAGGCATGACCTGGTAGAAGTCGTTGAAGGTCTCAGCCTTCAGGATGTCACCGTGCAGCTGGGAAACGCCGTTGGTGTTGTAGGTCATGGCAACGCACAGGTTCGCCATGTGGATGTAGCCGTAGGAGATGATGGCCATCTTGCCCACGCGCTCGGCCTGGCCGGGGAAGTGGTTCCACAGACGGGCGCAGAGGCGGCGGTTCATTTCCACCAGGATCTGGTAGATGCGGGGCAGCAGAGTTTTGACCATGCCCTCGGGCCACTTCTCGAGGGCCTCAGCCATGATGGTGTGGTTGGTGTAGGCGATGGTCTTGGAGACGATGGCCTGCGCCTCGTCCCAGCCCAGACCCTCTTCGTCGATCAGCAGACGCATCAGCTCAGGGATGGCGAGACCCGGATGGGTGTCGTTGACGTGCACGACCACCTTCTCGGGCAGCAGGTGCCAGTTGTTGCCGTTGAGTTTCTTGAAGTCCTTGAGCATGTACTGCAGGGTTGCAGAGGTGAAGAAGTACTGCTGCTTCAGGCGGAGTAGCTTGCCTTCGTAATGATTGTCTTCGGGGTAGAGGATGTTGGAAATGGCCTCGGCCAGCTCCTTCTCCTCGGTGGCCTGGACGTACTGGCCGCGGCCGAAGGAGCCCAGGTCCATGCGCTTGGGGGAGCGGGCGCTCCACAGGCGCAGGCTGTTCACGGTGGCGGTGTCGTAGCCCACCAGAGGCATGTCATAGGGGACGGCCTCAACGGTGTTGTAGCCTACGTGCTTGAATACCAAGCGGCCTTGCTCCTCGGACATTTCCACATAGCCGTTGAAGTGCACCTCGCAGGCGTCCTCCATCACGGGCATTTCCCACACGTTGCCGTTGCCCAGCCAGTAGTCGGGCAGCTCAACCTGCTGGCCGTCGACGATCTTCTGGCGGAACAGGCCGTACTCGTAGCGGATGGAGCAGCCCATCGCGGGCAGATCCAGGGAAGCCAGGGAGTCCATGAAGCAGGCAGCCAGACGGCCCAGGCCGCCGTTGCCCAGAGCGGGTTCGGGCTCTTCCTTGAGCACCGCATCGATGTCGATGCCCAGCTCCTCGATGGCGGCCTTGTACGCATCGGTGGACACCAGGTTGAGGATGTTGGTGTACAGGCTGCGGCCCATGAGGAATTCCACGGAGAGATAGTACAGGCGCTTGTTGTTATGGGTCTTGCGCTCCTCGCGGGAGATCATCCACTTCTGCATGATCTGGTCGCGGACGGTGGAAGCCAGGGCGCGGTAGATCTGCGCGTTGGAGGCCTCGGCGATGGTACGGCCATTATAGCGCTGGAGCTTGCCGATAATCGAGGCCTTGATGGACTCCTTGTCAAAGGACTTGGTGGGCATGGGGATGTTTCCTCCTCGTGTCTTCAGGTCAATTCTATCTATGTGGTGCATACCGGATTAAGGTATGCGGAATAGGCGTTGTCGCCAACATTCAATATTATACATGGTTCCGATGTATTTCGCAAGTTCTTTTGCATTTTCCGTTTGTATTTCCTGCAAAAAGGGGTGGAATTTCGCAGTTTTGCACACAAAAAAGGCCGAGATCACTCGACCTTGGGGGTGGCAGTGCCGATGGAGGA
>JAFXFR010000050.1 GCA_017513475.1 Clostridia bacterium
AAAGCGGGACAAGCCCGACACTGCGCTCTTCATCGGCAAGGGGCGCGCGGACGAGCTGACCCGCCAGGCTCAGGCCCTGGAGGCCGACATGGTCATCTTCGACGAGGAGCTGACCGGCATCCAGGTGCGCAATCTGGAGGACATGCTTCGGGTGAAGGTCGTTGACCGCACCACGCTGATCCTGGACATCTTTGCCCAGCGCGCGTCCAGCGCCGAGGGCAAGCTGCAGGTCGAGCTGGCCCAGCTGCAGTACCAGTCCACCCGGCTGATCGGCCAGGGCCTGGTGCTGTCCCGTTTGGCGGGCGGCATCGGCACCCGCGGCCCCGGTGAATCCAAGCTGGAGATGAACCGCCGCCGCATCCGCGAGCGCATGACGGAGCTGCGCCGCCGACTGGAAACGGTGGAAAAGCAGCGTGAGCTGCGCCGCAAGAACCGCGAGAAGAACGAGATCCCCGTGGTGGCGCTGGTGGGCTACACCAATGCGGGCAAATCGACGTTGCTGAACAAGATGACCGGCAGCGACGTGTACGTGCAGGATCAGCTCTTCGCGACGCTGGATGCGGTCAGCCGCCGCATCGAGACCGCTGAGCACACGCCCTTCCTGCTGGTGGACACGGTCGGCTTCATCCGCAAGCTGCCGCACGCGCTGGTCAGCGCCTTCCGTTCCACGCTGGACGAGGCGGCCTTGGCGGATGTGCTGCTGATCGTCAACGACGGCGCATCCTCCGAAATGTACAAGCAGCACGACACGGTGATGCAGGTGCTTTCCGAGCTGGGTGCGACGGAGCAGCCGCGTATTGAGGTCGTCAACAAGTGCGACCTGGGTAATGTGGAGCCGACTTTCCCGGGCGCGGTGATGGTTTCCGCCAAGACCGGCGAGGGCCTGGACGAGCTTCAGCGCTGCATTGCTGCGGAATTGCAGAAGTCCTATGCCCCGGTGACCTTCGTGATCCCCTTCAGCCAGTATGGCCTGGTGAGTTCAATACGTCCGCTGGGCCGGGTGATCAACGAGAAGTACACCGATGAGGGTACCGAGCTGACCATCGTTATCGGCAATGCGGATCGCGACCGGCTGGTGGCGAAGTACGGCAAAGCCATTATAAAAGCATAAGAAATTGGAGACAGGCTTGCGCTGGTCTCCAGTTTGTTACAATTGTAAAATCTTCCTGTGCTTGACGGAATGGAAAGGATTTCAAGCTTTGAATGAGAATCCTTAACACGGAAAGGAGAGGGTGAAGATGAAGAAACTGTTTTATCTCCTTGGAGCAGCGCTGTGCACGGCAATGGTGATCGGGGTAGGCAGCCTGATGTGGCGGTGCATCAACCCGAACGATGAAACCCGCATTGACTCGGAATATGCCATTCTGACGGCGGCAGACGAGATTGTGACAGCCTCCTATCCGATTGACCGGTGCAGCGGCGCGCGCTTCTTTTACGCTGATCATACCACGGGCAGCAAGAAAACGATCTTCCTCAATGCTTGCCCTGATGTGCGCGTTGTCAACAGCAGCGAATACCGCGTGGAACTGACGGCGAATCAGACGATCCACGATATGATCGACATCCGTGTGATAGATGGCTTGCTACACATCGACATGCAGATAGACTGCTACAACCGCGTTTATGAGGAGGATGACTCCTATGACTACGATCATGGACTGTATGTGGACTGCACAGCCTTTGAAATGACCATCTATGCGCCGTTGGGCTCTTTCTGGACGGATACACGGCTGAAGCTGGATATGGAGATGCCGTATGTGGAGAGGGCAAATCTGATGTTCTCCGATGAAGGCGTAGAGGCGAATATCCATGATATTGACGCCTTGTCACTGCATCTTACAACCTCAGGCGATTCGGAGGTGAAGCTTATTGGCACTGTCAACGGAATGGCCCATATTTCCATTTGGCATAATTCACACGTTGATGCGACTGAACTGCAAACCGGCAGTCAGGATTTCCGGGTGTCCAGCAGAATCTTCGGAAATAGCTACATTAAGACCAGTAGCGGAGTTGTCACCGGTGGTGCTGGTAGTGGGTGGATTTTCACGGTGATGGTTGTGATTTTCTTCATCATGTGCCTGATGTTGGACATCGGCTGCATCAAGCGTCTGTTCTGGAGCTCAAAAGCATAAAGGTATCAAAAACGTCCGCAGCGTTCACCTGAACTTGCTGCGGACGTTTGGGTTTTTGTCACTTGTTCTGTTTCTTGATCGCGTCCATCTCCGCGATCAGCTCAGCCAGCGGGCGGTACTCGCCGCCCCAGTACTCAAATACATGCATGCCTTCGTCCTCCAGGATGGGGCCCTCCAGCGTCACGGGCAGGTGCAGCTGCGCCAGCAGGCCCTCCCGGTCAAATGGCTGATCGTCAAAGGGCGTGAGCTTGGAGAACTCCTTGTAGGACACGCCGTAAACCACTGTCCGGACGCCGAGGGAGGCGATGGCGGCCAGGCAGCGCTCGCAGGGGGCACAGCTGGTGTAGAAGACAGACTCGCGCAGTACATCGTCGGAGTACTTGTTGGCGCATTTGTGCACCAGATTGAATTCCGCGTGTCCGAAGAGTCCGCGCTGGTAATCGGCGGTGTTTTCTGCCTGCTCAAGGATCTCTCCATTGTAGACAAGCAGCGCGCCGAAGGTGTCATAGCCCTTTTTGCCGGCGCTGATGGCCAGGTCATAGCATTGGCGGATGTATGCTTCGTGATCCATAGCGTCTCCCTGTTATCCGAAATTGATCGCCAGCTTGGCAAACAGGTCGTTCAGCACATAACGGCTGTCGATACGGTGGTACACGAGGATCTCGCGGCCGGGGACTTCCTCCACATAATGGGTCTCGGCATCGATGAGCCATGCATTCTGCCTGCGGGACTCGCCGCAGCCGGGATGGAGCACCACCGCCACGCTGGGATTGTCGCCCAAAGACCAGCTTTCGCCTGCCGTCCAGCCGGCGTAGGGCGTGTTGTTGTATTCGTCCATCTGGCGCAGCAGGTACGCGCCGACTTCGCCGCAGGGGGCGACCTTCTGCTGCAGCTCCGCCAGGCCCACGCGCATCATGCCGTAGCCGCTGATGCAGATCTGCCACACCGGCACCTTTGTGTCGCGGAGGATGAAATTGATGGCGTCCGGGTCGTTGCCCCAGTTGAATTCGCGGAAGGCCCAGGCATCCTTGCCGTAGGCGTTGCCGCCAATGGTGACGACGGTCAGCTTGTCCGCGATGTCGGGAGCAGCACGGAGAGCGTCAGCCATGGTGGTTGTCGCGCCCATCAGCAGCACAAAGAGGGGATGCGCATCCTCCCGGCGGGCTTCATCGATGATGAACTGTGCGCCTTCGCCGATCCTGCCGTCCTTGGGCCAGACCTGTCCGTGCAGCACCGTCACGTCGGATTTCATCAGCGTGAGGAGCTTCTTTGCGGCTTCGAAACTCTTCTCCATCGAGTTCTCGGACATGAAATGCTCGGCGATGACGGCCTTCACGTCCAGCTTGGGGGAGAGCAGTGCGTGAGCGATGGCGAAAGGATCATCCGCCTCGCAGGCTGTGTCGGTGGAGACGATCACGCGCACGCGCTTGTAATCAGGCACCGAAAATTTGTAGACCATCATGTACCTCCGTGGAAAAACACCCCGGTCTGCGCCGGGGTGAAGTGAAAACGAGGCTGAAAAGGTTGTGGTCGAAGACTATTACCAGTCTTCCATGGCAGCGGAGTCAGGTTCCGGCGTGGGAGTGGCGAAGGTTTCCAGATGCGTATAGTTGTCCTGGGAGAAATAGCCCTCGTATTCCTCATCGCTGTCAGGGGCAGGGGTAGATTCTGCGACGGCCAGGGCTGCGTCTGCGCTGCCGGGGCGGGCAAAGATCAACGTCATCTGCAGCCAATCCTTGCCGTCGCCGTACTGGTTGGGATAGTAGGCGAAGTATGCTCGGGGCTGGCTGCCCTGGAGATCCACGACGTCCTCCTCAAAGGAATGGGTCATGGCATCCGGGTCAGACTGACGAGCTGCCTGATCCTTACGCAGCACATCGGCATACTTACCGGTCAACTGGCGTGCGCTGTCCACCGAAATGGCGGAGGAGGAAGACGCCAGACAGGCGGCTGCCACCAGCTCAAACTTGTCCGGATCACAGATGCGAAGCGTCAGGGAGTAGAGGCCGTCCTCACCAAGGAGGATGTATATTTCCACCGTTTCGGCGACGTCTGCGCCGTCCATGCCTAGGCTGGCAAAGGTGGTATACAGCTCATACTTCATGTCGATGGCGCCGCCGCCCAGCTGACTGAGGGTCAGATTGACCATATCCACATAATTGCGCAGACGGGCCTGCCCGGTGGTCAGCGTCGTGGGCCATTCGATCTCTGCCAGGGCAGAGGACAGCAGCATCATCAGACAAAGCAGCAGAGCTGCAAGCTTTTTCATGAGGTCACCTCAATTTCAGGATTTATTTAGCGGCGCGCAGCTCGATGCACTTGACAATCAGCTCCACCGCGCCTTCCACGCCCAGCATGCCCGTATCGACGACCAGGTCGTAGTTTTCTACGTCGCCCCAGGTGGCGGTGGCATAGTAGTTGTAGTAGCCGGCGCGCTGCTTGTCGGCCTTGCGGATGCGGTCCTCGGCCTTGTCTGCCTCGATGCCGTAGTACTTCACCGCACGGTCGATCTTGCTGGGCATATCCGCCTTGACGAAGACGGACAGCGTATCCGGATCATCGCGCAGGACATAATCGGCGCAGCGGCCGACGATCACGCAGGAGCCTTCCTCTGCAATGCGGCGGATGGCGTCAAACTGCGCTAGGAAGATCTTGTGGTTCAGCGGCATGTCCATGTAGAAGTTGCCGGTACCCATGTGGTGCTGCATGCCGGTCACCAGGGAGAAAAGGAGCGAACGGGTGGGCTTTTCGTCATGCTCCTCAAAGATCTCTTCGCAGATGCCGGAGCTTTTTGCTGCCTCGGAGAGCAGCTCCTTGTCATAGAAGGGGATGCCAAGCTTTTCAGCCAGAAGGCGGCCCACATAGCGTCCGCCGGAGCCAAACTGACGGCCAATGGTGATAACGATCTTCTTGCTCATAATTCCCTCCTGAACGAAGCCGCCCTGCGGCCTTTTCATCTGCCAACAGTATAGCACAAATGGAGGAGAATGCGCAATGCTTTTCTTCATCAAATGGCAAAAATGGTGGAGAAATCACCCGGAAGAGTCGCTGCGTCATGTATACTTTCATAAATGGGATAAATTTCGTCAGTCCGGCCATTGACAATAAACGTTGCTTTTGCTAAAATTACTGATAACCCAAAACACTACTTCAGGATTTGTGGAGGAGGATCATTCCCATGCTTCAGAAGGTTGTGCGCGAAGGTCTTACTTTTGACGATGTGCTGCTGGTGCCCGCCCGCAGTGAGGTTCTGCCCAAGGACGTTGACATGTCCATTCAGCTGACCCCCGTGATCAAGCTGAACATCCCGCTGATGTCCGCTGCGATGGATACCGTCACCGATTCCCGCATGGCCATCGCCATGGCCCGTGAAGGCGGCCTGGGTATCATCCACAAGAATATGTCCATCGCCGATCAGGCTGCGCATGTTGACAAGGTCAAGCGCTCCGAGCACGGCGTGATCACCGATCCTTTCTTCCTCTCTCCCAAGCACCTGATCCAGGATGCGGAGAACCTCATGGGCCGCTACCGCATCTCCGGCGTGCCGATCTGCGAGGACGGCAAGCTGGTTGGCATTCTGACCAACCGCGATCTGCGCTTCGTCACGGATTACAACCGTCCCATCCATGAGTTCATGACCAGCAAGAACCTGATCACCGCGCCCGTCGGCACCTCCCTGGAGGAGGCCAAGATGATCCTGGCCAAGCACCGCATCGAGAAGCTGCCGATCGTGGATGAGAACGGCGTGCTGCGTGGCCTGATCACCATCAAGGACATCGAGAAGTCCACCAAGTACCCGAATTCCGCGAAGGATTCCAACGGTCGTCTGCTGTGCGGCGCGGCTGTCGGCGTGACCGGCGACGTGTTCGACCGTATCGACGCCCTGGTGGACGCCAAGGTCGACGTGATCTCCATCGACACCGCGCATGGCCACTCTGTGGGCGTGCTCAAGCAGGTCGAGGCCATCCGCAACCGCTACCCCAACATCCAGCTGTTTGCCGGCAACGTGGCCACCGCCGGCGCCACCCATGACCTGATCGCTGCTGGCGTTGACTGCGTCAAGGTTGGTATCGGCCCCGGCTCCATCTGCACCACCCGCGTGGTCGCCGGCATCGGCGTGCCCCAGGTGACCGCTGTTGCCGACTGCGCCGAAGAGGCTGAGAAGCACGGCATCCGCGTCATTGCCGACGGCGGCATCAAGTACTCCGGCGATATCGTCAAGGCCCTCGCGGCTGGCGGCAGCGCTGTGATGCTGGGCTCCATGCTGGCTGGTACTGAGGAAGCTCCCGGCGCAACCGAGATCTACCAGGGCCGTCAGTTCAAGGTGTACCGCGGCATGGGTTCCCTGGCTGCGATGGAGGCGGGCTCCAAGGACCGCTACTTCCAGGCTGAGTCCAAGAAGTTCGTGCCCGAAGGCGTTGAAGGCCGCGTGCCCTACAAGGGCGCCCTGGCGGACACCGTCTTCCAGATGATCGGCGGCCTGCGTGCCGGTATGGGCTACTGCGGCGCGCCCACCATCGACCACCTGCGCAAGAACGCCGAGTTCATCAAGATCACCGGCGCTGGCCTGGCGGAGAGCCATCCCCATGACATCTCCATTACCAAGGAAGCTCCCAACTACTCCCGTAACCTGTAATGATGCAAGGCTCCGGTTCCATTGGAACCGGAGCCTTTTTGTATGCTATTGTCAGTCCGGATTGAACCGGAAGCCGCCTTTGATCAGGTAAAACGCAGCATGGCCATCCACAATAACAGCATCATGCAGCGCATCGAAGGTAGCCAGGGCAACCGTGTGGACTGTGCCGTCCACATCGGTGAAGGTGTACACGGTGTGAGGCTCGGCGGTGATGGGCTCGCCGGCAGGCAATGTACCGGAGACGCTTACCAGGCTGAGTGCGTTGTAGGCCGCTTCGAAGGCGGCACAGTCCATCGGTTCGCCGTTGCAGGTAACGGCCGCTGTATAGACCGGATTGCCGTATGCATCCGTCACCAGATCGTTGTTGGGAGCCACCTGCTCCGTACGGGTGATGATATAGTCGGTCACGGCGTCGCCCTCGCGGATCGTGAGACGGCTGAGGTTGCCCAGGGCCGTCATGACCGGATAGCGGCTCATGGTGGCAGCTACATCGTAGTTCATGAAGACACCGACCGTGAAATGGCTGCTGACATAGATGTCATTTCCGCAGCGGACGTAATCCACCATATCATCCCGGGCGCCGCCGATGACATAGGTGACGGTGGCGGCTGGGTAATCCGTGGCTTCAACGATGCCGTAGGGTGTAGTCATGCCGATGGTGCCCGCATCCATGTGGATTGAGATGGTCAAGCGGGGCTCATCAAAGCCGTATCGAGTCAGATTCTCCGGGGTAGCGGGGCAGACATAGGCGCCCAGACGAAGGTTGGCTGCGCCGGCGATCAGCTTTTCCATGGCCTGTGCGTCTGCCGGGTAGGTGAAGGGGGCGGTGATACGCCATTTGTCGGCTGCGTCCATGTCGATGATCCGCCCGTCCAGCGTCCACTGGATCACGCCTGTGGGGCTGGTGAGGGTGATCTGGTCGATGCGGGCCTTGTGTACCACCGGGGATTGTATCTCCCGCAGGGAATCGCTGCTGACGAAAAGCGCTTCCACCATGCCGCGGGAGAAGCTGAACAGCCGGTCATCGCCCTCGATGATCATGTAGTACCAGGCGCGGTTTTCGGTGCCGGGATCGCCGATGCGCAGGTGAGCAACCACGCCGTCGGAATAGGTGATAATGGCCTCATAGCGGGGAGAATCCAGGCCGAAGTCGGCCAGGTGATCTGCATACTCTGCTGGATCGTTGGTGAGGACGGCTTCACATGGAATGATGCAGGCGGCGTCTGCCAGCGCTGCGGCGGTGGCTTCCGAAAGGAGGAAGCCGTCCTCGCCCTGAAGCGTCATCTGACCGCCTTCGGTCATGGCGACAGTCCAGGGCTCTTCTTCGCCGCGGCGGATGGTGATGGAGAACACATCGCTTGGCGCATAATCATAGAGCGTCTGGGCGGTGCTGATGGGCTCCTCAGGCAATGCTTGCGGCGCTTCGGGGGTCAGGCGGGGCAGGAGCGTCAGCAGAAGCAGCAGCACCAGGGCAGCCGCCAGCCACCACAAGCGTCGTTTTTCGCCGCCGCGAGGCGGCTTTTTGTGTACATTCTGCATCAGCGGTGCCTCCTGGGGTAGAGGATGACCAGTGCGGCGCCCAATACGGCCAGCGGCAGTGCTGTCAGGATGATGCTGCCCAGTGTCAGTGCATCGGCGGAGAGGCCAGGACGGACGGCAGTGCGCGCCATGATGTGCAGATTGCTGGCTGGGCTGTCCACCAGGTATTCCATCATGCGGATGATAAACTCCTGGGTATGAGTCATGGAGTAGTAGTAGTCGCTGGTCAGGGTTGCGGAGGAGCCGAGAATGACTGCGCGGCTCACGTCGCCGGTGGCGGAGAAACGATAGACCTCAAGCGCCAGGGGGAAGGGGCCTTCAGGATCGTCGGGCAGCTTGCTCAGGGAGGTGCTGCTGCTGGACAGGCTGTGCAGGTAGGATCCTTCGCCGGAAAGCAGCATGGGCGTGACGATCAGACTGTTGTCCGTTGACTGAGGCGTCTCAAATGCCCGTGCGGTGGACATGATCAGGGTGGTGGTTCCGTTCACCTTCAGGTCAAAGGTGACGTCTGTGGCCTCCATGGTGGGCAGCAACACGGTGCGGTTGCCTTCGAAGTAGCCGTCGGTGTCCTCTTTGGCGGCGACCACAACACCCTCCATGGGGAGGAACCCGTAGGAGCGAAGCAGCGCCTGATAGTTGGGCATGGAGGCGATCGGATCGGAATAATCGCATACGAAGAGGATGGAACCGCCCTGGGAAGTGAAATTTGTGACTGTATGCAGCTCGGAATCGGTCAGATCACGCACGGGCGCCAGGAACACCAGCAGATCATCCGGCGTCAGGGTGATGCTCTGCAGGGGCGCATAGCGGACGTCGTAGTGGTTGCTGCGCAGGAAATCCGCCAGGACGGCGGAAGTGCCCTCGTCAAGCTCATCGTGGCCCTGTACCACATACACCACGGGGATTTTGTCCATCGTGACATAGGCGATGGCAGATGTGATGGCGCTTTCGTAGGTGATTTTGTCGTAGGCCCAGGTACCGGTATCATAATCGATGGAAAGGGTGATAAAGTCCTGTGCGCTCAGCACGCGGAAGCGGCCAGTTTCCGGGCAGACGACGATCAGACTGTCCGTGGTGACGGCCTGATCTGCACTGGCGGAGGCGAAGCGGGTGGCAAAGGTCGGGTTGAGGGAAAGGGGAGCCTGCTCCCAGGTGACGAGGCTGGAGGCTGCGGAATAACGGTTCAGCAGCTCAAATAGCAGCAGATCCTCGTTGCCCTTCTCATACAGAGCGTAGATGTGCACTGGCTTGTCAATACCAGCAAGGATCGTTTCCGTGCTGGCGGAATGGGATGTGATGGCGTTGAAGGAGTAATCCACACGCCAGCCGTACTTCTTTTCCAGGGAGGTAAACAGTCCGTTGAGGGCTACCAGCAGTGCAATTGCCACACACAGCAGCGCCGTGGACAGGCTGCCATAACGGAACTTGGGATCCCGCAGGAAGGCGAAATTCAACTTTTTCATGATCATGCCCCCCTGTAACGCCGTGCGTCCATCTGATGGATGGTCAGCAGGATGAATGCTGCGGCAAAGCTGATATCATACCCCACGCTGGCGAAGGAAAACTGCCCCATCAGGAATGGTTCGCTCCGCTCATAGAGGCTGAAGAAGCTCAGCAAGCCATTCACCCAGTCAATGTTGATGGCAGACTGGATCAGGTCAAGCATCCACAGCACGAAGTTGGCGCCGAAAGCAGCGACAACAGCGGTTACCTGGTTGGAGGTGCAGCCGGAAATGAACAGATCCATTGCGATAAAGGCGCAGCCCTGCAGCAGGAAGCCCAGATAACCCACCACCAGCTCTCCGGAATAGACCTGGCCGTAAATGGCCACGATCAGCACGAAAAGCCCCGTCAGCAGCACGGTCAGGGCCATGACGGTCACGGCGGCCAGGTACTTGCCCAGTACAATGCCGGGCAGGGAAACAGGACTGGTCAGCAGCAGCTGATCAGTGCGCTTTTGCTTTTCCTCAGCCAGGAGGCGCATCGTCAGCACGGGGCACAGGAGCATCCACAGATAGCTCATCGTGCCGATGAAGGAAAGCAGATCGCTGGAGCGGCTCTGCATGATGGTCAGGAAGAAAATGACGGAAGACAACGTCAGAAACACACCCATGAACACATAGCCCACAGGCGTGAAAAAATATCCTTGGAGCTCGCGTTTCCAGATGGACAGCAAGGCGTTCACCTACTTTTCGTTATTCGCTGGCAGTGGCGCGCAGGAAGGCGTCCTCCAGGGTGTCGTGCTCTATGCGGAGCTGCATGATGGGAGCGTCCATGGCGCACAGCAGCCGGAAGATGGCGGTCTGTGCATCGGGGGAGGTGTTGCGCTCACACTCGATGGAAACCTCGGTGATTCCGGGGACAGATTGCTTCAGCGGCTTGACGCGGCGTACGCAGGGAAGGGAGCGCAGCGCGGGCAGCAGCTCTTGTTGGCGCCCCTTGATGGAGGCTTGCAGCATCAGTGCGTCTCCGGCGTTGGTCAGCGCATCCATGCTGGCCTCGCGGATGAGTTTGCCGCGGTGGAGGATAATGACTCGCTGGCACAGCTGCTGGATCTCACTGAGGAGATGAGATGAGAAAATGATGGTATGGTTCTGCCCCAGCGACTTGATGAGCGCACGGATCTCCACCACCTGACGGGGATCAAGACCGACGGTGGGTTCATCCAGGACGAGAACCGGCGGATCGCCGCACAGCGCCTGGGCGACGCCTACGCGCTGACGGTACCCCTTGGACAGGTGACCGATCAGACGCTGCGCAACCTCCTGAAGGCCGCAGATGGTCATTACCTCATCCACGTGGGCGGGGATGGTCTTGCGATCCACTTCCTTCAGCTCGCATACGAAGCGGAGGTAGCTGTGCACGGTCATCTCGTCGTACAGCGGGGGCTTTTCCGGCAGGTAACCGATGGCGCGCTTGCAGTCACGGGCGTGGGTGAGCATATCCATGCCATCGACCAGCACCTGACCTGCCGTGGGCGGCATGTACCCGGTGAGGATATTCAGCGTGGTGGTCTTGCCAGCGCCGTTCTGGCCGAGCAAGCCGACAATCTGCCCCTTGGGGGCGGTGAAGGAAATATCACGAATGGCTTCCACCGTACCGTAGCGTTTGGTGACGCCTTTGAGTTCAATCATGGCATAATCCTCCGATCTTACTATGCCATTATAACACATATGGACGATAAATGCATGAACAAAGTGTAAAAGTCAGGAGATTGTACAAAAAAAGGCCGCATGAAAGCGGCCTGATATGTCAGAATATGTGGGAAGCCAGATCGTTTGAGCGGCGAAGGAGGAAGGCTTGCAGCTGGTTGAGCAGAATGCGGAGGGCAACAAAGAGTAGCAGACTCATGAAGACGGCAACTGCGTCGGTCAGCCATGCAGGCAGCGAGGATGCAGCGCTCCAGTCGTGAACGGGCGGGCAGAAAAACCAGAACAGCATGAGCACCGGCAGAAACAGCAGCATATCAATGCGCGTTATCAGCTTGCTCCACGCGGTTTCGTATTCCTCACCGCACTCTTCGCAGACGATGTAGGTTTTCCATAGCGTCGTGCGGACGGACAGATGATGTTCCTGATGTTGGATGCGCGGGTGCCGATTCATCGCTTTCTCCTATGTACAGGCGTGTTACGCCATCTTCAGCCGATACCCCAGCTTGTAAACCGTCTCGATACAGCTGGTGCCGAGCTTCCGGCGCAGACGCTGGATGTGGACATCCACCGTGCGGGTCTCGCCGGCGCTGTGATATCCCCAGGCGGTACGCAGCAGCTCCTCCCGGGTGAGGGGAGAGTCGGGACTCTCCATCAGGGCCTGGAGGAGGCTGAACTCCTGTGCTGTCAGGCTGAGCAGATCGCCGTCCAGGGTGCATTCACGATGCTCGATGTCCAGCCGCAGTGCGCCGATGGACAATTGGCTGTTGGTCTCTGACAGCAGCATGGCGACGCTGTGCTGCAGCTGGTGACCATCAAAGGGGGCCAGCAGAACGCCACGGGGGCCCTGGTACAGGGCACGCAGATGCCGCACAGTGCTGGCGTCCGCCGTGCAGAAAAGGACGGGCCAGCTCCTTTCCTCCAGCTGCCGAAGGAGCGAAAAGCTTTCCGCCCAGGACAGCCGGGCATTCAGGATGGTCAGCATGCGGGTGGAGTGGGTGATGATTTCATAGCCCTCGGCAATGGAATCCGTTACGGTGACATGATGATTGGCAGCTTCCAGCGCCTCACGCATTTGTGAACGGGCACTCGTATCCGGGTCAATAATCAGGATGGCAGCCATGGTAATTCTCCCCTCATTGTTGGAACGGCGCGGGGTGAAGCTGCGCCGCAGGTCTTTCGTCTTACATCTATATAGACGAATCAGAGGGGCGAAATCTTTCAGGTTTTGAAAATTTTGTTCAAGACCAACAAAATAGAGGCTGAAACAGCTTCAGCCTCCAGAGGATCAAACGAGCTCAAGATCGGCAACAAACAGGTCGTGATGGGTGATGTGCAGGACGGCGCCGGGCTCGATGGCAGGGAAGACCTTCTCAGCGTCGAAGTAGAAAAGACGCTCATAGGGGCGGCCCTTGCTGTCCTTATCCGTACAGAAAAGCTGACGGTAATGGACGCCATCCACCAGGTCGATGTTATCAGACAGGCGGAGGAAGGGCAGCTCAGACTCACTGGTGCGGCCGTGCAGGCTGTGATCCAGGTGCAGCTCATAGCAGTGCAGCGGCTTGATGAGCAGGTCATTCCCCGCAATCAGCAGTACGCCGATGAGAATGGTTACCGTGGATGCCAGCCACAGAATCCGAGACAGCAGGGCAATCAGCAGCACCGCCAGCAACAGGAGGCAGGGCAGGGTCAGCAGCAGCCAACGCTTATGCTGCTGCTTGACGATGGCTTCGTAATCCTTTTCAGTATAAAGGGGCGTGTGCATAGACGTGCATCCTTTCATTGGGCGATGACCCTATCATAACCGGGAATTGTGAATCCTGCAAGAACGATTTTTGTATTACAGCCAGCGAACGTCATATTCCATGCGAACAGCGCCTTCAAAGTCGATCCAGCGGAAATGTCCGTCTTCCAGCGTCATGCAGCCGTGCCAACTATTCTCCTTGGGAATGGAAACGCTGCCCGGATTCAGGCATACACGATCTTCATTCACATCCAGCAGCGGCACATGGGTGTGGCCGTAAATCAGGATGTCGCCCTTTTGCAGGGGTGGGAGAGCATTGACATTGTAATGATGCCCATGGGTGCAGTACATCAGCTTGCTGCCGACGGGGATGACGGCGTAGTCTGCCAGGATGGGGAAGGGGAGCACCATCTGATCGACCTCGGTATCACAGTTGCCGCGCACGCAGAGGAGCTTATCCTTCACTTCGCTCAGCAGGGCGATGACCTGTTTGGGTGCATATTCCTTCGGCAGATCGTTCCGGGGACCGTGGTAGAGAATATCCCCCAGGAGGAGCAGCCGGTCAGCGCCTTCCAGGCGGAAGGTCTCCAGCAGCTGGCGGGTATAGTAAGCCGAGCCATGCAGGTCGGAGGCGATCATGAGCTTCATGAGGATCATCCTTTCAAATGGACTGAAGCTATTATACCATGCATCGGGGCAGAAGGCAACAAAAAAGACCGGCTCGATGTGCGGTCGAGCCGATCGGATGTGCTTTGATGCTTTGCTTTTGATGTGTGCGGTGTGTAAACGTTCTAACGGTTCAAGTAAATGAGACGAAGTCTCCTTACTTGATGATCTCCAGGATCACCATCTCGGCAGCGTCGCCGCGACGGGGGCCCATCTTGTACATACGGGTGTAGCCGCCGTTGCGCTCCTTGCAAGCGGGAGCGATCTCACGGAACAGCTTCTCAACGACGGGGTACTTGACCTCGCGCTGACGAGCCTTGTAGTCAGCCTTGCGCTCATCCTCTTCACGAGCCACGGGCACGTTGTAGAGGTAGGAAAGGATCTGACGGCGGGCAGCCAGCTTGGAGGGAGCGTCGTTCACGACCTCCTGCTGAACCAGCTGGCCCTTGTCGTTGTGGAACTCCTTGGTCACGGTCACGGTGTTCTCGTGCTCCTTGACAGCCAGAGTGATCAGACGCTCAGCAATGCGGCGGACTTCCTTGGCCTTGGCTTCGGTCGTCTCGATCTTGCCGTTATTGATCAGATTAGTCGTGAGGCCACGCAGCAGCGCCTTGCGCTGAGAAGCCGTACGACCCAGTTTGCGCTGGTAAGCCATGGGGTATTTCCTCCTATCATGGGTGGGCGGCGGACTGCTTCAGCATTCCGCACTTTTGAGCCCCGTCTTATTCATCATTCGGGCGCAGGGCCAGACCCAGCTCCTGCAGCTTCTGCTCGACCTCTTCCAGGGACTTGCGGCCCAGGTTGCGGACTTTCATCATATCTTCCTGGTTGCGCTGAACCAGCTCGGCCACGCTGTTGATGCCGGCGCGCTTCAGACAGTTGTAAGCGCGGACGGACAGCTCCAGCTCCTCGATGGTCATCTCCAGGACCTTGCCCTTATTGTCCTCTTCAGGCTGCACCATGCTCACGGGGAGGACGGTGTCGGTCAGGCGGACGAAGGACGCCAGATGCTCGGTGAGAATGCTGGCAGCGCCGCTGACGGCCTCTTCGGGCTTCAGGGTACCGTTGGTCCACACCTCCAGGGTCAGGCGGTCGTAGTCGTTGGACTGGCCGACGCGCTTGTCCTCAACGGTGTAATTCACCTTGTGGATGGGGGTGAAGATGGAATCCATCGCGATGACGCCGATGGGCATCGTGATATCGCGGGCCTTGTTCTTGTCGGCGGAAACGTAGCCGCGGCCGCGCTCCAGGCGCAGCGTCATCTGCAGGTGCGCATCCTCATTGAGGGTGGCAATGTGCATCTCGGGGTTGATGATTTCGATCTCCTCATCCACCTTGATGTCAGCAGCAGTCAGCTCACCAGGGCCGATCTTGTCCACGATCACGGACTTGGGGCCTTCGCCGTACATCTTGACGGCCAGACCCTTCAGGTTCAGGATGATCTCCGTCACGTCCTCGGTCACACCGGGGATGGTGGAGAACTCATGCTGCACGCCCTCGATATGCACAGAGGACACGGCAGCACCGGGCAGGGAAGACAGCAGGACGCGGCGCAGGGAGTTGCCCAGCGTATGGCCAAAGCCACGCTCCAGCGGCTCGACGACGAACTTGCCGTACTTGCCGTTGTCGCCAACTTCGACACATTCGACCTTTGCCTTTTCGATTTCTACGGCCATTTTTGTAACCCTCCTTGCTCAGGTT
This sequence comes from Clostridia bacterium, assembly GCA_017513475.1. Classification (GTDB taxonomy): domain Bacteria; phylum Bacillota; class Clostridia; order Christensenellales; family Aristaeellaceae; genus UBA11524. The sequence continues at coordinate 15,568 of JAFXFR010000050.1, forward strand.
CGCACTGAAGGGATGTCTTTGCGGGAGAGGGCGGTTTTCCTCATCCCCACTCCCGCAGCACCCTTCATTAACGGGAGTAGAATTCGACGATCATCTGCATCTGGGGCTCGAAGTCCACGTCCTCACGGGCGGGCAGAGCAACCACAGTGCCAGTCAGGTTGGGAGCGTCGAAGGTCAGCCACTTGGGGGTCACCGCAGTGGTGCCCTCACGCAGGCCCTTGAACAGCTCGGACTCAGCGCTCTTCTGACGCAGGGTGATGACGTCGCCCACCTTCACGGAGTAGGAGGGGATGTCCACCTTCTGGCCATTGACGCGGATGTGGCCGTGCACCACGATCTGGCGCGCAGCACGACGGGTCTTGCCCAGGCCCAGACGGTACACGACGTTGTCCAGGCGCTGCTCCAGCAGCTGGAGCATGTTGTCACCGGTGATGCCCTTCATGGAGGTGGCCTTGTTGTAGTAGCCCTCGAACTGCTTCTCGAGGATGCCGTACACAAACTTGACCTTCTGCTTCTCCTTCAGCTGGGCGCCGTACTCGGAGACCTTCTTGCGGCGGGTGCCGCCGGGATTGCGGTTAGACTTCTTATTGCCATAGCCCATGACCGCCGGGGAAACGTCGAAAGAACGGCACTTCCGGGCGATAGGCTGCTTGTTGATAGCCATGTTTCAATGTCCTCCTTCGTTTGCTTACACGCGACGGCGCTTGGGCGGACGGCAGCCATTGTGGGGGATGGGCGTCACGTCCTTGATCATGTTCACGTCCAGACCGGCGGCCTGCAGGGCACGGATGGCAGCCTCACGGCCGGAACCGGGACCCTTGACGTACACTTCGACAGTCTTCAGGCCGTATTCCATCGCGGCCTTAGCGGCGGTCTCAGCAGCGGTCTGGGCAGCGAAGGGGGTAGACTTCTTGCTGCCACGGAAGCCCAGGCCGCCAGCGGAGGCCCAGGACAGGGCGTTGCCCTGAGTGTCAGTGATGGTGACGATGGTGTTGTTGAAAGAAGAAGAAATGTGGGCAGCGCCGCGCTCGACAAGCTTGCGCTCCTTGCGCTTGCGGACAACCTTCTTCAGGTTCTTCGACTTAGGAGCCATTGTTAATTCCCTCCGTTATTCTGCGTCTCTCAGCAAATTACTTGCCGGCCTTCTTCTTGCCAGCAATGGTCTTCGCGGGACCCTTGCGAGTACGGGCGTTGTTCTTGGTGTTCTGACCGCGGACGGGCAGACCACGACGATGACGGACGCCACGGTAGCAGCCGATCTCCATCAGGCGCTTGATGTTCAGCGCCACTTCACGACGGAGGTCACCTTCGACCTTCAGGTTGTGCTCGATGTAATCGCGCAGCTTGCTGATGTCGGACTCGGAGAGATCCTTCACGCGAGTGTCGGGATTGATGCCCACCTCTGCCAGCATCTTCTGAGAAGTCTTCAGACCGATGCCGTAGATGTAGGTCAGGCCGTACTCCACTCGCTTTTCACGGGGCAGGTCCACACCTGAAATGCGTGCCATGGGTAAAATGCACCTCCAAATTTTTGGCCTCGCCGGATTCACCGGCGCGGGCTTCCTTGCGGCTTGGCGCCGCGTGTTGTGTTCATGACGCTTTCCGTCATGATGAAGCAGCGGAACGGGTTTGCGTTAATCTGGAGCAACCCACTCCAGAGGGACGTCACTTTCGTCCGCACCCTCGGTGCCGACGCCTGGTGAAAGCAGGCGTTCAGCGGTGCTGCCCATCCGCATGAATTGGAAGGATGCGGGCGTTCAGCACTTGATTTTGCTGGCTTCTTAAGAAGACTTGACCCCTCTTGTGGAACACGCGTATTTTCACATACGCATGCAGCCGCCCACCGTTGGGGCAGAAACCAACTCGTATATTGTATCATCAAAGCGTTGAAATTGCAAGCGCTTCCACAAAATTTCTCCGGCCGGCACGGAAAGAAATGATGGAGAAATTCTGTAGAGGAAATTGTGCAACGTGCACTAAATGGTGGGATCGGAAGGGACTTGCAATTTCCATGGCACATCATGTATAATAGATGGCACGATACGAAAGGGGGATTGCCCATGTGGAAGCTGCCTGCGGGGGCGGAATTTGTGCTCCGGCGCCTGCATGATGCGGGTTATCAGGCCTATGTAGTGGGCGGTTGCGTCCGTGACACGCTGCTGGGCAAGGCTCCCAAGGATTGGGATGTGTGTACCAACGCGCTTCCCCATGAGATGCAGCGGGTGTTTGCGGATTGCCACGTCATAGAGACGGGCCTGCAGCACGGCACCCTCACGGTGATGTATCATCACGAGCCCTTTGAGGTCACGACCTTCCGGGTAGACGGCGAATATACCGACCATCGCCACCCGGACGAGGTCATCTTCGTTGCGGATGTGCGCGATGATCTCTCCCGCCGCGATTTCACCGTTAACGCCATGGCATGGAACCCGGAAGTGGGCGTGGTGGATGCCTTTGGCGGTCAGGAGGATCTGGCGGCGGGCGTGATCCGCTGCGTGGGTGAGCCGGAGAAGCGCTTTGGCGAGGATGCGCTGCGCATCATGCGTGCGCTGCGATTCGCCTCGACATACGGCTTTGCGATCGATCCTGCGACAGATGCGGCAATTCATGCACTGAAGCACACGCTGAGAGACGTCGCTGCGGAGCGTATCCGCGTGGAGCTGGCGAAGCTCCTGTGCGGCGACGGTGCGGGGGACATATTGCGGGCGTATCGCGATGTGATCTTCACCCTCTTCCCGGCATTGGCGGCGATGGAAGGCTTCGACCAGCGCACGCGCCATCATCTTTGGGATGTGTGGGAGCATACCGTCCGCGCGGTGGAAATGGTGCCTGCATCGGAGACGCTCCGTTTGGCGATGCTCCTGCATGACTGCGGGAAGATCGCGGCGTTTAGCGTGGATGACCAGGGCGAGGGCCATGCCTATGGGCATGAGGAGCAATCCGTCCGCATCGCGGAAAAGGTGCTGGCGGAGCTTCGGATGGACAATGCGACCCGTGACCGGGTGCTGCTGCTGATCGGCTGTCATGGCTGGCCGGTGACGCCGGAAAGGCGGTTGCTGAAGCGGCGGCTGAACCAGCTGGGCGAGGAAGCGCTGCGGCAGCTGATCGAAGTGAAGCGTGCGGATGCGCTGGCAACCGGCACGAAGGATCCTGCGGCGGTAGAATCGCACCGAAGCGCGACATTGTCAGCCCTGGATGCGCTGCTCTCGGAGAAACCTTGCGTGACGCTGCGGGAAATGGCCGTGAACGGGCGGGACGTGATGGCGCTGGGCGCCAAGGGGCGCGCAGTAGGCGAAACGCTGCAGTGGCTGCTGGAGCAGGTGCTGGACGATGCTCTGCCCAACGAGCGCGATGTGCTGCTGGAGACGGCACGTGCGCACCTCGGCGCATGAATGTGCATTATATAAGGAAGAAATCCTTTTGGGAAAGAAGGAAATGACGTGCAGAATCTTGCAATGAAGCTCCTGCGGAAGGGCGAATCACCCACGGATCAGCCGGTGCGAAAGCGGCTGGGAACGCTGGGCTCGGCGGTGGGCGTGGGGGTCAATGCGATCCTGGCGCTGGGAAAGCTGCTGATCGGCTCCCTGACCGGCTCGGTTGCCGTCACGGCGGACGCCATCAACAACCTGTCCGATGCCGCGGGCAGCGTGGTGTCGCTGGTCAGCATGCGTCTGGCCCAGAAGCCGGTGGATAAGGAGCATCCCTTCGGTCATGGCCGTATGGAATACCTGGGTGCGCTGGCGGTAGGTGTGCTGATCCTCGTCATGGGCGTGGAGACCTTCACCTCCGGTGTGAAGAGCATCCTACATCCTACGGAGATCGCCTTTGGCTGGGTGCCCTTCTGGCTGCTGGTGGCCTCCATCCTGATGAAGGGCGGGCTGTTCCTGTTCTACAATGCGGTGGGCAAGCTGATCGACTTCCCGTCTTTGATCGCTGCGGCGAAGGATTCCCTGTCCGATATGCTGGCGACTTCGGCGGTGGTGATGTCGATGATCGCCGCCCACGGTTTCGGCATCCCGATCGACGGCTGGATGGGTGTGGCGGTATCTCTGCTGGTATTGAAGGCGGGCTTTGAGGTGGTGCGCGAGACTGTTGACAGTCTCATGGGCGGCCGCAAAAACCCCGAGCTGGGGAAAGAGATTATCTCCCGGCTGATGAAGTACGAGCATATCCTCGGTACCCATGACCTGCTCATTCACGATTACGGCCCCGGACGCTGCATCGCCTCCATCCACGCGGAAGTGCCGGCGGACGGCGATATTCTGGTGCTGCACGAGATCATTGATCAGGCGGAGCATGAGATCGGCGAGGAACTGAACATTCCGTTGTGCATCCACATGGACCCTGTTGTCACCGGTGATGAAAAGACGGACGAAGCGCATGCGCGGCTCAGCGAATTCCTGCGCGGCCTGGACGGCGGCTTCATGCTCCATGATCTGCGCATGGTGCCCGGCGAGAACCGCACCAATCTGGTCTTTGACGTGGTGATCCCCGCGGGCTTCACCGACACGCAGACGCTGACGGAAAAAATCTGCGCCGCAGCCAAGGAGATCGATCCTCGATATGAATGCGTGATCCACTATGACATCGACTACTATCATTAAGGAAGCTGTAGCAAAAGGAACAACCCCCGATCGTGCTGATCGGGGGTTGTTTGTATATGGAGGGAATCAGTTGTTATCGTACAGCACATCCAGCGGTACCCAGCCGCGGCGCTGGGGCTGGGGATCCTTGGGGGAGCCATAGTCCGTGTACTCCACAAGTGCCCAGCCATCCTCGATGGCATAAATGTCGCACTTGCTGTCGGGATGGAGCACGCTGGCGGTGAATACCTTGTACTGCTTGCCCGGGCCGAAATAGACATAGGTCTTCTTCAGCACGCGCTGGGTGTCCAGGGGATCGTAGATCGCGGGCTCGTCGGGGATCAGGTTGGGGTTGATGTTCAGGTAGGACTCGCTGGTGTAGGCGCGATACCATTCGCCCTTGTACTGGAACTCGATCTGATACCAGTACACATTGTTATAGTCATCGTACACCTTGGAGAAAACCTTGACCTGATCGCCTGCGCCAAAGAAGGAGCCGGGCTCGTCAAAGCGGGTGCCGGGGCCGGAACGGGTGGCAACACGCTTGGTCAGCGTGGCAACGACGCCGCCGGCACTGGGGTATTCAATGGGCTTGCTGGTAGGCGTAGCCGTGGGCTTGGGCGTGATGACGGCGACATAGGGTGTAGCCGTAGGCCGAGGCGTAATGTAGTCCACATAGTCATCATCGCCGCGGTCATCATCGTCATACCCGCCGGGGATGGGGGTGAGGTAGGTGACCAGATCGTCGTCGTCACCGGTATCCGGGCCGGGGGTGGGGGTGATGGTCACCACATGGGGCTTGGGCGTGGCCGTAGCGTAAGAACGTGGCGTGGCTGTGGCGTGGCTGCCGGTGGTCACGATGATATCGGAGATGGTGGCGCCGGTATGACCGTAGCCGAGGATGGTATCCTCAATGGTCAGCTCGATGCGGGTGACGCCGGTATACCGCTGGGGCAGGAGCAGACGCTGGTAGCCGCTGTTCCAGGAGGCGTTGACGGTGTTGGGCTTGTATGCATCCGTCAGACGGTAGCGGAAGGTGTCATAGGATTCCGTGTAGCGGTTGGCCTGGTAATAGACGGTCACCTTGATCACCGCGGGGCGATCGTAATGGCTGTACCAGTTCTGGGTATAGGCATAGCCGTTGCGGATCCAGATCTCGCCCACGGAAGTCCCGTGCAGGGCGAGCGTCAGATCCACGTCGGAATCTGTGTTCTTGCTCCAGGCGGTGGTGGGATCATCGTCCGTCAGGCTGGAAACCTGGCCGTTGGCGTCGGTCACGTAGGCGATGAGCTGATATCGGGAGAGATCTGCGGCTGCAGCGCCAATGCACAGGCAGCATACCATGGCCAGCACGAGCAGGGGGAAGATGCGCAGTTTCTTCATGCTGATAGCGTCCTTTCTGATCGGATTGTTTCGCGTTCAACAATATAACGATTCAAAATGGTAAATTCTTCACGTGCAGGGACAATTCCTGCAAAAAAATTGCTACAATTTTTCAGCAGGAGGGATTTTGCTCTTTTCAAATCGGGCGAAACGTTGTACAATAGATACATCAGGAAGCGAAACGTTGTCCGGATATCCGTATGACGTGAAATGTAAGCGTTTCCACAACGAAGGAGGAGATCCCAATGGAGCTTCGTACTGCATCCTCTCCCCGTGACGTGAAGCACTATGACACCAAGCGTCTGCGCGAGGAGTTTCTGATCGACGATCTGTTCAAGGCTGACGACGTGAAGCTGGTGTACAGCCACATCGACCGCATCATCACCGGCAGCGCTGTGCCGGTAACTGCCCCCCTGTCCCTGGCCACCGGCGATGAGCTGCGCGCGGAGTACTTCCTGCAGCGCCGCGAGCTGGGCGTGATCAATATCGGCGGGGAAGGCACCGTCACCGTGGACGGTCAGGTGTATACCCTGCGTCACCGCGACGGCCTGTACGTGGGCCGCGGCTGCAAGGATATTGTGTTCGCTTCCAGCGATCCCGCCAATCCTGCGAAGTTCTACCTGAACTCCTGCCCTGCGCACACTGCGTATCCCACCGTGTACATCCGCCCCGAGGACTGCGTCCGCCAGGAGCTGGGCAGCCTCGAGAGCGCCAACCACCGCACCATCTGCAAGTACATCCTGCCCGGTCAGGTGCAGTCCTGCCAGCTGGTGATGGGCATGACCAAGCTGGAGCCCGGCTCCGTGTGGAACACCATGCCCTGCCACACCCATGACCGCCGCATGGAGGTCTATCTGTACTTCGATCTGCCCGAGGACGCTTTCGTGATGCACTTCATGGGCGAGGGCGACGAGACCCGCCACATCATCATGCGTAACGAGCAGGCGGTCATCAGCCCCTCCTGGTCGATCCATTCCGGCTGCGGCACCCAGGCCTACACCTTCATCTGGGGCATGTGCGGCGAGAATCAGGATTTTGACGACATGGACGGCATCCGTATGCAGGACCTGAAGTAATAGCGATTATTAAGTAGGAGGTACACCCCCATGAACATGTTCTCTCTGGAAGGCAAGGTCGCCCTGGTGACCGGCGCGTCCTACGGCATCGGTTTTGCGATCGCCAAGGCTCTGGCGAAGGCCGGCGCGACCATCTGCTTCAACGACCTGAAGCAGGAGTTCGTTGATAAGGGCCTGGCCGCTTACGAGGCAGAGGGCATCAAGGCCCACGGCTATGTCTGCAACGTCTGCGACGAGGAGGGCGTCAATGCCCTGGTCAAGCAGATCGAAGAGGAAGTCGGCGTGATCGACATCCTGGTCAACAATGCGGGCATCATCAAGCGCATCCCCATGTGCGAGATGAGTGCGGCGGACTTCCGCCAGGTCATCGACGTTGACCTGAACGCGCCTTTCATCTGCGCCAAGGCCGTCATCCCCTCCATGATCAAGAAGGGCCACGGCAAGATCATCAACATCTGCTCCATGATGTCCGAGCTGGGCCGCGAGACC
>JAFXFR010000051.1 GCA_017513475.1 Clostridia bacterium
ATGGTATAGCCATTCGTCAATGTGCAGCCCAGCACAACATCGTGATGCTGACCTCCCTGGACACCGTGAGAATGGTTCTCGATGTGCTGGAGGAGGTCACGCTCGGGATCTCCACGATCGATCAGGAATGAGGAGAAGCTGCCGGTATTCCATGACAGACGACCCAAAATCAATTGAAAGAAGTGAATGCTATGCGCGACTATCAGGCCGAATTTGAGAAAAGAGTAACATTTATCCAGTCAGTGCTCAACCAGAGTACTGACGTTCAAAAACGGATGACAAGGATAAAGTGAGATGATGCTATATGGATAAGGAAACCTTATGGCACTGTATAGTGAAAAGGTCATGGATCATTTCAGAAATCCGCGCAATGTCGGCGTGATCGAGGATGCGGACGGCGTGGGTGAGGTCGGCAATGCCAAATGCGGCGACATCATGAAAATCTACTTGAAGATCAGGGATGACGCCATTGAGGACGTGAAGTTCGAGACCTTCGGCTGCGGAAGCGCCATTGCATCCAGCTCCATGGCAACGGAGCTGATCAAGGGAAAGCCCATCGCCGAGGCGATGACGCTGACCAACAAAGCGGTGGCCGAGGCGCTGGACGGATTGCCCCCGCACAAGCTCCACTGCTCCGTTCTCGCGGAAGAAGCGATCAAGAAGGCGCTGCAGGATTACTATGAGAGAAACGGCATTGCCTACGACCGCAGTGCATTCCCGGACTGCGAGCATTGTTCGCACTGCAGCGCTGAATGACCTCCCGGAAGAATTTTCACGCCACTCTTGACACCCCACCAATCCAGTAGTATACTGTATCCAAACTTCATACTTAAAACCGTTGAAGCGGAGATAACGGCAGTCATGACTTCACAGAGAGCCTGCGATGGTGCGAATCAGGCAAGAAACAAGCTGTCAAATGGACCGCTGAGGGCGCAGGGAAACGGGGGTGCTCCCGGAGTATTCTGCGACGTTGGAGGCAGACGTCATTTGCCGGGGATATGCAGGTATCCCGCTAAGCGCACAGGGGCAGCCCTGTGAATCAAGGTGGCACCGCGGATAATGTGGATTATTCGTCCTTGACAGAGTTTGATTTCTGTCAGGGGCGTTTTTGTTTTCCCTGAGCAGAAATACAGGAAAGCTATTTCTGACAAGGAGGTGGGTGCAATGGCACTGTTGACCAGACGATGGCGACGCATGCTGAACGACCATTCCCACACGACCCACATCTGAAACGGAGGACATGATTTATGAAGTTCAGCAATGTCGATTTTGATACCTATTTCAAGAACTACCCAGATGCGAATGGCTTCTTCGGCAAGTACGGCGGTTCCTACATCCCCCCGGAGCTACAAAGGGCCATGGCCGAGATCAACACGGCCTATCAGACCATCTGTAAATCCCGCCGCTTTATCAGCGAGCTGCGCCGCATCCGCAAGGAATTCCAGGGTCGTCCCACGCCCATTTCCTATCTGGAGCGCCTGTCGGGCAAGCTGGGCAATGTGCAGCTGTACGTCAAGCGGGAGGATCTCAACCACACCGGCGCACACAAGCTGAACCACTGCATGGGCGAGGTGTTGCTGGCCAAGTATATGGGCAAGAGGAAGGTGATCGCTGAGACCGGCGCAGGTCAGCACGGCGTGGCGCTGGCGACGGCAGCAGCTTACTTCGGCCTGGAATGCGACATCTACATGGGCGCGGTGGACATCCGCAAGCAGGCCCCCAATGTGGCGCGTATGGAGATCCTCGGTGCAAACGTGATCGAAGTGACCGATGGTTTGCAGACACTGAAGGAGGCGGTCGACGCGGCATTTGCCGCCTACTGCCGGGAATACAAGGATGCCATCTACTGTATCGGCTCCGTGGTCGGGCCGCATCCCTTCCCGATGATGGTTCGCGACTTCCAAAGCGTGGTGGGTATCGAGGCGCGGGAGCAGTTCCTCGAAATGACGGGCGAGCTGCCGGATGCGGTGGTCGCCTGTGTGGGCGGCGGCTCCAACGCCATGGGCTTGTTCTCCGGATTCCTGAATGACCCGGTGGACATCTATGGCGTGGAGCCCCTGGGGCGCGGCACTGCGCTGGGCGACCACGCCGCCAGCCTGACCTACGGCGAAGAGGGCATCATGCACGGCTTCAACAGCATCATGCTCAAGGACGAAAACGGCGAGCCTGCGCCGGTCTACTCCGTGGCCAGCGGTCTGGACTATCCCTCCTCCGGCCCAGAACACGCCTTCCTGCACGATTTAGGGCGCGTAAAGTACGACGTGGTGACCGATGATGAAACCGTCGATGCTTTCTTTGAATTGTCCCGTATGGAGGGTATCATTCCGGCCATCGAGAGTTCCCATGCTGTTGCCTACGCCATGAAAATGGCAAAGCAGATGGACAAGGGTTCCATCCTTATCAACCTCTCCGGCCGTGGCGATAAGGATATGGACTATATCATTGAGAAATACGGTGTTCGCAAGGGATAAAGCAGCAAAATAACAACGATCCACCGCACACCCCCGGAGGGGATGCGGTGGATCGAATTACGAATAAGGAAGATTACTTGTTGAATTTCTCCCGGAGGCATGGCGCTGCGTCCGGCAGCATCGAATCAACGGAACAGTACAGTAACAACAGTTCCTTCCTGCGGTTTGCTTTCCAACTTTATCTGCGCCTGATGCACCTCGGCCGCATGCTTGACGATGGCAAGCCCCAGGCCGGTGCCGCCGGTCTGGCGGGAGTGGCTCTTGTCTACCCGGTAGAAGCGCTCAAACACATGGGCCTGATGCTCCTGGGGGATGCCGATGCCGGTGTCCTTCACCGTGCAGCGGATGCGCCCCTCCTGTTGTGAAAGCTGAACAGCAACGCTTCCACCGGCAGGGGTGTACTTGATGGCGTTGTCGATCAGGTTGTGGAACAATTCCCGCAGCAGCACCGGGTAGCCCTCCACCGTGGCGTCGCAGCCTTCAATAGACAAGGTAACCCCCTTCTCCGATGCAATAGGCGCAAAACCATCTGTCAGACCATTCAGCATGGGAAGCAAGGCCACATGCTCCTTCGCGCCCAGGCTCTGCTTTTCATCCAGCTGGGATAATTCCAGAATATCGTTCACCAGCGCTACCAGCCGTTTAGCCTCTGCACGGATCTTTCCGGCGAAGGCAGGCACGTCATCCTGTTTCGCAATGCCGCTCTCGATGATCTCCGCATAGCCGGAGATGGACGTGAGCGGCGTTTTCAATTCGTGGGACACATTGGCGGTGAACTCCCGGCGGCTGGCCTCGGCGGCATAGCGGGCGGAGATATCCAGCGCCAGCAGCACCACACCGCGCACCTTGCCTTCCCGCAGAACGGGGCTGGCGAAAAGACGATAGGTTTGGCTGCCGCGGGGCAGCACCACATCGCCTGAATCGCCCTTTTGCGCGGCCTTGACGATCTCCAGCACCGAAGCATCCCGACAGATGGTCAGCAGGTCGGTGTCCGGCGCGATCGTGTTCTTCACGCCGAAGAGGATCTGCGCACTGTGGTTGATGGAGACGATGCGGCTCTCCTTGTCCAGCAGGATCAGCCCTTCGCGCATGTTGGCCATGATGGCGTTAAGGTCGGCGTGGGCGCGGGCGAGGTCGTGCATCTGCTGGCGGATTTGCCCATGCTGCCTGTCCATGCGGGTCAGCAGCGGTGCCAGTTCGTCGTACACATCATTTTCCAGCGGTTCATCCAGGTTCAGGTCGTTGATGGGCTGCACGATTTGCCGGGAGGCATACCGGGCAATTAACAGCGACAGAACGGCCACCATCAGCAGCATCGCGATGGTCTGCGGGGCGACGCTCAGGAACACGCCCAGTGCGGAGGAACGGGTGCTGGCGATGCGCAGCACATTGCCGTCAGCCGTGCGGCGGGCGTAGTAAATGGTCACTTCGGACAGCGTGTCGGAGTAGCGGGTACTTTCGCCGGTGCCCTCTGCAAGGGCGGCAAGCACCTCCGGACGCTGGGCATGGCTGTCCATGCGGGCTTCGTCGGCATCGCTGTCATAGAGCACCGAGCCGTCCGGGGCAATGAGCGTCACACGGTTGTTGGGCGCGAAGTCGGTGAAGTAGGTGCGGTCATCCGGCAGCATATCCAGCGCACGAACGATGTACTCCGCCTCCGTCCGCAGTTCAGCGGAAATGCGGCCTTCGTACACGTTGTACAGCGTCCCCACCAGCAGCGCAGAGGACAAAAGCAGCGCCAGCACCGCCGTCAGCAGGATGTTGCGGAAGATCCTTCTCGTCATGCTTCATTTCCTCCGAAACGATATCCCACGCCGCGCACCGTTTCGATCATGTGGCCGCAGCGGCCCATCTTGGTGCGAAGCGTTTGCACATGCACGTCCACCGTATGGGTGCCGCCGTCGTAGGCGATGTCCCAGATGCGCTCCAGCAGCTGCTCCCTTGTGAAGACCGCGCCGCTGTTTTCCATCAGCAGAAGCAGCAAATCATATTCCTTCAGGGTCAGGGGCATCTCTGCGCCGTCCACGGAGGCCTTGTGAGCGCGGCGGTCCATGGTCAGCCCGCCGCATTTGAGCGTGTCCGCATCGGCTTTTGCCCCTGTGCGGCGCAGGCGGGCACGGATGCGCGCCACCAGTTCCGCCATGCCAAAGGGCTTTGTCATGTAGTCATCCGCTCCGTAATCCAGCCCCTGCACCTTGTCCATCTCGGTGCCCTTGGCAGTGAGCATAATGACCGGTGTTTCCGCCGTGCGGTAGTTCTCCCGCAGGAAGCGCAGCAGGGCCAGGCCGTCCTCGCCGGGGAGCATAATGTCCAGCAGGACAAGGTCGGGCGTAGTCTCTGCCACCGCTGCACGGAAAGCAGCCCCGTCCGCAAAGCCGCGGCAGGGCAGGCTCATCTGCGTGAGGGTGTAAACCACCAGCTCGCGGATGTTATCGTCGTCTTCAACGTAATAAATCATGTGAGGAACACTCCTTTGTGCCGACCGGTGAGGGCGTACTCCACCCACTCGGCAATGTTCTGGGCGTGGTCGCCGATGCGCTCGTAGTACTTGGCGATCATCAAAAGATCGATGGCCTGGGATCCGGCGGCGGCGTCATTGCGGATGAGGGCAATCAGTTCATCCTTCACGGTCACAAACAGCGCGTCGATCCGGTCATCCATGTCCATGACCTGCTGCGCCAGTACCACGTCCTTGCGGACATAGGCGTCCAGTGCGCCGGTCACCATGCGAATGGCGTTCTCGGCCATCTGGGGCAGGTGGGTCAGCTCCTTGATGTAGGGCTCCTTGGACAGGTAGATCACCAGCTCGGCAATGTCGCTGGCCTGGTCGCCGATGCGCTCCATGTCCGTTATCATTTTAAGGGCAGATGAGATCAAACGCAAGTCCCTTGCCACAGGTTGCTGCTGTAAAAGCAGCTTCAGGCACAGGGA
>JAFXFR010000052.1 GCA_017513475.1 Clostridia bacterium
GAGCTACCGGGCCACTAAAGAAATGGGCCTTCAGGGACTTGAACCCGGGACCAACCGGTTATGAGCCGGCCGCTCTAACCAACTGAGCTAAAGGCCCAAGTCGAAAGAAGGAAAATGGTGACTCCTAGGGGATTCGAACCCCTGTAGCCGCCGTGAAAGGGCGGTGTCTTAACCGCTTGACCAAGGAGCCACGCTATCGGCAGTAGCATTTCTGGTCGGGGTGAAGGGATTCGAACCCCCGGCCCCATGCTCCCAAAGCACGTGCGCTACCAGACTGCGCTACACCCCGGTTTCCCGTGCCGCCATCGTGTGGTGCGTCAGGCGACGTGTTATATATTACAACAGCACGCGCAAAATGTCAACCCCTTTTTTTAACTTTTTTCAGATTTTTTTGCTGCCTCCCGGAGGGCCTGATTTAACCAGCTTTGCGCATGCCTCCCCCACTGTGCACATAGGCTTAACAAAAACCGAATGGGGTTGAGAGCATGGATGAAGTCATCCTCCGCCGCTGTGTGAAGGCAGCGCAGTACATGCTGGAAAACCGCGCCACCGTGCGCCAGGCGGCATCGAAATTCGGGCTGTCGAAGTCGGCCGTGCACAAGGACATGTGCGTGCGTCTGCCGCAGATCGACGCTCGCCTGGCCCGGGAAGTTGCCGCACTGCTGGAATACAACAAGGCCGTCCGCCATCTGCGGGGCGGCGAGGCGACGCGCCGCAGGTATCGGGGGTTGCAATCCGCCGCGGATGGAGTATAATAGAAGAAACACATTTGCACGTTAGGAGGCTCGCCTCATGAAAATGACCATCACCCCTGCTGACATGAAGGCGCTGGAAAACCGCTTTATGGAAGAAAACCACGTCCCCGGCGCGCTGCTGATGGAGCATGCCGCACAAGGCGTGGTGGACGCCATCGCCAGGTATACGGACAAGGGCACGGTAGTGTTCCTGTGCGGCCCGGGCAACAACGGCGGCGACGGCTATGCGGCAGCGCGGCTGTGGGCGGCACGGGGCGGAAAGGCCCATATCGTGGAGGTCACGGCGGACGTGCGCGGCGATGCGCTGCTGAACCGCAATCTGGCAATGATGAATCCCAACATCCTCTTTTCATCAGCAGAGGATGCATATTACGGCAATCCCGAATGTGATGTCGTCGTGGACGCGCTCTTCGGCACCGGGCTGGCGCGTCCTATCGCCGGTGCAGCCGCCGATTTGGTTCACTTCGCGCTGGACGCGCAGCTGCACAGGAAGCCGGTCATCGCCGTGGATATCCCTTCCGGCATCGACGGAACGACGGGCAAGGCGCTGGGCCATTGGGTCGTCCGTGCGACGGAGACTGTTACCTTCCATTGCATCAAGCAAGGCTTGCTCCTGGCGGACGCTCCCGATTATGTGGGCAAGATCACCGTGCAGCCCATCCTGATCCCGCCGAGCGACGATCCGGGGCTGTACATCCTTGAGCCCGGGGATCTGCAGGGCGATTTCGCCCGCCCCCAAACCTGCCACAAGGGCGATTTCGGGCGGGTGGTGCTGTTCTGCGGCAGCCGCGGCATGGCGGGCGCTGCGGCCCTGTGCGCCAACGCTGCGATGCGTTCCGGCGCGGGGCTGACCACCATCCTCTGCCGGGAAAGCCTGCTGCCTATTCTGCAGACGCTGGCGCCCAGTGCCATGTGCGCCGTCCTCCCCGAAAGGGACGGCATGCTGCTGCCGGAGGCCGCTGAGATCGCTCGCAAAGCACTTGACCGTGCAGACGCGGCCTGCTTCGGCTGCGGCCTGGGGCAGACCTCCGACGTGATGCCCATCCTGCGGCTGTTCGCCCAGGCGGACTGCCCCGTCGTCTGGGACGCGGACGCCCTCAACCTGCTGGCAAAGCACGATGATCTCCTCCCCCTGAAGGAAGCCGACGTCATCACGCCCCATCCCGGCGAGGCGGCACGCCTGCTGGACTGCGACGTCGAAGAGATCACCGGCGACGCGCTGGCTGCGCTCGACCGTCTGCATGAGCTGTGCGGCTGCACGGTGCTCCTCAAGGGTGCGCGCAGCCTCATCACCGACGGCATGGATACCTGCTGCAACCTGCACACATCCCCTGCCCTGGCCAAGGGCGGCAGCGGTGATGTGCTGGCGGGCATCATCACCGCGCTGCTGGCCCGCCGGATGCTGCAGTGCAGCGAAGGCCGCATGCCCAGCGTGCATGCCGCAGCCTACGGCGCGCTGATCCACGGCCTGGCTGGCATCCGCGCAGCAAAGAAGTACAGCGAAAACTGCACCCTGCCCACCGACGTGGTAGACTGCATCCGGCTGGATGGCGAGGGCGTCAGCTGATGCGTACCCTGTCGCGGCTCTACCACCCCATCACGGGCACGCCCTTCCAGGCAGACGAAACCTACCGGGAGGTCGCGCCCTGTTTGGCGTTGCGGCCTTACATCCGGTGCTTCTGGGGCAGCGATCATCCCCTGCCCGCAAGGCCCGGCGATGCAGGGCTCGTCATCCCGGACACCTGCATGGACATCATCTTCCACATTGATTACGCGAACAACCGCATCGGCAGCGCCTTCTGCACGCTGGACGAGCAGAGCTACCGCACCCCCGCCAGCACCGAAACCGGCGGGCTCGCCGCGACCTTCGCCATCCGCTTTTACGCCTGGACGGCGTCCCTGTTCGCCGAGGACAAGCTGAACGGCAGCGCAAACGGCCATTTCCCGGTGGATGCGTTCTTCCGCTCGGTGGAGCGTATGCTTTCGCCCGTCCTGTTTGAAGAAACCACGCTGATGGGCAAGGTGCTTGCAGCGGAGAAAGCCCTGCTGACCATCCTCCGCCCGGAAAAGGCAGACCCGGCGGTGCTCTGCACCATCCATCACCTTCTGCGGACGGAGGGGCGGGCGCGCATCAGCGAGGTTTCCGCTGCGCTGGCCCTGTCGCCGCGCCAGCTGGAGCGCCGCTTCGATGCGGCGATGGGCGTCTCCCCCAAGGCATTTGCGTCCCTGATGCGCTATCAGCTGCTGTGGCAGGACATGGCGCTTTCGCCCCGGTTTGATCCGCTGGATGCGGTGGACAGATTCGGCTATGCCGATCAGGCGCACCTGCTCCACGACTTCCGCAAGCGGCACCTGATGTCGCCAAGGGAAGCCCTCGAATTTGCGCGGAAGTGACGCATTTTAACAAGACAAACCGCCCCTGTCATGCTATCCTGAAAGCAAAAAAGGAGGCACACCCGATGAACACCTACGAAAACGCCCGCGCCTTCATGTACCGCTGCGCCCGTCCGCTGGAGCTGGCGCTGTGGCAGTACCATTTTGAGGGCGGCAGCGCCGAAAATGTGCTGCGCGCGCTGTCCTTCTACCAAAACGAGGACGGCGGCTTCGGCCATGCGCTGGAGGCCGACAACTGGAATCCCCATTCTTCACCGCTGACCACGCAGACCGCCACGGAGATCCTCTACGCCGTGAACGCCCCCGCCGATCACCCCATCGTGCAGGGCGCGCTGCGTTACCTCGTTTCCGGTGCGGATTTCAACGACGAGCACCGCCAGTGGCCCGGCTCCGTGCCCACCAACAACGATCACCCGCGCGCCATCTGGTGGACGTACGAGGCCGACAAGGAGGCCTATCGCTACAACCCGACTGTGGGGCTGGCGGCGTTCATCCTGCGCTATGCCCAGCGGAATTCCGCCGTGTACCGCAAGGGGCTCGCCCTCGCCCGGGAAGCCATCGACTGGCTGCTCCGGCAGGAGCCCTTCGCGGACAAGCACATCGTCTTCCTGTTCCAGCGGCTGGCGGAGTTCGGCAAGGGGCATGATCTCCCCGGCTTTGACGAGATGGTCGCCCGGCTGAACGACCTCGCGCCGCTGTGCGTGTGCACCGACCTCGACAAGTACGGCGTGGAGTACGTCGATCGCCCCACTGACCTGATCGACGGCCCGCAGCACCCCTGGTATCCGCTGATTGCCGAAGCCGCCCAGGCGGAGTGCGATTTCCTCCTCCGCAGCCAGCAGGCGGACGGCTCCTGGCCCGTGCCGTGGAAGTGGTGGAACGAGTACACCGACGAATTTGCCGTGGCCGCCATGTGGTGGAAGGGGCATATCGTGCTCAAGCACATCCTGTACTTGAAGAATTTCGGGAAGATTTGAGGAAGCTCCCTGAATATCCCTCCCTTGAGCAAGGCACGCCATGCATTCAGCACGCATGAAGGCAGCGGGGACGAAAAAAAGCAGAGCCGAAGCTCTGCTTTTTTGATTCTCAGCCCTCCAGACCAATACGGGCCAGCTGCACAAAGCGCTTGACCTTGTCCGGGTTGTTGCCCACGGTATAGACGTCGCGCTGGGCGATCTCCAGTTTGCAGCCCTTGGCCGCCTTCGCCGTTTTGCGGAAGCAGGCCAGTGTTGCCTCTTCATCCAGAACAGGAGTGTTCATGCCCAGGATGGTGGCCGGCGGCTTGCGCAGGTAGGTCACGCCCGTGTTCAGCAGACGTTCGCCCATAAACTCCTCATTGCACCAGGGCGAGATGGACACCTTGCGCAGGTGGGGCAGCTTCGAGAGGCAGTCATCCCAGATCGGGTGAGTCGCCTCGCAGCAGCCGTAGCTGATCAGGCCGAAACGATCCATGACCCGTTTGTAATGCGGGAAAACCAGGTCGCGGTACATCTCCGGAGAAACGCCCGCCGTCTCCTGGGAATCCATGAAGAGCCAGCGGTCGCGGTTCTTTGCGCCAGGCAGATCGTCCTGAAGTTCATTGGTAAAGCAGTAGGAGCCCTGGCACAGGTGCTGCATCCGGGCGCCGGTGTGCAGCGTACCGCTGTCCTCCTGCGCCTGGAAGAACTCGATGTAGTCGTCCACCAAACGGCCGAGCATCGCATCAAAGCGCTCCTCGTCATCGATCATGGCGATGTACATATCATCCATGTTCATGATGTGGACGATGTCCTGCATGGGCGTACAATACGCTGCATTGGAGACGCGCTTCACCGGCAGGATATCGCCGAATATCTCCACCGCCTGCTGCACGCGCTGCTGCGCCCAGTCCTCCCGCACGGCAAAGGGGCTCTTGCCCAGCAGGTGGTCATCCTCCTCCAGATCATGCAGATAAGGGATGAAATGATGGCCCAGGCCGCCGGTCTGCTGGGACTTCACCGGCAGATTGAAGGGCGTGAACTGGTAGTGATCCAGCACCTCAAAGTAGTCCGGCACAAGGGTGTCGTCCTCAAAGAGGGTGAAGTTGGCGATCGGGCGGAGCATCTGCCATTCGATGCGGCGGGCTTCATCCCCCTCGCACTTCATCATCGGCGGGATAATCTCCTGCGCAAAACTGTCGGTTTCAATGCGGATCAGCGGACGGCCCACCGGCGTCTTGCTGGCGCCGTATGCCATCCAGTCCTGGTAGAGCTGCTGATTGCGCTTGGACGCCGCCAGTTCCAGCTGACGCTTGGCCAGGTCGCGGAGTATTTCACGGTCTTTCTGAGAGATGCTCACAAGGATACCTCCTGTATATCAGATCATTTATCGTTGTTTATTGACACAATACCCCACTATTTTGTATAATGGAATATCAAAATCCTCTGAAACGAGGTAACAGAATGAAGCTTGATCCCGCCTACTTTGAGAACGCGTCCGTACACTATTTCGTCCCCCAGCCCACCGGCCGGGAACATTTGATGTACTATCCCATCAGCCTTGGATACTTTGACTGCAAGCCCGCCTACGGAGTACACCGCAATATGTTTTCCAGCTATCTGCTGCTGGTGATGCTGACGGGCTCCATGGCCTATCAGACCCGTCGGAGCCGCGGCGTTGCACGGGCCGGACAGGTGCTGCTGCTGGACTGCAATACGCCACATTCCTACATGGCGCAGGGCAAGTGTTCTTTTACCTTCGTGCACTTTGCAGGCGCTCAGAGCCGGGAGCTGTACGAGGAGATCGAGCGTACCTGCGGTAACCTGATTCCCCTGGCGTCCCCCAACGAGCTTCACGAAACCATCGGTGAGATGATCGCCTGCATGAGCAGCGGCCGCCGGATGCCTGAGGGCGAAGCCTCCGCAATGATCCACAGCATGCTGATGCAGCTGTTGTCCCACAGCAGCTCCTCCGGCGACGGAATTGCCAGCAATCCCGTGATGGATCGGGCAATCAGCTACATTCAGAACCATCTGACAGACAAGCTATCTGTGGAAGAGATTGCTGCCACCGCAGGATACTCCGCCAGCTATTTTTCCCACCTCTTCGCCCAGGAAACCGGCATGTCACCTTATCAATTCGTAATGAAAAGCCGCGTGGAGCATTCCCAGCAGCTGCTGAAAACGACCCGTCTTGCCGTACAGGAGATTGCCTTTCAATGCGGCTTCAACAGCGCAGCGAACTTCTGCTACACCTTCCGCAGGATGACAGGCGTCTCCCCGCACGAATATCGCAAGCGTCCTCTTTAATCCTACCATATTCCACCGCTGTCCCATATCAGAAACACGCTGACAATTTTAGAAATGCTGCGATTTGTGCGGCTGTTTTCAAGCTGCTCATGCATCATCTGGCATCCATTCTGCCTCATCAAACATTTGCCATTATCACTTCGTTCGAATACAGCAGCTTTTTGATATAGCAGCACATCTTTTCGATACGCGATTTGGCGCAGCAATGCTATACTGCTTATTGTCCGGACAACTGTCCGGCAAACGATGAATACATGGAGGCAAATACAATGCTTTCTCAGATTTCCGAACAGATCCAGAAGGGCAAGGCCAAGGTGGTCAAGCAGCTGGTACAGGAGGCCATCGACGAAGGAATTCCTGCCCAGGAGATCCTGGAAAAGGGTCTGATCGCCGGCATGAACGTGGTTGGCGAGAAGTTCCGCAACAACGAAGTTTTCGTGCCTGAGGTGCTGGTGGCTGCCCGTGCCATGAACATGGGCGCCGCTCTCCTGAAGCCTCTGCTGTCTGCAGACGGCGTGAAGGCTCATGGCAAGGTCTGCATCGGTACCATTCAGGGCGATCTGCACGATATCGGCAAGAACCTGGTCAAAATGATGATGGAGGGCAAGGGCCTGGAGGTCGTTGACCTGGGCACCGACGTGGCCCCCGAAACCTATGTGCAGACTGCCATTGAGCAGAATTGCCAGGTCATCTGCTGCTCCGCCCTGCTGACCACCACCATGCCCCTGTTGGCTGATGTGGTGAAGGCTGCCGAGGCCGCAGGCATCCGCGACAAGGTGAAGATCATGATCGGCGGCGCCCCCGTGACCGAGGAATTCGCCGCCCAGATCGGTGCTGACGCTTACACGGATGACGCCGCTTCCGCCGCTGACGCAGCTGTACGTTTCTGCGAGGGCTGAACGATGAACATCCGCAACCTTTTATGGGAGGTCGCCCGCTCCGACAGGAAGCAGGCCCTGCCGATACTTTCCTTCCCTGCCGCACAGAAGCTGGGCGTCAGCGTGGAAGAGCTGGTGAAATCCGCCGATCTGCAGGCACAGGCCATAGTCCTGGTAGCGAAGGAAACGCCCACGCTGGCAGGCATCAGCCTGATGGACCTGTCCGTGGAGGCAGAGGCTTTCGGCGCGCAGGTACGCTTTGCCCGGAACGAGGTCCCCGCCATCGTGGGCCAGCTGGTGTCCGATGCGGACGAGGCCAACGCCCTGGAGGTACCGCAACTTTCTGCCGGCCGCGCCATGCTCTGCGTGGAGGCAGTACGCAAGGCCAAGGCCGCCATCACCGATAAGCCGCTCCTGGCGGGCATGATCGGCCCCTATTCCCTGGCCGGCCGCCTGTGTGATGTAACGGAAATCATGTACCTGTGCTTCGATGAGCCCGAAACCGTCCACACCGTACTGGACAAGGCCACCTGTTATCTGATCCGGTACGGTCAAGCCATGAAGGACGCCGGCGCTGACGGCATCATGATGGCCGAACCCCTGGCAGGCATCCTCAGCCCGGATATGGCCGCCGACTTCTCCGTGCCCTATGTGCAGCGTATCATCGCCGCGCTGCAGGATGAGGATTTTGCCGTCATCTATCACAACTGCGGCAACGCAGTCCCTCAGATGCTGGATGAGCTCTACTCCCAGGGTGCAGCCGCCTATCACTTCGGAAACGCAGTGAACATGGCGCAAATCATGGCCAGCACTCCGGAGGATATCCTTGTCATGGGCAATATCGACCCTGCAGGCCAGTTCGCCGGCGGCACGGAGGAGTCCATCACCGCCGCCACCCGGGAGCTGATGAAAACCTGCGGAAGGTATCCGAACTTCATTCCGTCCTCCGGCTGCGATATCCCCGCCCACGCCAGTTGGAAGAACATCCACGCCTTCTTCAAGGTCTTTGAAGGCTGATTTTTACTGCGCCCGCACTATGCTGACGGGCGCATTTTTCACAGGAGAGATGACCATGCATCATGAATTGATCGCCCTGGCGCTGCAATCCGGTGCGAAGAAGGCAGCCGTCATCGGGACGAAAGACATTGTGCTGTCCGCATCCTTCCGGGATATCTGCAGGAAGAACAACTGCGGCATGTTCGGCCGATGCTGGATGTGCCCGCCGGATATCGGCGATATTGATGCGCTGATGGATGAACTGCGCAGCTACAGCCATGGTCTGCTGTACCAGACCATCTACGAGATCGAGGACAGCTTTGACATCGAGGGGATGAGCGACGCCAGCATAAGCCACGCGCTCGTCAGTCAGCGCGTCAACGATGCGGTAAATCCGCTGCTGGATCGCTGCCTGCATCTGTCCTGCGGCGGCTGTCATTTGTGTCCCCGCTGCGCCAAGCTGGACGACGAACCCTGCCGCATGCCTGACAAAGCGCTGCCTCCCATGGAGGGCTACGGTATCGACGTTTACCAAACCTCCAAACCCACGGAGCTGAAATACATCAACGGCCAGAACACGGTGACCTTCTTCGGGATCGTGCTGTTCTGACAGGAGGAAATATGCCAACGCTGACGATTCATCGCGGTCCGCAGACTGCGTCCGTAACCTTCACCGGTCCCGAAAAGCTTTCCTCGCTGCTGGATAAGGCCGGATACTCCACCGCACATCCCTGCGGCGGACGGGGGATATGCGGCAAATGCGCCGTGATGCTGACGGGAAACTCCTCCTCCCCCAACAGCGCCGAGGAACGCTGCGGCGCACGCCTGAGCTGTCAGGCTGTCATCCTTGGCGATGCAGAAGTCATTCTGCCCCAAGCCCACCCCATGATGCAGATCGAAGGCGGCAGCAGCCGGATGCTCACGCCTGTGCATGCAATGCCCGGACAATACGGCGCCGCCATTGACGTCGGCACCACCACCCTTGCACTGCAGCTGTACGACCTGCACACCGGCCGCTGTCTCGCATGTACTTCCATGCTCAACCCGCAGACCGGCGTAGCTGCGGACGTGATCGGCCGTATCGATGCTGCGCTGCACGGCGGCGCGGAACAGCTTCGCACCGGCATGGAGGCCGCCCTGGAGGCGCTGCTGCATACAGCGGCAGCTCAGGCCGGCGTCCCCTCGGGCGATGTGGAATCGCTGGTCATCACCGGCAACACCACTATGCTGTATCTGCTCACCGGCCGCAGCCCGGAAAGCCTTTCTCATGCGCCCTTTGCCGCAGATCACCTCTTTGGCACAGAGTGCTCCTTGCTGGGGAGACGCTGTTACCTGCCGCCCTGCCTGCACGCCTTTGTAGGCGCAGATACCGCCTGTGCGCTCCTTGCCAGCGCCATGCCGGACCAGGATGAAACCGCCCTCCTTTGCGATATCGGCACCAACGGGGAAATTGCCCTGCGGCACAAAGGACAGCTGTATATCGCCTCCACCGCCGCCGGCCCTGCATTTGAGGGCGCAGGGGTTTCCTGCGGCTGCGGCAGCATCCCCGGCGCAATCGACCGGGTGGATGTCACGGATGAGCAGCTGCATATCCGTACCATCGCGGGAGAAACGCCTGCGGGACTGTGTGGTTCCGGCCTGGTGGATGTCATCGCAGCGCTGCTGAAGCTGGAGATCATCGATGAAACAGGCGCCATGGAAGATCATATTTATCCTCTCGCTCCAGGCGTCACGCTGACCCAGCAGGACGTCCGCGCGGTTCAGCTGGCCAAGGCCGCCATCGCCGCCGGCACGGCAAGCTTGCTCCAAGCCGCCGGGTGCTCTGTCGGCGAAGTCAGGACCATGTATCTGGCCGGAGGCTTCGGCAGCCATCTCAGCATCAGCAGCGCCGCCGCCATCGGGCTGATCCTCCCGGAGCTTGCGGACAAGATACAGGTCATCGGCAACGCTGCGCTGGACGGCGCGGCGCTCCTGCTGACGGATACCACCCTTCGCAGCAAGTTAACTGCCATGCAGCAGTCTGCACATCACGTTCGCCTGGACGGCAACCCCTACTTCAGCCAGCGGTATGTGGAAGAAATGCTCTTTGCCCAATGACCCCCGCAGGTAACACAAATGGGAAGGCTTACGCCTTCCCATTTTGATTGCCGCGACGGCAGTTTACTTTTCAGGATAGATCCGGCCTGTCAGCCACTTGCCGTTGACCATGACCTCCACCGCGCTTCCATCCACCGCCATAAAGACGTCGTTCAGAGCCTTCACCGGTACACTTCGGGTGATCGGATGCCTGTCAGGCGCTGCAGCCAGTGTGGAACGGCTGCGGTCAAGAGTCAGCGTGCCGTCAGACGAAAGGGTCAGCAGCGTGCATTCTTCGCCGTTGTCGTGGAGCGTCCAGGTGCAGGGCAGCGCCTCACGTGGAATACTCACGCGCTGTACCCCGGGCAGCTTTTCCGCGCCGGAGATTGGCTCCATGCTCAGACCGTCTCCGGTGATATGCATCACTCGCGGCAGGCTCATCAGGCCCGCCCAGCCCTTATGGGGGACATTGTCGCTTTCCGGCAGCCAGCCGATCACGACCACGCGTCCGGCTTCATCCGTGAAGGTCTGAGGCGCATAGAAGCCGTTGCGCTCCGGCTCCAGAATATCGTCCGTTTCCTCGATGAATCGCAGCGCGGCATCCAGCGTGCCGGTTTTGACGCGCACCGCAGTACAGGGCGAGTAAACCAGCGCAAATTTGCCGTCTACCGGGACAAGGTTGGGGCACTCCCAGGGAATACCGTCCGCCTTGTCGCTGACAGCCAGGATGTGCCGGTACGTCCAGTTCCGCATATCCCCGGAAGTGTAAAGCAGCACACATCCGTGCTCCTCCACGCAGCCGCCCAGCACCATCAGGTATTGCCCCTCATGGCGCAGCACGCAGGGGTCGCGCCAGTCCCGGACGTGAAATCCGGGATGGATATCGTCCAGCAGCGCATTTTCGTTGGTCTGGATGAGGGTGAGCAGGTCGTCGTCCGCAGGCTCCGCATACCACTGCTGGGCGCCATGGGTACAGTCGCGGCTGTCCGCTTCCGCTCCGACGCTGGTATAGAAGAAATGCGGCTTGCCAGTTTCATCCTTGCAGCATCCGCCTGAAAAGCAGTGCAGCTCCCCCTTTGCCGCATCCGGCGTGAGGGCGATGGGCAGCGTCTCCCAGGTCAGCAGATCCCGCGACCTGGCATGACCCCAGTGGATATCCCCCCACTGATCGCCATGGGGGTTATACTGATAAAACATGTGGTACCAGCCCTTGTAATGGGTCAGACCATTGGGATCGTTGATCCAGTTGCGCTCCGGCCGGTAATGCCATACCACTTTCATCTTGTGTACCTCCTGAAAAGCGCGCCTGCGGTAATGCAGACGCGCCGGATGAATCATTTGTCCGCCACCGGAGCAGAAATCTCACTGGTCGCGCTGCCGAAGGTGCCGTTTGCGCCTTCCGCCCAGACGTAGATGCTATGACCCGCATCCTCCGCGCGAACGGTGTAGTAGCTGGTCGTGGAGAGGATCTTGTCATCATCGCGCAGCCAGGTATAGGTCGCGGAAGCCGCCTGGGGCGTCAGCGTCACATACAGGGTCTGGCCGACGACGGGGGTGGTATCGCTGAGCTTCACGCCGTCCACCCGCAGCTGGCTCTGCGCCTTCTGCTGCACAGGGCTTGTCAAGCTGCTGACCACCGACCCGGAGGTATTGCCGTTGCCGTTGGCATACACATAGATGCTGCTGCCCACGTCATCCGCTGCGACGGTGTAGGATTCTCCGTAGCCCAGGATGTGTCCTGCGGAGCTTCGCCAGGTCAGGGACGCCGTC
The DNA here is from genome assembly GCA_017513475.1 of Clostridia bacterium. Classification (GTDB taxonomy): domain Bacteria; phylum Bacillota; class Clostridia; order Christensenellales; family Aristaeellaceae; genus UBA11524. Next base: position 12,136 of record JAFXFR010000052.1, read on the forward strand.
GCCGTACGGGGATACAGGCTGACCGTCAGGGTATCGCCCACCGTGGGGGTAGTATCGCTGATGGTCACGCTCTGGAGCGCAATGTTGGGCGCCGCCTGCTGCGTCACAGTGGCGGTATGGGGAGAGGTTGCATCGCCGGTGGTATTGCCGGTTCCGTCCGCCCAGGCATACAACTTGTAGCCCACATCGGTCGACTTGACCGTGTAGCTGCTGCCGCTGCCCACAAACACGCCGTTATCCCGGAACCAGGAGATGGTCGCAGTTGCGCCTGCAGGAGAAACCGCTGCAGTCAGGGTCTGGCCGACAACAGGTGTGGTATCGCTGACGGTCACAGCCTTCAGCTGATACGCGAGGCTGACATAGCTGCCACTCACCGTTGCCCAGGGAGACACCGCAGTGCCGCTGGTTTCGCCCGTACCGGTCACGGAAGCACGGATCCTGCGGCCCGCGTCGCTCTGCTGAACGGTGTAGGTTTCACCCCAGCCGACTGTCACACCGCGATCATTGATCCAGGCCACATTTACCTTGGCCGACGCCGGGCTGGCAATCGCCCGCAGCACGTCGCCGGGCTTTACGGAGGTCGCATTGAGCGTTACCGACGTCACCATACTGGGCTGACGGGTCGTCAGGAAGCTGGTCATCATATAGCCGGTATTGGAGCCAACCTGGATCTTGCACCATTCCTCGCCATAGATCAGCACAGTAACCTTCGTGCCCACAGCATAGGTCGCAATGGTGGGGAAAACCTTGCCGGCACCCAGGCGCATCCGCACACCCTTGCCGTTGGCGCTGGTCACATAAGCCGTGTAGGTAGACACGCCGCCGGTGGATGTATCCGGCTTCACAGTAGAAAGGAACTCGCTCATCATATAGCCGTTCAGGCCATTGATCGTTACAGAGCACCAGGTGCTGCCATAGCTGTTGACGGTCACTTTCTGGCCCACCTTGTAAGAGGCCAGCACTTCATGCTGCTTGGACGGTCCCGAGCGCAGCACCACCGTCTTGCCGTTGCCGGAAACCACATATGCGGTGTATCCCCCGGCAACGCTTTCATTGCCGCCGGAAGTCTGGATATAGTCATTCATCATATAGCCCGTACGGCCATTGATGCGGATCTTGGACCAGGTATCGCCGGTGGTCAGGATGGTCAGGGGTGTACCCACACGATAGGACGCAATGATCGGATACTGGGTGGACGGGCCGGAGCGCAGACGCACAGCCAGGCCATTTCGGCTTGTCACCACCGCGGCGGTATTTTCATCCAGCTGACCACCGGTAATGGAACCGGTGATGTTCAGGTAGCCGGAATGCATATAACCGGTCTTTCCGTCGGGCGTACGGACATAATACCACTCGCCCGAACCACCCAGAATGGTCACCGTCGTACCGGTGAAATAGGCGGATATCGTCTGGGCATTGGCGGATGCGCCATCGCGCAGGCGCAGCCAACCGCCCTTGACGGTTGCCGTTGCATAGCCGTCAGCCTGGGCAGCCGGAATCGCCAGCACCGTCAGCAGAATGGCCAGCGAAAGGATCAGCGCAGTAAATCGCTTCATCATAATAACCTCCCTGGGAGATATATCATATATTCGGGCTGCATGAGAACATTCCTGCTTTTGGCCAGCCCGCTTTCGTAATTTGTCTGACACCCATATAACGGATGAGCACGGCATTTTCTTGCAGCGGAAGGAAGAATTTCCAGAAAATTTTCTGCTTCTCCTTTTTTCTTGAGCCGCCCGGTTATGTGGAAAGAATCTGAACAAAAAAAGAAAACCCCGTCCTTCCGGAGGGGGTAAACGCGAATCCAGCTATGCGATTACACAGCAGCCTTGTTCAGCTGCTTGGCCAGGCGAGCCTTCTTGCGATTGGCGGCGTTCTTGTGGATAATGCCCTTCGCGGCGGCCTTATCAATCGCGGAGGTGGTCGCGGTCAACTGCACATTGGCGGTCGCGGGATCGGCAGCA
>JAFXFR010000053.1 GCA_017513475.1 Clostridia bacterium
ACAGCGTTTGTGGCACCCCCGGCGAGGCTCGAACTCACTACATTCCGCTTAGGAGGCGGACCCTCTATCCCGCTGAGGTACGGGGGCAAATACGTTTTAACCCTCGTCAGGGAACTCCGAACACCGTGCGCTTAGGAGGCGGTCGCTCTATCCTGCTGAGCTACGGGTGCAGATGCATGGGTATTATAGCACACTTACCGGCATTGTGCAAGCACAAAACCCCGTCCGCGGCAGATTCCGGCGCAAAGGGTTCCCCCGCCGGAACTGAAAATCACATCCTGCAATTCGCGCAAAAATACAGCGAAAATCCAGTAGAAAAACATAGTAAGTGCAGGATTTCTATTGCAATCCTGCAAGTTTCCCGGTAAAATATTCCCGTCAATATGATTCTGAGGCGGCCTTGTCCGCATCTGTATTTGAAAGGAGATTTCCCTATGGCTGGCTATACCGAGCGTGTTCTTGAAGATCTGAAAGTCCGTTATGCCCATGAGCCTGAGTTCCTCCAGGCTGCTACCGAGATCCTGCTGAACATCAAAGCCGTTGTGGAACGCAACGAAGAAAAGTACGAGAAGGCTGGTCTGTTGGAGCGCTTCGTCGAGCCCGAGCGCATCATCTCCTTCCGTGTGCCGTGGATCGATGACCAGGGCGTGATCCGTGTCAACCGCGGCTACCGCGTGCAGTACAACAGCGCCATCGGCCCCTACAAGGGCGGCCTGCGCCTGCATCCCAGCGTCAACCAGTCGATCCTGAAGTTCCTGGGCTTTGAGCAGACCCTCAAGAACTCCCTGACCGGCCTGCCCATGGGCGGCGGCAAGGGCGGCGCAGACTTCGATCCCCGCGGCAAGTCCGATATGGAAGTAATGCGCTTCTGCCAGAGCTTCATGACTGAGCTGTTCAAGTACATCGGCCCTGACACCGACGTTCCCGCCGGCGATATCGGCGTTGGTGCCCGCGAGGTCGGCTACTTCTTCGGCCAGTACAAGCGCCTGCGTGACGAGTTCACCGGCGTGCTCACCGGCAAGGGCCGCACCTTCGGCGGTTCCCTCATCCGTCCCGAAGCCACCGGCTACGGCGCGGTGTACTACACCGTGGAAATGCTCAAGTCCTTCGGCGATGACATCAAGGGCAAGACCTTCGCGGTCTCCGGCTTCGGCAACGTGGCCTGGGGCACCTGCCTGAAGGTGACCGAGCTGGGCGGCAAGGTCGTCACCATCTCCGGCCCCGACGGCTACATCTACGACGAGGACGGCATCAACACCCCCGAGAAGATCAACTACCTGCTGGAAATGCGCGCTTCCTGCCGCGACAAGGTGCAGGATTATGCCGACAAGTTTGGCGTGCCCTTCTTCCCCGGCAAGAAGCCCTGGGAGGTCAAGGTGGACATCGCCATGCCCTGCGCGACCCAGAACGAGGTCAAGCTGGAAGACGCCAAGAACATCGTCGCCAACGGCACGAAGTACTACGTCGAAGTCTCCAACATGCCCACCACCCTGGACGCCGTGGAGTACTTCAAGGAGAACGGCGTGATCGTCGCTCCCTCCAAGGCCGTCAACGCGGGCGGCGTGGCTGTCTCCGGCCTGGAAATGAGCCAGAACGCCATGCACTACTCCTGGACCGCCGAGGAAGTCGACGCCAAGCTGCAGCAGATCATGAAGGGCATCTACCAGGCCAGCTGGGACGCCGCCAAGGAATACGGCATGGAGGGCGATCTGATTGCCGGCGCCAACATTGCCGGCTTCCTGAAGGTTGCCGACGCCATGATGGCTCAGGGCGCGGTGTAAGGCGGGGCAGCCCCCGCGGGCGGCTCGCGATCGAGTTGACTGCTTCGGCATAGACCTGCCGCGTGTTGCTTGGGGCGGGACGTGCAGTTGACCTGCCGCGCCCTCATGACGCGGGCTACATGGTTCGCAAGTCTCAATGTTATGCATATAGCGAGCGGCTCTCCCGTTTGGGAGAGCCGCTTTTCGTATGTAATTATTCCGTTCTCAGGGCAACCACAGGGTCCTTCTTCGCGGCGGACTTGGCAGGGATCACGCCAGCAAAGGAAGTCAGCACCACACTGATCAGCACCAGGATGGCCGCAACCTCCCAAGGCAGGTAGGCCTCCAGGCCAGCAATGCCTGTCAGTGCGTAGATGATCGCGTTGATCGGAATGCACAGCAGCCAGGTCATACCTACGCCGATCACACCGGAGGCAAAGCCTATCATGATCGTTTCCGCGTTGAACATGCTGGACACATTCCACTTGGAAGCGCCGATGGCACGCAGGATACCGATCTCCTTGGTGCGCTCCTGCACAGAGATCAGCGTGATCACGCCGATCATGATGGAGGACACCACCAGCGAGATGGCCACGAAGGCGATCAGTACATAGGTGATGGCGTTGATGATGGAGGTCACGGAGGACATCATCAGGCCCACATAGTCGGTGTAGCGGATCTGGTGAACCTCATCCACAGAGGCGTTGTAATCCGCGATGACAGCCTCGATGAGGTCCTTATCCTCAAAGGAGGACGCGTAAATGTTGATAGACGCCGGGCTGTCCAGATCCACGCAGCCCAGGACGATCAGGTTGTCCTCGTAGGTGGAATCGGAGAAATGCAGCACCTCATCATGGTACAGAGCCATCTGGCTCACCGTGAAGGGCGGCTGCGCAGCTTCCATGGCAGCGCACATATCCTCTTCGGACATGGCTGCCAGCTGGGCAGCAGCTTCATTTTTGATATTTTCCCGGATGGCAGGAGCCAGCTGGGCGCGCAGCTCATCGTCGGACATGGCCGCCAGCATGGGCGCCGCCTGTTCGGGGCTGACGCCCATCTGCGCCGCCATGGCCGGCAGGATCGCCGCCTCCATCTCCTCGCGGGTCATTGCGGAAAGAGCTTGCTCCGTCAGCATATCCAGCTGCTCGGGAGTCATTTCGCCCGCCATGGAAGCATACATCGCAGCCTTGGCCTTCACCTGCTCCGGCGTGGTGGCAGGAATGGCCATATCCAACGCCATTGCAAGGGTTGCATCATCCATACCGGCCATCTGCGCCCGCACCTGCTCGCCGTACTGCACCTTCACCTGCTCGCCCATCATCTGGGCAACCATGGCGTACAGTTCCTCATCCGTCATGGACGAAATGTAGGCCAGCAGATCTTCCTCACTGACGTTTACCTGGCCGCTGATGGCCTGGATCATCATCTCCTCGATCTGCCCACGGGTCATACCGGCCAGCTGCCCCTGCACGATCTCCTCCACCTGCTCTGCGGTGGGGATGGACATGATCGCCACATAGGCAGCGGCCTTCTCCGGCACGGAAAGGGTGCTCACGTACGCCATGAATGACGCAGCCTTTTCGTCATCGGTCATGGCGCCGGTCGTCTCGCGGAAGGGCAGCCCGGTAAAGACGTCCGTCTCCGGATCTACCTGCTGTGCCTGCACCACCGGCGCTTCAGCCGCCTTCGAAATAACGTATTCCGTCAGGCCGGACGTATAGCAGATCGTACCGCTGAGCATGCCGGACACCGCATCTTCATTGGGCCGGATGATGCCCACCACCTTGAGGGGCACACCATTGTCGTACAGATAGCGCATACCGGCCTGGGTGGATCGCAGATCGGTCCAGGTGCCGGTGGTTTCATCCCAGGTGTAGCAGCTGGACGGCAGCACCACGCGGAAGGTCAGGCCTCAGATATCCTGATAGGTCCAGCGTTCGTCGGAGACCTCCACGCCGGACTGGTTGAAGGCGGCGTTGGCCAACGCCTCGATCTCGCTCTTGGGCTTGAGGCCCATGGCATACAGGGTCATGTCGGCGATCTCGTTGTTCTCGTCCACCACCACGACCACTTCGTTGAATTCATTGGGCCAGGAGCCGTAAACCAGGTCGTACTGCTTGAGCAGCAGCGGATTGATCAATTCGCCGTTCTTGCCGGTGAGCATCTCCTGCCACAGAACCACCGAAGCACCCATGCTGCTGCCCGGCATCATGGTGGCCATGCTGGCAGGATCCATGCCGTAGGTAGAGGTGATGTCCATCATGGCAGACATATCCATGCCCATGAATTCCAGCATCAGCTCCTGCATCAGCACCTGGGAATCCGCCTGGATGATCTCGCCGTCCACATTCTGAGTGTAGACGGTGAGGGGCAGATTGTAGGTGTACTGCACGCCGTTGATCGCGCCGTAGAGCTCGCCGTCCGGGTTGGCAAGCTGGTTGTCCAGGTACACCTTGAAGGAAGCCAGGTCGTTGGTGGTTTCCTCCATGGAGCCCAGGGCATTGACCAAATCGTAGATCATGGTCTTTTCGTAAACCGCATCATTCTCATGGGGCTCGCCGGACATGGCATTGACAATAAAGGTCGCCATCAGGGAGCTCATGTTCATTTCGCTGGCCTGCAGCGTCAGCGGATAGGAGGACAGGGTATCCTCCTGCACGGTGTTGATGTAGGTGGTCATACCGCCGGACACCGCGTAGATCAGCGCAATACCGATGATGCCGATGGAGCCTGCAAAGGACGTCAGCAGGGTGCGGCTTTTCTTGCTGATCAGATTCTTCAGCGACAATCCAAAGGAGGTCGCCCAGGACATGGAGGGCTTGCGCTCCTTCTTCCCCTTGCCGCTTTCACGGGCCACGCGGGCGTCCCGTTCCTGCTTCTGGAAGCTCTCCTGTTCCGCCGCCGTCAGGGGCAGGGAGTCGCTGATGATCTCGCCGTCCAGCATGCGGATGATACGGGTGGAGTACTTCTCCGCGATATCCGGGTTGTGGGTGACCATAATGACCAGGCGATCCTTGGCCACCTCCTTGAGGATGTCCATGACCTGCACGCTGGTCTCGGTATCCAGCGCGCCAGTGGGCTCATCCGCCAGGATGATGTCGGGGTTATTCACCAGCGCACGGGCGATGGCCACGCGCTGCATCTGTCCGCCGGACATCTGGGCAGGCTTCTTGCGCAGCTGGTTGCCCAGGCCCACATCCTCCAGCACCTGGATGGCGCGTTTGCGGCGCTCCGCCTTGGAAACGCCGGAAAGGGTCAGGGCCAGCTCCACATTCTGCAGAACTGTCTGGTGCGGGATCAGGTTGTAGCTCTGGAACACGAAGCCGATGGAATGGTTGCGATACGCGTCCCAGTCGCGATCCTTGTAGTGCTTGGTGGACGTGCCGTTGATGACCAGGTCGCCCTCGGTATACTGGTCCAGGCCGCCGATGATATTGAGCATGGTGGTCTTGCCGCAGCCGGAGGGGCCGAGGATGGACACAAACTCGCTCTTGCGGAATTGCAGGTCAATACCCTTCAGCGCATGGACGATGCCATCGCCGGCAGGGTAATCCTTCTTGATGCCCTTGAGCTCTAACATGGGATAAGTCACTCCTTCTTGTGACAGGTTGGTTTTGCTGTTTTCGCCAGCCTTTGGAAGCTGGGTTTTTATTGTATCAGAAAAATATGAACGCAGCAATAACAAATACCCACGCAAATGGAGGAATTCGGTTGGTTCCTGTCAAAACGGACAGAAAAAATCCGCCCTCGCAGGGCGGATGAGATCACCAGCGGGTCTGCCAGCGATCCTGGTATTCTCCTTCGGGGATGTTGGCCAGGGCCTCGTGGGTCATGGAATGAGCCGCATGCTCCTTCAGCAGCGCGTCGAAGGCCGCGCCGTCCAGGGGCAGCGCGATGCAGGCGTTGCCCGTCCACTGGGACAGGTACGCCGCGTTGGAGAGGGTCAGCTCATTCAGGCCGTCCGCCGCAGGGGAAATCAGCTTTTCCCCGTGCAGGATGGCGTTGGCGAAGTTCTGCAGGATGCCACGATGCTGCGCGCCGCCGTCGTCAAAGCGCTCCTCCAGGTAGTCACATTCAATGCGGGGCATGCTGTTGTCGGAGTGCCAGCGCACGTCATGCTCGCTTTGACGCAGCTTCCACCACTTGAGGGTGCCCTCCTCCAGGACGATCTTGCCCAGGTCGCCGGCGATCTCCAGGCGGTTGGTGCCCGGGAATTCCCCCGTGGAGGTGACGAACAGGCCCGTCGCACCGTTTGCATAGCGGGTCATGAGGGTGGCGTCGTCCTCCACCTCGATGCGGTGATAGCGCGCCACGTCGCAATATGCGCTGACGGAAGCCGGCATGCCGCAGATCCACTGCCACAGGTCGAGGTTGTGGGGCGCCTGATTGAGCAGCACGCCGCCGCCCTCCCCCGCCCAGGTGGCCCGCCAGGAACCGGAGTCATAATAGTGCTGGGTGCGGTACCAGTTGGTGATAATCCACACCGTGCGCTTGAGCTGGCCCAGTGCACCGCTCTGCACGATCTCCCGTGCGCGGCGGAAGATGGGCGCTGTGCGCTGGTTGAGCATCACCGCGAAGCTGCGGCCCGTTTCCTCCGCGGCCTGCAAAGCCTTCTTCGCCGCGGTGACGGAAACGTCCAGGGGCTTTTCCGACAGGACGTGCACCCCGCCGCGCAGACATTCCGCCGCAATCTCGCAATGCATGGGATGGGGCACGGCGATGATCACCGCGTCGATGCTGCCATCCAGCAGGTCATGGTAATCCTCCACCACCCGCACGCCGGGGAAGCGTTCCGCCGCAACGGATTGCCTCGCCGGATTGATGTCGCACACCGCCGCGAGGGTCATGCCCTCCACCGCGCCCCGCGCGATGGTCGCCGTATGGGCCGAGCCGATGCCGCCGTAGCCGATCACGGCTGCCCTCACCTGTTGAAGCGTATCCATAGGACGCCTCCTGATTCGTTAATTGAAGCCACAGGCCTTCAAGTACTCATAGCTGCGGCGCAGGCACTCGATGGGGTCCTCGCCGTTGCAGTCGTCCTGCTCAACGAGCATGTACTTCGTACCACTCTCTTCAGCTGCGCTGAAAACACGGTCGAAGTTGATATTGCCCTCGCCCACCACAGCCATCTTGCGACCATAGGCGTAGTCCTTGAGGTGGATGACCGGCACGCGGCCCGCGAGGTTCTTCACCCACTGGGCCGGATCGCCGCCGCCCGCCTGGATCCAGAAGGTATCCAGGGTGAAGCCCATCACATCCGCGGGGATCTCCTGGGCCAGCTTTTCCAGGATGATCTGGTCGCCAAGGCGTTTGAATTCCTGATCGTGGTTATGGTACATGAAGTACCGCCCGCCCGCGCGGATCTCCTCCGCCACCCGGGGGTACGTTTCCATGAATTTCTCGTAGGTGTCGGTTTCGTTGAAGGCGTACCAGCCCAGGCCGATGTTTTCGCAGCCGAACACATGATGATCGGCGATGACCTGCTGGGTCTCCCCGACCAAACGCGGCACGGGAATGTGGGTCAGCACGCATTGCAGGTCATTGGCAGCCAGCTGCGCCTTGAGCCACTCCGCGTCATAGGGGCAGGTGCCGGAAATCTGCACGGTCTTGTAGCCGATGTCGGCCACCTTGCGCAGGGTCAGGGCGAAATCATCAAGGGTCTGGCACTGGTTGCGGACGGTAAAGAATTGTGCGCCGATCTGCATGGGGATGCCTCCTTATTACAGTTCATCTTCGGGCCAGTAGCCCCGGAGCCAGTTATGGGGCATGTCCTTGCGGAAGGGTTTGCGGGGGATGGCGCCGTGGGCACTCTTTCCCGGATTCTCCATCGGAACAAGCCAGACGAGTGTCTCGCCATCATCGGCCTCCTGCAGCTGTATTTGACGCTGCATCAGCCATTCGATCCGCTTATTGGGATCCGCCAGAATGGCCGGATCTGGCCGAACCAACTTCCTGGCCTCAAAACTGCCGCCCCGAAACGCGATGTACAGCGTCAGGCTATTCGCATAATGATAGTCATAGCCTTTCTTTGTGAATTCCAGCTTTGACGCCGGATTCACGCCGCGATAGATGGGCGCATCAGGGAACTCCGCCACCCATCCGCTTGATCCATCCTGAAAATTGACCCGTTTGGGCACAACCTTCTCCTCAAAAACGATCTCCGGCAGCTGACCCGAACGAATCATGCGTTTCATCAGCACCAGGACCGGTAATTCCCAGTCATTCGCGTCATAACCAACCGCCTGCAGCACCACCCGGAAACCCTTGCTCACGCCTCCGTTGGAGAAGATAACAACATCCGATGGGTTACCCAGCGTGTATGAGCCCAACCGCAACGCAGGCGGCGCATCCTCCGGCATCAGGAACGGCACAGCCTCCTCACCCAGCAGGTCAAAATTGAACGCCGCGAAGGGCTTTGCGTCCTCGTCCACAAAGAGCACCTCCGGCGTGTAGCCGAACAGCGCCGCCATTTCCTGCGCGGCCTCCTCGGAGAAGACCCGCTCCTCGTCATCTACCGCGAGGATGCGGCGGAACTCTGCCCGGGCTGCGTCGTCCGGGAGCAGCGCGTCAAAGACGGACAGGTCTTCACTGTCCGTCATGGCTTCGTCATCCTCGTCAATGAAGCCCACATGGACATGCTGCACAGCCTTGCCGTCCGTCGCGGCGACGTAGAGGAAATCGCTGTCGAAATTCATGAAGTACAGGATGGGCGTGTGCATCTCCGCCGACACCTTGCGCAGGAACTCCAGCTCCTTATCGAAGCTCTCCGGTATGTCCATCGCCAGGGAGAGCCACGCGCTCTTCTTGTCCTGGTACATGCGCAGGCTCAGGGATGCTTCCTCCGCCGAGGCAGCCTTGCGGTAGCCCTGATTTTCCATCGCTTCCCGGAACGCCTTGCGGGTGCCGGGAGCCGTTGTCGTTTTTTTCAGCAGCGCCGCCGCAAATGTGTAGCCCATAGCGACCTCCTTACTTCTTGAACACGAACCTCTCCAGGCGGGTCAGGCAGCGGTCGTGCAGGCCCCAGGACAGCTGGGTGCGGTCATCGTGGAAGGTGAAGTACACCGCGTGCCGCCCGGTGATGCAGGGCAGCTTCACCTTCAGCAACTGGTCATCGCCGGCAAAGCAGCCTTCGCCGATGGGATCATTCGCGGCATCGTCCAGATGCACGGTGACGCGGCCCGCTTCGCCCAGGCCCCGCAGCTCCATCACCAGATCGGTGTGGGTCGCGCTGTCATCCTCGCCAAAGTCGAAGTACTTGTAGCCCACGACGGTGCCGCTGCGCAGCTCGTCAATGACGGTATGGAACTCGTTGAGGTACTTGATCATGCCGCCATTCCGCAGCACGCAGGCGCGGTGGGCAGGGGTCTCCTCGTAGGGGTTGAGGGACTTAGAAAAGCCCAGGGAAGTCATCTCCACCGTCGGGATGGTGCCGTCGGGCAGGATCTCGATGCGCTCGGCGCAGGCCTGGCGGGAGAAGCAGGTGCCGTTGGTCATCCGGTGGTAGAAGATGTACCACTGGTCGCCCACCTTCATGATGGAGCCGTGGTCGTTGCCGCCGGGGTAATCGTTGCTGTTGTCCACGATGTAGCCGCGGTAGGTGAAGGGGCCGGTGGGCTTGTCAGAGGTGGCGTAGGCCAGGCGGCTGCCCTTGCGGGGAGAGTAGATCAGGTAGTAGGTGTCGCCGATCTTGCGGGGGGAGCTGGCCTCGAAGAAGCGCATCTCCTCCGGCACGCCGTCCCGGTCGTCGATCACATGATGCCTGAGGCTGCCGGGCAGCACGGTATTCATCGTCTCCGGATCCAGCTCGTTCATGTGGGAATGCTCAAAGCCGTAGTAGATGTACACCCGGCCGTCGTCGTCCACCAGCACGCCGGGATCGTTGTAAACGCCGTCGTCGCCTGCGTCCTCCGGGGCGTACTGATAAGTACCGATGACCTTGAAGGGGCCTTCGGGCTTGTCCGACACGGACACGCAGCCCTTGTCATAGAAAATGTAGGTGAAAAGATAGTACTTGTCGCCCTTCTTCACCACGTCGGGGGCGTACATCATGTGCTTGTCGCAGGGATTCATGTCGTGCCAGGTGACGTCCGCAGGATGATCCTCGTCCGCCTGGGCATGGAAAATATCGCCGTGGCAGGTCCAGTGATCCAGGTTGTCGATGGGCGCAGACCAGGCCTTCAGCCGGATGTCGCAGAAATCGCCCGACAGCGGACGGTCATGGGAGCCATACAGATACACGCGGTCACCGAACACGCGGGGCTCGCCGTCGGGAATATGCTCCCACAGGGGCAGGATGGGATTGGGCATACTGTCACCACTTTCTTCGTTATTCGATTGAGATCTGCCAGTATTATACCAGCAATCGCCCGTTTTGCATAGCCCCTCGCAGGCCCCTCCGGCCATTTCCCCAGCCCTCATGCCGCAGAAAAAGTCGGGGCGGGCGTCCCGCAGCCGGATGGGACCGGTTCCTTTCGCAGAAAAAGTCGGGACATTCTCGCAGGGCTGTGCTATACTGTCCTCATCATCCACGAAGGAGGCAGCGCCATGCAGACCATCCGCGAAGGCATCCAGGCCGCCCTTGACTACGTCGAGGCCAATCTGACGGAAGACATCGATGTGCACGACGTCGCAGCGCGCGCGTACGTCAGCGCATTCCACTTCCAGCGGATCTTCTCCAGCCTGTGCGGCGTGCCTTTGGGCGAGTACATCCGCCGCCGTCGGCTGACCCAGGCTGCGCAGGAGCTGCTCCGGGGCGCGAAGGTCATCGACACGGCGATGAAGTACGGCTACGACTCGCCGGACAGCTTCGCCAGGGCCTTCCGGCGCTTCCACGGCGTGCTGCCCTCCCAGGCGGGCCAGCCGGGTGTGACCCTGGTTTCCTTCGCGCCGATGAAGATCAACCTCAAGGAGGGCGGAAGCATGATGGAATACAAGGTGGTTGAGAAGCCTGCCTTCACCGTGGTGGGCTACAAAAAGCAGTTCAACAATGAAACCAGCTATCAGGAGATCCCCAGGTGGTGGGACGAGATCCTCGCCGGGCAGCAGATCATCATGGGCGACTTCGGCGTGTGCATCGATACCGACGGCAAGCTCTTCGACTACATGATCGCTGACCTGCACCAGCCCTGGAAAACCGTGCCCGAAGGCTGCGTCACCCACACCATCCCTGCGGGCACCTGGGCGGTATTCCCCTGCACGCTGGGGACGCTCCAGGACACCAACACCCGGATGTGGCGCGACTGGCTGCCCGCCTGCACCGAGTACAAGCTCGCCGGCGGCTACAACCTGGAGTTCTACTACGAGCTGAACCAGGCCGATCCCCCGTCCAGCAGGGCGGAGCTCTGGCTGCCCATCGTGAAGGCATAAAAAAGGCGCATCCCTCGCGGGATGCGCTCTTTGTTTGCTTACTTGATGACCATCTCGGTCTGGGCGTCGAAGAGGTAGACGCTCTCCACGGGGATGGAGAAGGTGACCTCGGCGTCCATCTGGGGGATCTCATGGGGCGTGACCTTCAGGATGGACTTGTCATCGTCAATGTCCACATAGACATTGGCGTTGTCGCCCAGCATTTCGGTCAGCTCGACCATGCCCTTGGTGACGAAGGCATTCTCCGCTTCGCCCATCACGATGGCCTCGGGACGGAAGCCAAAGACGATCTCCTTGCCCTCGTACTCGCCGATCTTCTCGCCGATGCACTTGCTCAGGTCGAAGGTCGCGCCGCCGATCACGATGCAGCCATTTTCCACATTACGGCGGATGAAGTTCATCGGAGGCTCGCCGATGAAGCCCGCCACGAACATATTGACCGGGCTGAAGTAGACCTCCTTGGGCGTGCCGATCTGCTGGACATAGCCATTCTTCATCACGACAATGCGGTCAGCCATGGTCATGGCCTCGGTCTGGTCATGGGTGACGTAAATGGTGGTGGCGCCGGTCTCGCGGTGGATCTGGGTGATCTCGCTGCGCATGGTGACGCGCTGCTTGGCGTCCAGGTTGGACAGCGGCTCGTCCATCAGGAAGATGCCCACCTTGCGGATGATGGAGCGGCCCACAGCCACGCGCTGGCGCTGACCGCCGGAAAGCGCACGGGGCATACGATCCAGGTAATCCGTCAGGCCCAGGATCTTCGCAGTCTTCAGTACGCGCTGCTCGATCACGTCCTCATCCACGCCCTGCAGATTCAGGCCAAAGGCCAGGTTATCATACACGGTCATGTTGGGATAAAGGGCGTAGCTCTGGAACACCATGGCGATCTCGCGCTCACGGGGGCCCATATTGTTTGCCCGCTGGCCATCAATCAGGAAATCACCCTTGCTGATGTCCTCCAGGCCGGCAATCATGCGCAGCGTGGTAGACTTGCCGCAGCCGGAGGGGCCGACGAACACAATGAACTCGCCCCGCTGGATTTCCAGATTGAAATCATGCACAACGTGGAAGCCATTGGGGTAGATCTTGTTGATGTTTTTGAGCGTAAGGTATGCCATAGCGGTATCGCTCCTTTACTTGGCTTGGGTGAAAATCCTCACCCGATATAGACAAAACCGACTTAATTTGATACAATACATCAGAATAGTCCATGAGGTGAACGTATGAACGACATTATCTGGGCCGGCGTGCATAACACCGCAGCCCCCGTACGCCATCAGCATGACGCCTGGGAGATGCTGTACTTCACGCAATCTTCCTCAGCCTTCGTATTTGACGACGTGGAGATCGTCTGCCATGCGGGCGACGTACTTGTCATCCCGCCGGAAACGCCCCATACCCATTCAGCCCCGAAGGAGGGGCAGTGCATCAGCCTGAACATTGCCAACGCCATGCTGGCGCTGAGCGATCCCGAGCTGCTGCACGATGACGAGAACCATTCCCTGCAGCATCTTTTCAGCGATGCGCTGTACCTTTTCCAGAGTGACGCCGCTTACCGCGACGCGCTGCTGCCAGCATACGGTCAGCTGTTGGCGCAGTCCATCAGCAGCCGCCGCAGGGTATCCCCGCGGAATCACCTGGTGGAGGAAATCGCCCAGAGCATTGCGCAGAACTACGCCAACCCGCATTACGAGCTGGATGAGCTGCTCAAGTCAGCCCCCTATTGCTACGACTATCTCTGCAGGCTTTTCCGTCAGGAAATGCACACCACGCCCCACAAGTACCTCAGCAGCCTGCGCCTGCAAGCCGCCGCAGATCACCTGCGGAGAGGCGCCGGCAGCAGTATCACCGAGGTGGCGCGCATGTGCGGCTACAGCGACCCGCTGTACTTCTCCCGCATGTTCAAGAAGAAATACGGCGTATCCCCCAGGGAGTATGGCCGCAAGGAATGCTGATCAAAACCGGATCCACAGGCCGCTGGCAGAAGCCGGCGGCTTTTATCATGCCTTGCGTTTGGCGTCCGCCACCATTTTGGCGAAGGCATTGCGGAGCATCACACACAGTGTATCCACACCCACCGCAGCCAGGCCGAAGAACAGCGGCTCCACATGCAGCAGCGGCGCATTCTCCGCGCCCGCATACAGCATCACGATCACGGAATTGACGACATTATACGCCGTCACGATCAGGAACTGCAGCACAAAGCCGTACAGCAGATTCAGAAAGAATCCCTTGGCGCCGCGGGTAGTGACCATCATCCACTTTTTGCTGCCTCCGGGCAGCTTTTCAGTAAAGCGGAGGAAATGGTTGATGAGCAAATCCGTCACCATACCCATCACGATGGCGCCTGCAAACATCAGATCCAGCTGATCAGCCACATACAGCCCCAGGCCCCAAAAGACGAAGTAGCACACCGCGCCGTAGAACCAGAATTTGATCAGCCCGACCTTCAGCCACTGGGGGAACTTCCACTTCGATTTACCCGAGCGGTATTTGTTCAGCTCCTCCTCCGAGTATCGGGGGGTGTTTTCCCTGGTCGCATTGACCAGATCGTCCACCGCGCCGGTGTGGAGGTCGTAGTAGGAAGCCTCCGTGGTTTCCGGCTTGTTCGCTTTCTTCTTCATGGATATCAGTTGTCCTCGGACAGCACGATCTCGCCCATCTGTCCGTTCTCCTCCACGTCCAGGGAGGTGTTGATGCCGCGCAGCAGCTTGCGCAGCACGGGCACCAGCATCGTCAGCACCGCGCCGCATGCAACGATGATCGCATGCACCCGCAGCATGGACATGGCCTCGCCGATATACGCCGTGGTCGCATCAATCTTGATGGGATCCTCGCGGGTCAGGGCTACGTTGATCTGGCTGAGGTAGAACACATCGCACACGATCAGCACGGCCAGCATCAGGAACATCAGCACCAGCATGGGAATGTTGGTCTTCTTGCGATGGGGATAGGCGTTCAGGAAGCACACAAAGCTGAGCATGGAGAACAGCATCGTGCAGAAGCCGCTCAGGCCCATACCGGGCAGCTGCAGCTTGGCCGTGGTATCGGAGATGTGGGTCAGATTCAGGGAGTAGAACAGGAAACCAATCGCCAGCACGATCATGGGAATGATCTGAGGCTTGCGCTTCAGGGAGACGATTGGCTTACGGATGAATTCCGGCATCGCGCCGCGTGCCTTCTTTTCTTTTACCCTCATGGTCGGCTCTCCTTTCAGCGGATTGCGTTGGTGGTTTCCTTGTCAAAGAAGTGGCGCTTCTCAAACTTGACCTGCACATGGTCGCCGGCCTTATAGTCGCACCAGCCGCGCAGCTTGCAGGTGATGGCGGCATTGGCCGCCGCAGAGCCGCACAGGCGGCCGTGCACCAGGGTATTCATGCCCAGGTTCTCGTTGGAGAAGACGGCCACATCCACGTCACCGCCGGTGGCGATGTTCTCGGGACGGACGCCCAGCACCACGGTCTTGCCCTGGTAAGCGGCAAGCATCTTCTGCTCGTCCTCAGTCAGCGCCACGGTGAAGTACTGGTTGACAGCCTTGTCGTCCTTGATTTCCACGTCGAAGAAGTTCATGGGCGGCAGACCGATGAAGCTGGCCACGAAGAGATTCGCGGGGGTATCATAGAGCTCCAGGGGGGTACCGACCTGCTGCACATGGCCCATGGACATACACACGATGCGATCCGCCAGGGTAAGCGCTTCGGTCTGGTCATGGGTGACGTAGAGCATGGTGGCGTTCATGCGCTTATGGAGCAGCAGGATCTCACGGCGGGTAGCGCCGCGGAGCTTGGCGTCCAGGTTGGACAGAGGCTCGTCAAACAGGAAGACCTTGGGGCTGCGCACAATGGAGCGGCCCATGGCCACGCGCTGGCGTTGACCGCCGGAAAGCTGCTTGGGCTTCTTGTTCAGCTGATCCGTCAGGCCCAGGATCTCCGCAGCGGCAAGCACCTTGCGGTGGATGACGTTGGGATCCTCCTTGCGCAGCGTCAGGGAGAAGGCCATGTTCTCATACACGGTCATGTGGCCGTACAGGGCGTAGTTCTGGAACACCATAGCCATGTCGCGATCCTTGGCGGGCGCGGAGGTGATATCCTTGCCGTCCAGCAGGAGCTGACCGGAGGAGATGTCCTCCAGGCCGGCAATCATGCGCAGCGTGGTGGACTTGCCGCAGCCGGAAGGGCCGACCAGCACGATGAACTCGCCGTCCTTCACTTCCAGGTTGAAGTCAAAGACAGCCTGCACCTTGTTGTCATAAATCTTATCCAGATGCTTTAAGCTGATATTTGCCATAAGCGATCTCCTTTACGCAACCGTCTGATTGAGGGTAGCATTGTAAGCAGCCAGCTTGCGGCTGCGGTACACGCCCACAAGGCCCGCCACAAAGCAGCACAGCGCCGATGCAGCCAGGCAGATGATCACCCAGATCAGCTGCGGCTTTTCCATCACGGGATAGGTCACCTTGCTGATGGTCACCGTAGCCTGGTAAGCCATCAGGGGCAGGATGAAAATGCGGATGATCTGGCCTGCGCCGGCAACCAGCAGCAGCACCGAGTATCCCATCTTGTAGTTCTTCACGCCCTCGGAGGCCAGGAAGGTCATCAGCATAAATACCAGGTTATACACGATGGACGCACCAATGAGGATCTGGTAATACCAGGAGCCCACATCGGACTCATAGATGCTGACGAAGTAGAACACATTGAAGAGAATCGCCAGGTAGGTCAGGCCGGAGGAGAAGGTATTCTTGGCATAACGCATCCGGTCAATTTTGACGATGCGCGGATCATCCAGTCGGTTCATGGTCATGCGGACGCCCTCCTTCCCTCTTTGAGCAGCTTCGCTTCAGCCTTCATGAGGTTCAGCTTCCAGAAATAGTTGGCCACCAGCAGTACAACGACCAGCAGCATCAGGCCGAACACTGCGTAATGCGCGTCAAACCAGAAGGTGGAATCCACGTAGGGGGTTTCCCACATCTCAGCAAAATCACGCAGCTCGTCAAAGTTGATCTGCAGGAATTCCGCCTTGAACTTTTCCAGCTCCAGGTGGCTCCAGACGCTCGCCGCCGTGCCGGCCAGGGCAAACAGGCCTACGGAAGCCGCGTTGCCCACATAGTAGCGGCGGCGGGAATGGGTGCTGGTGATGAACAGCAGGCAGGCAAGCAGCACCATGCCGATGGAGCATACCAGCAGCAGCTTGTTAAAGGGCTGCATGTGGTAATAGATCTGCGAGCCGGTCACCCAGGTATCATCGATATTGCTGGGATCCATCATAGTCGGATACAGGCTGTCATACAGATCCGTCATCAGGCCCAGGGAATACACAAACATCAGGGCGCTGACAGCCAGTGCGGCAAAGCAGATGATCTTCTGCAAAAGGATTTGCGTCTTGTACATAAGAACCTCCCGGAAATAGCACTGCGTCCGATGCATCGGCGCGGAATCAGGTTCCCGTCAGCTTCCCCCACGGAGAAGCTGACGGGAACCCGTGACGGGAGCCGAAGCTCCCGCCACGGATGGGATCATTACTTGGGCAGGTTGGTGTAGTACTCCTGCAGACGGGTCCAGGCGCGCTGCTTGAGCTGCAGATACTGCTTGCCGCTCATGTTCTTGCCGGCGTAGGCAGCAGAGGCATCAGCATCGTCCATGCCCTCGACGGCGTAACCGTTCACGATCTGGTCGATGAACAGGTTCTGGCCGCCCTTGGCAGAGTTGTAGCTGGTGGTCAGCTCGGTGTAGCCGGAGATCATGCTGTTCTCCTGCTTGGTGTTGGGCAGAACGGTGGGCACGGAGGTGTACCAGGGATTCTCAGTCAGGGCCAGTTCAGGGTGCTTGATGACGCCCAGAGCGATAGCCACGGACAGCTTGCCGGCGCCTTCCTTGCCGACGGGATGGGTGCACTGGTACTCGAAGGCCTGGCTCTTGGCGAAGGACAGGGTGGAGCCCAGGAACTGACGGGCGTAGTTGGTGTAGTTACCGGAAGCCTTGTCCCACAGCTCGTCGAAGGTAGCATCGGCGATCACGGGCATTTCCTGACCGTTGAAGTTGAAGGTGACGTAGGAGCCATCCTCATTGGTCTTGATGAAGGCGTCGGGGCCGTAGGACATCAGGATCTGACCTTCGGGGCTGAAAGCGTAGTCGATCAGCGCCAGGCAGGCATTCAGCTTATCGGGGTTGCCAGCCACACCGGCAACGGAGATGCCCCAGCCGTCGGTCTTCACGGAACGCCAGGACTCGGTGAAGCGCATGAACACGCCGCCCTCGGTGCCGTCGAACCAGTGTGCCACGGGGATCATCACGGCCATGTACTTCTCGCCTTCCTGCAGCGCAGTCTGGTTGTACACGGTCTGGGTCTGGTTGTAGTCATAGTGCATGAAGCCCAGGTCATTCTCCAGCATGGTCTTGGTGGATTCCTTGGAGCTATCCATGAAGGACTTGGAGATCAGGCCTTCCTGAGCCATGGCGTTCATGCGCTCCATCGCGCGGTAAGCGTCGGGCTCCTGACGGGCGTCACGGAGGTTGCCTTCAGCGTCGATCCACAGGTAGTCCTGACGGGACTCCAGGCCGCGCACGCCGAAGAGCACGCCAGCAAAGCGCATCATGTCAACGCGGCGCTGGTTGTTGTCATCCTCACGGGAGAACAGGCCCTGCACAGAGTCGGTGCCATTCAGGGTCTGGGGGTTAGCCACGACGCAGCGCAGCAGGGCAACCAGCTCGTCAGCGTCCCAGGCAGCGTTCTGGCCAATGAACAGGTTGGAACGCTGGGTGCCGTAGTAGCCGCCGTAAGCAACGTCGATGTAGTCACGCAGCATGTTGACGGCGGTCACGCCATCCATGGGGCCAGCGGCGTTCATCAGGGCGATGATGTTGCCGGCGGCGTCATAATCCTTGGTGACCTGCTCAACGTGGGTGCCGTCCAGGGAGACGACGTCAACGGTGACCTTGCCGGAGGTGGGCATGTAGGGGGTGTAGACGGGGGCGGCGGTCATGTTGCAGGCATCAGCGGTGAAGGGGCCTTCGCCGTCCAGCAGCTTGATGACCCAGTCAACGCGCATCAGGGGCATACGCTCGATGTCGTTCACGCCGTCAAAGTAGGGGGAGAAGTAGATAGCGCCGGTAGAGGTGTTACCGGTGATGGACAGACGCACGATGGGGTTGGCGTCCAGGTAGGCCTTGAAGTGGGGCATCTTGTCCAGATGCTCAGCCAGGTTCACGATGGAGCCGGCCTCGCCGTACTCGGTCAGCTTGGCCGCAGTACCGGAGATCATGTCCACTTCGTCCAGGCGATCCTTCCAGAAGTCGAACTCCTTGGTGGCGGAGTTGCCCTGGTACTTGTCCTCGAACTTGACGCCCAGCTTTGCTTCCACAGCCACCCAGGTGGGCTTCAGATCGCCGGTGTAGTAGGTCACGCCGTCAGCCAGGGTCACGCCCTCGCCAGCGACGTCGGCGCTGAAGAACAGGCCGGTCTTGGCATTGTTGTAGCCGGTGGCCATGCGGAGCACGGTGCCCTCAGCGTAGGGAAGAGCCGCAGTCTCAGCGACAGCGGTGCCGACGAACATGGTGGCCATCATGGCCAGCACCATCAGCAGGGAAACGATACGCTTCATAGTTGGTTCCTCCTTGTTTATTTCACCGGGACAAACCCGGTTGAGTACAGAATGAATATCCGGCGCGCCAATTACTCCTTGACGCCACCCATGTTGACGCCCTTGGCGAAGTACTTCTGGATGAAGGGGTAGATGATCAGGATCGGAACGATGGAGCAGACGATCAGCGCGTAGATGACCGAGTCAGAGGAGTAGGCCTCGCTCCAGCCGGACATCTGCTCGGGATCGGTGAAGGTCTCCAGCTGCAGACGGATGAAAACCTGCAGCGGATGCTCATTGGAGTTGGAGATCATCTGGCGGGCCCAGAAGTAACCGTTCCAGCGGGAGATGGCGAAGAACAGGGCAACCGTTGCAATGGTGGACTTGCTCATGGGCATGTACACCTTGGTGAGCACCTGCAGTTCGGTCGCACCGTCAACGATGGCCGCTTCCTCGATCTCGCTGGGCACGCCCTCGAAGGCGTTGCGCAGCAGGATGATGTTCATCGCCGCCATACCCATGGCGATGACGACCAGCCACTTGTCGTCCGTGATGCCTACAGCGTTGAAGACCGCCTTGGTATCCAGGTAGTTGAGGTACTGGGGGACCAGACCGGCGGAGAACAGCATGGTGAACACCAGGAAGAAGTTGAAGAAGCGGCGGAACAGCAGCCTCTTCTTGGACAGGGCGTAAGCGCCCAGGATGGCCACAAACAGCGCCCAGATGGTGCCGTAGAAGGTCAGGAACAGGGTGTTGGAGTAAGCGTTCCAGAACATGTTGTCATTGAACATGCGGGCAAAGGCCTGGAACTGGATGTCCTTGGGGAAGAGCACCACCTCGCCGTAATCCACCGCGTGCGCGCCGCTGATGGAAGCAGAGATCGCATACACGAAGGGATACAGACAGGCAAGGGCAAAAATACACAGAAGCGTGTAACTGATGACCTTGAAGATCATCTCAGAGGTTTCAAGCTTTCTCTTCATCTTTCCCTCACCACCTTAATACAGCGACGTGTCGGATGCCTTGCGGGCAATGGTATTTGCGCTGATCACCAACAGCATGCTGATGACGTTGTTCATCATTTCCGCAGCGGAGGCAAGGCCCTTCTGCTGGCCTTCCATACCATAGCGCTGTGCGAAGGTGGATACCACATCCGCCGTCACATAGGTATTGGTGTTGTACAGCAGCAGCACCTTCTCGTAGCCGATGTTCAGCAGCGCGCCGATACGGGTGATCAGCATGATCACGATGGTGGACAGGATGCCGGGCAGCACGACGTAGCGCATCTGAGCCATCTTGCCTGCGCCGTCAATCTGCGCAGCCTCATAGCTGGTGGGAGAGATGGCGATGATCGCCGCGAAGTACACGATGGAGTCGTAGCCCGCGCCCTCCCAGATACCGGAGATCTGGTAGATCGCCCGGAAGAAGTCCGGATTGTTCAGCAAGCCCGCATTGGCCACATCGTGGGAGATGAGTCCCAGCGCGCTCAGCGCCTGGCTGACAATACCCATGCCGGTGGTCAGGGAGCCCTGCTTGACCAGCATCGTCACCAGAGAGGTCATGACGACGGTGGACATGAACTTGGGCAGATAGGTCAGCACCTGGCAGGTGGAGCGCACCATATTGTTGCGGATCTCATTGAAGAACAGCGCAAGGATGATGGGCATCGGGAAGCCGAAGCACAGGCCGTAGAAGCTCAGCAGGAAGGTGTTGCGCAGCGCACGCCAGAATTCCATCGACAGCGCGTCTCCGCCCACCAGCAGCCGCTTGAAGTAGGAGAAGCCGGAGAAATTCTGCTGTGCCACGGGGAGCACCTCGTCCGGCACCTTGAAGCAGCCCAGCAGCTCGTACATGGGCAGGTAGCGCCAGAACAGGAACACCAGCAGCATGGGCACCAGCATCAGGTACAGACGCCAGTCCTTGATAATGGTCAGCGCAATGTGACGCCAGGCGTGTTTCTCCACGTCATCGCGCACAGCCTGCTCCGGGTTTTCGCGGTATACACCGGCGGCCTCATCATAAATGAGGAAATCCGCTGCCTTCGCTGCCATGAAAACCAACCCCCTTGATCCTTCATTCAGTCACTGCAGCGGTTCGTATCCCCGCTGCTGTTTTTCCTTTTCTTGTTCCTCTGCGATTCGCTTGAGGTAATGCTTCTGCTCCTCCAGCATACCGTCCTGCCGTCGCATGATCCACACCAGCAGCGCGCTGAAGAGCGTAGACAAACTGTCCGTGGTGAAAAACCGCAGGCCATCCCCCAGGTTTGCACCCTGAATGATCGCCATCAGGGCTCGTCCGGCCTGCATGAGCAGGGCCGTCATCACCCCGTAAACCAAGGCTAAAATCACCTGTTCGTGTAAACGCTTCCAACCTTGCCGATAAAGAAACTGTGTCAGCGCAAGCGCAGCAAGATTGCCAACACAGTAACAGACATATTGAGAAAGCGTAGCACCGGACGCCAGGCAGAATACAGCAGCCCCCACCAAGGCAGGAATCGCAGCAAATGCGCCCCAGCGAACCATCACGATGGCCGTAATTGCCGGTGTAAGCGACAATACCCATGGTTCTCCGGGAAACCAGAGGGTCGCGCCCAGCGTAATCAGCGTTTCGCCGATGCATAGCAGCACGGTAAATGCAGCAAGGTCCATCGCCCGGTACTGCCGGAACGTGATCTGATGCTTCATATCGTTTCCTCCCGAGAAACACCAAATTGCACGGTACTGACAGCCGTTTTGCCTCTCCGCTCAATACTGGAAAGGTACAATCCGAGCTATATTCAACCTCATTTTACATGCAAGCGTCCTCGTCGTACATACTTTATTCAAATCAATTTATGCACATTTCCGACTTTTTCCCTTCATTTTGCGGAAAAAACATTAGAAGTTCAATCCCATTTTATGAAAACGCTTACTTGACTGCCCCGGATGCTTTTTCCTCGCCTCAAAGCGAAGCACCGCTGCTCTGTCCGGCGCGGCGCTCCGTTTGTTATTTATTTATCACTGTTCCAGGCCGCTTTCCTTCCTCGCCTGCTTCAGCACCTTGGCGTAGGGCATCAGCATGCCTTCTGTCATTTTGCTGCCGGCCTTTTTCTTGAGCTTCTCGTTCCCCATCAGGAAGCCCACCAGGTACATAGCCATCATGCGGCCCCGCTGCTTCTGGGGGAAGTCGTACTGACCATGCTTCTTGAAGAAGCGGTGATCCTCCTTCATCAGGCCCTGCATCAGCCAGATCAGGTCGCGGAAGATGCGCATGCCGCCCACACCCAGGAAATTCTTGGGCTGGGTGTGCTTGTGATCCATTGCCCAGGCGAGGGTTTTGGCCAGCCGGTCGATGGCGGCGTCGGTGTTGTCCTCATCCGTGGCCACGCCGCACAGGAAGTTGCCGCCTACCTCAGCCCTGCCCTCGACGATCATCCGCAGGTTTTCTTCATATTTGTAGTTGCCGCTGACGATATAGCCGATGGGCGCACCCATGCGCACGGTGCGATGGCCGTTGCAGAACTGGCGGTCGCTGTAGCACTTGAATACGGCAGACATGCCGTGATCGCTGATGGAGAAGGCGTGGACCTCCGCCTCGGCCTTCTGGATGTCATTGCGTAGGAATTCGTCAAAGCCGCCCGGATAGACGCATTTGCCGCTCTTGGCACAGCCGAAGCAGCCCAGACAGCCGCCCTTGAAGGGATACTCCCGCAGGTTGATAACGCGGGTCTTCTTCGGACATACTGCGCGGAAGCGGTCGATCATCCCCTGCAGTTGGGTATCCTCAGGGCGGACGTCAGTCAGGATGACCACATCGCCGGTCTTTTCACCGGTGGACTCGGCCTGGGTTGCAGGTACATGAGCCGGAGCAGGCTGGACGGGCAGCGAAGGCTCGCAGCTGCCGCTTTCCACCGAGAACATCAGGTAACGGAAGAAAGCCTCCGCCTCTTCACGGCCCTTTTTCGTGGTCAGGTCATCCATGTCGGCGCTGAGGCCGCGGACGAATTTCATGCCCATATCCTGAGCGTTCTCCATGACATAGCGGTGTGCCGTCACATCATAGAAGTGCTTGGAGGTGCTCAGCTGGCTGGCCCACTTGCCCGAGACGTCCACCCGGTGCTCCTTCATCAGCTCCACAAAACGGTGCAGCTGGTAGGGCGCGATAAAGGTATACACCGGGTAGCTGAAAATGATCAGCTCGGCGCGGTCGAGCGCGGCCCTGGCTTTGGTGAAGTCCTTCTCGTACAGGGCGATCAGCTGGCCGACATGGAGCGTCTCCCACTCATGCTGAGGAAACCTGATCTTCAGGTACTCGATGGTCTGCAGGGTGATGCTGTTCTTCCCCTTGGGGCTGCCGTTCAAAACGAGAATGCGCATGGGGGCGCCTCCTTCGATCACACAATTAGTATAACAATTATACACCATCCGGCAAATTCTGGCAAGCAAAAAGGACTGCCTCCGTAAAGAAGCAGTCCCGGTCAAATGCAATGATGGATTCCGACCGATGAGCGGGCGGACAGCCTGCCGTATGTTCAAAGCCAGCTTCACGCGCATGTGCTCAGGCGGAAAATCCCGCCCAGTCGCGTGAAAACGGAGATGAAATCCCCTCAGTTGAAGATGGGGCAGCCATTCTCGTCGTACTCAACGGGCCAGACGTGGCAGTGACGGTTGGGATCGGACAGGGGGGTGCCGTTGAAGCCCGGATAAGGACGGGCATGGAACACCAGCAGATCGCGGCCTTCCTCGTCCTTGGTGAAGGAATTGTGGCCCGGGCCGTAGATCCCGTGCGCCGCATCGGTGACCATCACCGGCACAGGGGACTTCTTCCAGCTGTCCCGGTTGAGCAGATCGGCATCCTCATCCGCCACAAGCATGCCCATGGCGTAGTTCTCATCCGTGGCAGAGGCAGAGTAGGTCAGATACAGCTTGCCCTCGTGTTTGAGGACGGAGGGACCCTCGTTCACCAGATAGCCGATGCACTCCCAGTCGTACTCAGGGATGCTCAGCAGCTTGCCGGGGAGCTTCAGCTTGGTTGCAGAGGCCATTTCGGCAATGTAGAGATTGCTGTTGCCGGGGATGCCGTCCGCCTTCTGCGCCCAGACAAAATAGCGTTTGCCGCCTGCGGTGAAGGTCGTTGCGTCAATGCAGAAGGTCTCCCAGCCGGTATTGACCTTTCCCATCTCCACCCAGTCGTCCAGCATGGGATCGCCTTCGCACTGGATGCAGTAGGTGCGGTGGGACAGCAGGCCGTTGGGATCGCGGCGGGCTCCGGCGGCGGCAAAGTAGATGCACCAGTTGCCATCCACCAGGTGGATCTCCGGCGCCCAGATATACCTGGACATCGGCCCGTCGATATGCTTGCGCCACACGATGCGTGCCGGAGCCGCGGGCAGCTCCTCGATGGTACGGGCACGGCGAAGCTCAATGGCGTCAAATGCAGGCAGGGTGGCCGTGAAATAGTACCAGCCGTCAGGGGCCAGCAGAATACAGGGATCAGCGCGCTGAGGGATCAGCTCACCGGAATACTTCTTGATCAAGGGTATGTACCTCCCTTTGGGAATGGTGTGGCATGGGCCGCAGGTATGATAGCATACCTGCCTCAAAATATCAAGTCCATATCAGCCAGCCGCTGCCGGACTTCAGCGGGGGAACGCTCCAATTCATCCGCGATCTGCTGGATGGACATGCCGGACAGGTAGGCGTCGGCGATGTCCTCGTCGTCGTTCTCCAGCGGCGGACGCAGCGGGGCGGGCGGCACGTCCTTGGGCGGCTCGTATATGCGGACGACGGGCTTGGCCGCAGTCCCGGACCTGGGCCGGAACGCCGCCGACTGCGCCTCCCGGGCGATCGCCGCCACCTGGGAGCGCATGCGCTTCTCCTGCAGCGTGTAGGCCTTGACCACCTGCAGGAAGGCGTCGCCGTACTTGGCGGTCTTGACCTCGCCCATGCCGCTGACGGAGAGCATCCCCTGCTTTGTCTGCGGGCGGATACGGGCCATGCTGGCAAGGGTCGCGTCGTTGCAGATGATGTAGGGCGGCACATGCTGCGCCTTGGCCAGCGCCATGCGCACCCCCTTGAGCTGCTCGATGAGGCCGTCCCTGGGGGCGTCGATCTTCTTCGGGGTCTTCGCAGGCTTGGCGGACTTATCCGCTGCGGTGCGGCGCGTTTTGGCAGAGGGCTTCTCCCCTGCCTCAGCGTAGCGTCCGCCGGTGCAGTGGCCGCAGTCGCCGCAGGCTTCGCCCGGTTTTTCGCCAAAGTAGCGCAGGATGGCCGTCCGCAGGCACATGTCCTTGGTGCAGTAGTCGATCATGCTGTTCAGGCGGTTCATGTCCAGCCGGCGGACATTGGCCTGCTCAGCGGCGGAGAGCGCCTCGTTGGGCGGGTTGTGCTCGATCATCCACTTGGCGGTGAAGATGTCCTGCCCGCTGTACAGGAGGATGCACTCCGACGGCTCGCCGTCGCGGCCTGCGCGGCCCGCCTCCTGATAATAGGCCTCCATCGAGCGCGGCATGTTGTAGTGGATGACGAAGCGCACATTGCTTTTGTCAATGCCCATGCCAAAGGCGTTGGTGGCAACCATCACCTGCACGCGGTCGTACTGGAAGTCCTCCTGATTCTGCCGCCGCTCCTCGTCGGTGAGGCCCGCATGGTACCGGGAGGCCGAATAGCCCGCCAGATTCAGCCGGTCGCAGAGCTCCTCCACCGCCTTGCGGGTCGCGCAGTACACGATGCCGGACTGTCCCGCCTTGCCCCGCAGCACATCCAGCAGGGCGCGGTCGCGATTGCGCCCTTCCGTGCAGCGCACCACCTCAAAGTACAGGTTGGGGCGATCAAAGCCGGTGGTGACGGTCGCCGGGTTGACCAGCTGCAAATGGCGGATGATGTCCTCCCGGACGCGCTGGGTGGCCGTGGCGGTAAACGCGCCCATCACAGGGCGTACAGGCAGCTGCGCCACAAAATCCGCGATGCGCAGGTACACCGGGCGGAAATCCTGCCCCCACTGGCTGACGCAGTGGGCCTCGTCCACCGCGATGAGCGCGATCTTGACCGACTGGGCAAACCGCAGGAAGGAGGCCGTTTCCAGCCGCTCCGGGGCAACATAGATGATCCGGTACGCCCCCTGATAGGCCCGCTCCAGGGCGATGTCCATCTGCCGGGGCGTGAGGGTCGAGTTGAGGTACGCCGCCGGAACGCCCGCTGCCTTCAGCGCCGCCACCTGATCCGCCATGAGCGAGATCAGCGGGGAAATGACGAGGGTGATTCCCTCCAGCATCATCGCGGGCACCTGATAGCACATCGACTTGCCCGCGCCGGTGGGCATCACGCCCAGCGCATCCCTGCCGGCCAGGAGCGCATCCACCATGGTTTCCTGGCCCGGACGGAAGCTGTCATGACCGAAATAATGCCGCAGCACTTCATCCTTGTCCATTGTGGCCGCTCCTTTCATGCAAATTCTCCCCTATTGTACACCGTTTCGGCCTTTTGCGAAAGCGAACACGGAAATTTTCCGTTGACGATGCCGCCCCTTCATCAGTATAATGGTGTCAAACGCAAATGGAGGTATGTTTATGAAGGTTCTTTTGGTCAACGGCTCTCCCAAGGCAAACGGCAACACCGCCCTCGCCCTGAAGGAAATGGCGGAGATCTTCGCCCAGGAGGGCATCGAGGCCGAGATCATCCAGGTGGGCAACAAGGACATCCGCGGCTGCATCGCCTGCGGAAGCTGCGGCAAAACCGCCAAGTGCGTCTTTAACGACATGGTCAACGAGATCGCCCCGAAGTTCGAGGCGGCGGACGGTCTGGTCATCGGCAGCCCGGTGTACTACGCCAGTGCGAACGCCACGCTGATGGCCTTCCTGCAGCGGCTGTTCTACTCCACCCGCTTTGACAAGACCATGAAGGTCGGCGCGAGCATTGCCATCGCCCGTCGCGGCGGCTGCTCCGCCACCTATGACGAAATGAACAAGTTCTTTGGCATCAGCGGCATGCCGATTGCCTCCAGCCAGTACTGGAACTCCGTTCACGGCGGTGCGCCCGGTCAGGCGGCGGAGGACCTGGAGGGCATGCAGACCATGCGCACCCTGGCCCGCAACATGACCTTCCTGATGAAGGCCATCGCCCTGGGCAAGGAACAATTCGGCCTGCCGGAGAAGGAGCCCCACGCTTGGACGAACTTTATCAGATAAAGCCCGGAGGTGATGCCATGCATTATTCATCATCCCGGCTCGGTGACTTTGAATTTCACGACGCCGTTATGACGCTGGAAAGCCTCACGGAAGGTCGCCTGACAATCAGCGTGAAGTCGTTGAATATCCACGCTGCGGCGGAGCAAAACGACCAGCCGACTGATATGGAAATCAGCCACGCGCGCATGACCTTTCATGACTTCCGCGGCCTCACCTTCGAGCCCGGACGGGCATGGCGCAGGGACGCCAAAGGCGCGCTGTACACAGACGATCCGCTGATCGTATATCAGGGCGCCGACGCCGAAGAGCATCTGCTGGAGGAGCTTCGGTCAGGCCTGTGCGTATACGCATTCCAGGCCGACGGCAAATCCCGCTACCACCTGGAGGCATGCGGAACGGAGCCCTGGTTTGCCGCGCAGTTCACCGCAAGCGCCGTATTCATCGAATGGGATGAGTTCCGCTGTCCGGCATGGTATGCCAGATGATTTCCCAAACAAACAGCAGCCCCGCATACGCGCTGTATGCGGGGCTGCTTTATGTCATTGCTTACTCAGCGATCTCGATGCCTTCCGCCTCGCAGGCCTTGAGGGCCTCGTCGT
The DNA here is from genome assembly GCA_017513475.1 of Clostridia bacterium. Lineage (GTDB taxonomy): Bacteria > Bacillota > Clostridia > Christensenellales > Aristaeellaceae > UBA11524. Next base: position 27,469 of record JAFXFR010000053.1, read on the forward strand.
GAGCGACGACGGCCACAGCGCCGGTCTGGGCCATGTGCTCCAGCGTCTCGCACCAGGTCAGCAGCTTTTCGCCGTCGGTGGCGAGGATCTGGGCGCGCTGCTGGCGCAGGTCGTCCTCGGTACGGCCGGCGAACCAGCGGCCATCCGCCACCGCGCCCTCGTCACGGGGGGACATCAGCGGCTCGGTCTCAGCGATGGTGGAGATGACAAACTTGTCGATGCGCTCGCCAGAGGCCACAAACTCGCGGAGGAAATCCGCCGCGCCGCGATACATCGTGAGGCTGCGAGCCGGAGTGGGGTCGCGGTAGGAATAGGCCGCCGCGGCATTCGGGCCCAGGCGCAGACCGCAGCCATAGGCGCCGCCCTGCACGCGGATGACATTCCACAGGTAGCTCAGGGACAGGATGTTCGCAACCACACGGCCGGATTCATCCCACTCGCGGTCCAGGTCGGAGGCCAGCGCCGCATAGCCGATCTGCGCGGGGATCTTGACGCCGCGCTTCATGGGCACGTTGGTCACATAGGGCGCGGACGCAGGCACCGGAGCGCCGACAGGGTAATCCGCCAGAATAGGAGCCACGTCAATGGGCTCGTTGGCCGTGACGGACAGCACCAGGCGGGCCTTGCACACCGCAGCAGCCAGCTTGCTCTGCGCCAGGGCAATCACATCGCCGATCTTTTCGTCGAAATTCGCCGCCAGATCAATGCCGTGCTTGACGGAGGTGTAGCCGTTCAGGGCTTCATTCACCGCGCCGGACGCGCTGTAATGGCTGCCGGCGGCATTCAGGGCCAGCACATGGCCGCCGCCGATACAGAACTGACGGGCATGCTCGGCCTGCTGGAGGACGATCTCGCGGATCTTCTCCACCTGGGTGAAGTCGGTTTCGGTGAGAATCTCGCGGATGAGATCCTTGGCCAAACCGACCTTGTCTGCCATCACGGAGCAGCCCACCCGCAGCACGGGGGTCGCCGCCTCGCTGCACTTGGCCTTCTCCTTGCCCTCCAGGGTGAAGAAGATACGGCCCAGGTGCAGCTTGACGGTCTGCTGCAGCTCAGCGGCAGAGTGCTTCTTCGTGGGCAGCTTGCCCAGGAGGGAATCCAGGCCCTTGAGAGCAGTCAGCTCATTCAGCGTGCAGTCGGTCAGGCGGAAGTAGTAGTTCAGGTGGACGATGCCGTTGGTGGCCGCCTTGTGGTACAGGACCGTCGCGCCGTCCAGCTCGGTCTCCTCGGTGTGGAGGAGCATCGGGTCGGGGCTGACTTCGCTCAGGTCAAGGACGGGCAGCGTCGCCAGCTGCTCGGGGGTGTCGGCGGACTGCTGCCAGGCGTGAAGCTCCTCGTTGAGCCTGAGCATGGCGGCCTTTTCTTCCTCCGTCCAGGCGGCGGAAGCGGCAGCCAGCTTGGCGGCTTCCTCGGCGCGCATTTCCTCGCCCAGGGTGGTGGAGGGCAGCGTGTGCAGGACGACCATGTCGTCCTCCTTCACCAGCAGCTCGTACAGCAGCTTCTCGAAGCCGCCGTTTTCCACCATCGCGCGCAGCTCGGCGAAGGCCTCGTCGTAGACCAGGTAGGTCAGCGGGTCGCCGTCGTGCAGCCAGGTGTTGAGGGCCATGATATTGCGCATCAGGCCGGCGGGCTCGTTGGGCTCGCGCACGCGGAATTCATAGCGGTTGATGGAGGCCATCAGGTCGGTCTTGTCGATGCCCTTCTCGCACAATTCGAGGCAGGTCTTGCGGATCAGCTCGCGGATGGCGGGCGCATTGGCGGGGTCGATGTTCTTGACGGTCAGCATCATGCCGGGCTGGGCGATGGAGGATTCCGCCTCCATGCTCATGTCCTGGCAAAGGCCGGCGGACATGACCGCGCGCTTGAGGGGCGCTTCGTTGCTGCCGGCAATGGCGTCCGCCAGGATGTCCGCAGCGTAGCAGCGGGTCACGTCCTGCCAGGTGCCGATGATCTTGCCCAGGGTCAGCATGGCCTTGTTGTCGGTGCCGTCGGCCTCGGAGACCTCGTAGTACTGGGTCTTTTCACAGGCGCGGGGCTGCTGCATGGCGATGACGTGCTTTTCCTCCGAGCGCTCAAAGCGGCTCAGGTACTCGTCGATCATGGCAAGCACCCGGTCCAGCGGCACCGCGCCGTCCAGCCAGATGCGGCTGTTGGAGGGGTGGTAGTAGCGGTTGTACATGGACATGTACTTTTCGTAGGTCAGTTCGGGGATGACGCGCGGGTCGCCGCCGGAGTTGTAGCCGTAGCAGGTGTCCGGGTACGCGGCCGCCAGCATGCCCTCCATGATGACCTCGTCCACCGAGGACATGGCACCCTTCATCTCGTTGAACACAACGCCCTTGTAGGTGGGGGTGGCGTCGGCGTTTTCCATCTCGACGTGCCAGCCCTCCTGGTAGAAGATGTTCTTATTGTGGCGGATGGCAGGGGCGAACACCGCGTCCAGATACACCTCGGTCAGGTTCATGAAGTCCTGATCGTTGCGGGAAGACACGGGGTACATGGTCTTGTCCGGGAAGGTCATGGCGTTGAGGAAGGTGTTCATGGAGGACTTCAGCAGCTCCACGAAGGGCTCCTTCACCGGGAACTTGTCGCTGCCGCAAAGGACGCTGTGCTCCAGGATGTGGAACACGCCGGTGGAATCCTCGGGCAGGGTCTTGAAGGCGATGGAGAAGAGCTTGTTGCTCTCGCCGTTGTCCACCCACACCAGCTGTGCGCCGGTCTTGTCATGGGACATTTCGACCAGGTTGGCGCTGAGCTCGGCGACCTGGCGGACGCGGTCAACGGTGAAGCCGTGCAGCTTCATACCAGCAGTCAGGGACATATATGGGTCACTCCTTTGAAACGTATTCGCCCAGGGGCGGTGATGACATTGCGCATGGTGGATGTTATTCGACAACTTGCGTCGGTTTTCCTGCTGCGGGACACAGGAAAGGAGCCTCCCCCTGCGGGAAGGCTCCGGAAATGCAGTTACATCACCACGGTGATCTGGCAGCCGTCGGTCAGCACGTCGTCGGTCAGGACGCCGGCAACTTCAACGCCGTTCACCAGCACCTTGGAGGGGTTGCCTTCCTTGTGGGCGGCGTTGTCCACGGTGATGTGGAGGCGCTTGCCGCGGAAGGTCTTGTCCATGGTGAAGCCGTCCCACTCAGCAGGGATGGCGGGGCTGATGACCAGGCCTTCGGGGGTGGGGCGCAGGCCCAGGATGCCCTCGACACAGCCCACCATCACGGTGGAAGCGGTACCAGTCAGCCAGTGCACGTGCGCACGGCCGGGCTGGGGAGACTCGTGGCCCTCGATGAACTGGCCGTGGACGTAGGGCTCGATTTCGCGCAGCTCGGCGCGGTCATTGTAGGCCGCCGGGCAGCTTTCGGTGAAGTACTGGAATGCGCGGCCGCCGTGGCCCAGCAGGGACTCGGCCAGGATCGCCCAGCCCTGGGGCTGGCAGAAGATGCCGCCGTTCTCCTTGGTGGTGGGGTTGAACAGCTTCATCAGCGCGCCGTCAAAGTAATGCTCCTTGTAGCAGGGGCCCATGACCTCAATGCCCCAGGGGGTGTTGAGCTTCTCATAGACAGTCTGCATGGACTTCTCGGCCTGCTCGGGAGTGGACAGGCGGGAGATGACGCCCCAGCACTGGGGATTCATCCACATCGCGCCCTCAATGTTCTCCTTGGTGCCGATGATGAAGCCTTCC
>JAFXFR010000054.1 GCA_017513475.1 Clostridia bacterium
CGCCAGATAGAACGCTGCCAGCAGCACGATGGTCAGCAGCGTCAGCAGGATGGCTTTGATGCTTCGCCGCCAAAGGGGAAGTTTATCTTGCATATGGCCTCCAAAGAAGAAAACCGCACACACGATTCAATTATCATGTGTGCGGTATATATTGCTTAGAACTCGCAGTTCATGGGCGTGCGTGCGTAAGGAATCACATCGCGGATGTTGTCCACGCCGGTGAGGTACATCAGCAGGCGCTCGAAGCCCATGCCGAAGCCCGCGTGAGTGCAGCCGCCGAACTTGCGCAGGTTGATGTACCAGTCCAGGCTGTCCTTGGAGATGCCCAGCTGATCCATGCGCTCGGTCAGCTTGTCCAGACGGGTTTCGCGCTGGGAGCCGCCCATCAGCTCGCCGGAGCCGGGCACCAGCAGGTCAACGGCGGCGACGGTCTTGTCGTCGTCGTTCTGGTACATGTAGAAGGCCTTGATGTCCTTGGGCCAGTTGTACACAAACACGGGGCCGTGGAAGTATTCCTCGGTCAGGTACTTCTCGTGCTCCTTGGCGGTATCCTCGCCGTATTCGGGCTTGAACTGCCAGTCCTTGCCGGAGTTCTTGAGGATGGTAATGGCTTCCTGGTGGGTGATGCGGGCGCACTTGGCACCGGCCAGCGCCTGCAGCTTCTCCACCAGGCCGGAAGTACCCTTGCCGCCGGCGGCAAACGTATCCAGGAAGGCCAGCTCGTCGGGGCACTTCTCCAGCACGGTCTTGACGAGGTACTTGAGGAAGTCCTCTTCCACGTCCATCAGCTGATCCAGGTCGCAGAAGGCAATTTCCGGCTCGATCATCCAGAATTCTGCCGCGTGGGTCTTGGTGTTGGAGTTCTCGGCGCGGAAGGTGGGGCCGAAGGTGTAGATCTTCGAAAATGCCATGGCGAAGGTCTCGCCCTCCAGCTGGCCGGTGACGGCCAGGGAAGCCTGCTTACCGAAGAAGTCCTCATCCCACTTGCCGGCCTTTGACGGATCCAGGGTGGTCACGGTGAAGGTGTTGCCCGCGCCCTCGGCGTCGTTGCCGGTGATCAGGGGCGTGTGGACGTACAGGTAGCCGCGATCCTGGAAGTAGGTGTGGATGGCCATGGAAGCCACGCTGCGCACGCGGAACACGGCCTGGAACAGGCGGGTGCGGGGACGCAGGTAGCCGATCTCACGCAGGAACTCGATGGAGTGGCGCTTGGGCTGCAGGGGGTAATCCTCGGGGCAGTCGCCCTCCAGGATGATCTCGGTGGCCTGCACCTCGGGGGTGGTGGGATCCTTATAGGAAGGAACCACGGTGCCCTTCACGGTGATGGAAGAGCCCACGCGCAGGGCCTGGATCTGCTCAAAGCCCGCGATGTTGTTATCATAAACGACCTGAGGGTTCTTGAAGCACAGGCCATCGAAGAAGTCGATGAAGCCCATGTTCTTCTGCTTGCGGTGGTTGCGGATCCAGCCGCGCAGGGTGACTTCGCTGCCCTGCAGCTCGCTCAGGCGATCCTTGAGTTCAAGGGTGGTAATGATGCTCATGGGAATATACCTCCAATCGACTGCGGGAAGTCCCGCAAGCCGCGAATAGACTGACTTATATCATATCACATATTTGGCAAAAGGGCAAGGGACTTCGTCCCCTTTCTTCCATCGTCCCGTTTCTTTCAGGTATCAATGCGGACGAGCTCCGTCAGCGCCCTGTTGCGGTAAACGAGATCCTCCCGGACGGTGAAGCCCATCTTCTCCCAGAAGGCGTTGCCCTTTTCGTTCCGGTCAAAGACGACCAGCGCGACCTTGTGGATGCCCTCGGCCTTCAGTGCGTCCAGCGCGGCTTCCACCAGCGCGCGGCCGATACCCTCGCCCTGCCTGTCCGCCCGGACGCAGGTGTGGTAGATGTAGCCCCGACGCCCGTCGTGGCCGCACATGATCGCGCCGATAAGCCGATCATCCTGCTCGGCGACGAAGCTGGTGCGCGGGTTGCGCTCAAGGTATTTGGCGATGCCTTCGCGGCTGTCGTCGGTGGTGTTGAGGCCCATGCCGGGGGTCGCGAGCCACAGGGCGTGGAGCTGGTCGTAATCGGCGATGGTCATGGGGCGGATGCCGTAAATGGCGTGTTTCACTTGCGTAATGAGGGTTGTCAGCTCCATGGCACCTGTGGTAACGGTCAACGGACAGGGAAGGAGCTTCTGCCATTCGTCGTGGCAGGCCTTGCTGCGCATGGTGACGTCGCCGGTATCGTACTGGGCGGCCCAGTCCAGGAAGGTAAGGTGGTTCGTGTACATGTCGCCGCCCTCGTGGATGCGCTCGCCGAAATAGGCGTACTCCCGCTGACGCAGGCGCTCAACGCGCACCTCTGTCGGGGTGGTCAGGCGCACTACATGGGTAAATTGCGGGATCAAAGGATCGCCCCAGCCGGTCAGTGAACCGGAAATGACTACGCCCTTCTTCGCTGCGTCGATGTCAGCGTTCATCAGGCGGAGACGTTCTTCGATGGGGCGCTTGGTGGTGAATTTGGGGTCGGTGGGCAGCCAGTAATAGTCGTCGGTGTCCATATGGACAAGGCCCATGTCGGCAGCCAGCGCCCGTCCCAGCGTGGTCGTACCGGAGCCGGACGCACCGAAAATGTGAATCACATGCTTCATTTGGACGCCTCCCAGTCCGTCACAAGGTTATACAGCCCGTCCTGGCTGAGCACGCCGCGCTTCATGTCGTTGGGGATGCGGCCCTGCTCATCGGCGGTGTAGTCGCGCAGCCAGTCGCCGGAGTCCATGTAGGCAGTGAGGACATGCATGCCCTCCGCCGTGGGATGGGTACAGGTGCGGGCGAAGATTTCTTCCATCGCGGCGATGTGCTCCAGCCTCCCGGCGGGCAGCATGGCCCATTCCGGCAGATGCTCGAAGCGCAGCTCGCGGCCCTTCCACGGGAAGGTCAGACAGCAGGAGTACAGCATGGGAGACTTGTGTTCGTCCCGCGCGCCGTACTTGTGATCGCCCACCAGCGGATGCTTCCGGCTGGCGAACTGCACCCGGATTTGATGGCTGCGGCCCGTGTACAGGCGGATGCGCACCAGGCTCGGGTCGCCTGCTTCCAGCCGGGTGAAGGTGAGGCGGGCGTCCTTTACGCCCTTGCGCATGCGGTCCACCACGAAAACCTTGTTCTTCCGCGCATCCTTGAGGAGCAGGTCGGTCCAGTCTCCTTCCTCATCCACCGCGCCGTGGACGAGGGCGACATACTCCTTCACCATCGTGCCATCTTGGATAGCCCTTGACAGCACTGCAGCGGCGGATTTCGTCCGGGCATAGACCATCACGCCGCCCACGTTCAGGTCGAGGCGGTGCACGGTATAGCATTCCCCGCCTAATTCGCTGATAATGGCGGCGGGAACGGCGGATTCGGAATCCAGCCCCACGGGCTTGAGGACGACGGCAAGGTCACGGTCATGGTAGAGAAACTGCATAACAACCTCCGATGAAGGGGATGCCTTCATCATATCACAGGGGAGCCGCGCCGTCAAAGGGTACGGCGGATTTACGCCCGCTTACGGCAGATGTCCAGGTAGTGGTTGGTGATGCCGGTCATGTCCGGCCGCTCGCAGATCAGGAAATGGTACTGGAGGTAGTACTGGTACATCTCCTCGCTCATTTCCTCAATGGTGTTCGTGATGTAATGGGTCATCATGTCGGTGCCGATGAAGTGCAGCCGGTCAGCGGGCAGATCCGCCATCAGCGCGTCGATCTCCTCCGGGCGGTGCAGCACGAAGCGATCCTCCGGGTTGGAGGTGCACTTGAAGGTCTCCTTGTCGATCAGCGGGAAGAAGTGGGGATCCATCAAGTACCCCCGCATGAAGCAGAAGTTGTAGATGGTGGCCTCGTTGTTGCAATAGGCGGTGAAGAGCAGTCCGCCGGGCTTGGTCACCCGGAGGGCTTCGGACAGGGCCTGATGCTGCTCCTCCGTGCTGAAGAGGTGGTACATGGGGCCCAGCAGCAGCGTCATGTCGTAGGCGTCCGACGGGAAGGCGGACAGGTCGATGGCGTTGCCCTGAGTGATGGTGATGTTCTCGCCGGGCTGGGTGTTCTCACGGAAGATGGAGATGTTATGCTCCAGCAGCTCGATGGCGTCCACCCGGTAGCCCATGCGGGCCAGAGTGTGGCTGTAGCGTCCCGTGGCCGCGCCGATCTCCAGGATGCGCATGCCGGGCTTCAAGTATTTCTCGATGTAGCGCATGGTGGTCAGGAACTCGATCTGCCCGGTGCGGCTGAGCAGGCGGCCGTCTTCGTCGTGGGTCTCGTAGTAGGTCTGCAGGTAGGGGGTGGGATTCAGGTTCTCGCTCATGGTCGTGTCCTCCTTTGTCAAATGGTGATGATCGAAATAGAAAAAAGCAGTGCAGATCATGCCTCGAATGGCAAGCCTGCACTGCTTCTGCTCCGCGCTGCTGCGGAGATCAACCCAAAGAAGGGTACCGCAATGAAAGCCTGCCACATCGCCAATTGACGACGACAGCACGCTGCACGTTATTGTTGACGGCAAAAGCGTAAGCCTTCATAAGGGTACCTCCTTTGAAAAGAATGGAGCCATCATAGCACGGAAAAACCGAACTGTCAAGTGTTTTGTGAAAAAAACGTCCGGCGCTATGACCGGACGTTCCTGTGTGTTACTTGTTCAGCCCCAGGTCATTCGCGCCCACGTCGATATCCAGCGTGGCGAAGTAGTCCTGGGCGGTCTCGGCGCGGCGGATGAGGCGGAAGCTGCCGTCGGCCTGACGCAGCACCTCCGCGGAGCGAAGGCGGCCGTTGTAATTGTAGCCCATCGCGTGACCGTGAGCGCCGCTGTCGTGGATGACGATCAGGTCGCCGTTCACGATCTCGGGCAGCATGCGGTCAATGGCGAACTTGTCGTTGTTCTCGCACAGGCAGCCCACCACGTCGTAGAGGTGGTCGTGGGGCAGGTTCTCCTTGCCGCAGACGGTGATGTGGTGGTACGCGCCATACATGGCGGGGCGCATCAGGTTGGCGCAGCAGGCGTCCACGCCGATGTAGTGCTTGTAGGTGTCCTTCTTGTGGATGGCGCGGGTGACGAGCCATCCGATGGGACCGGTCATCCAGCGGCCCAGCTCAGTCTTGATGGCCACGCCGCCTTCGGGGAAGATCTCCTCGTAGGCCTTGCGCACGCCCTCGCCCACGGCCTGGATGTCGGTCTTCTCCTGCTCAGGGCGATAGGGAATGCCCACGCCGCCGGACAGGTTGATGAACGCCAGCTTCAGGCCGGTCTTCTCCGCCATCTCCTTGCCCACCTGGAACAGAATGCGCGCCAGGGTGGGGTAATATTCCACATTAATGGTATTGGAAGATAGGAAGGCGTGCAGGCCGAATTTCTTCGCGCCCAGCGCCTGCAGGCGGGTCAGGCCTTCCTCCAGCTGCGCGTGGGTGAAGCCGTACTTGCTGTCGCCGGGATTGCCCATGATGGAGCCGCTGATGGTGAAATCACCGCCGGGATTATAGCGGCAGCAGACGGTTTCCGGAATGCCGCCGTGATCCCGGAGAATGTCGATGTGGGTGATATCGTCCAGGTTGACGAAAGCGCCCAGGGCACGGGCATGGGTGAACTCCTCATAAGGCATGGCGTTGGCAGAGAACATGATATCTCTGCCGGAGAAGCCGCAGGCCTCGGCCAGCTGAAGCTCCGTTTCGCTGGAGCAATCCAGGCCGCAGCCCTCTTCCTTCAGGATACGCAGGATAGCCGGATTAGGCAGCGCCTTCACGGCGAAATACTCCTGGAAGTCCTTACACCAGGAGAAGGCCTTGTTCAGCGCCCGGGCATTTTCGCGGATGCCCTTTTCGTCATACAGATGGAAGGGCGTGGGAAACGCCGCTGCAGCGCCCTCAAACACGCTGTCGGCCAGAGTGAAATTCGGCATAGGGGTCAACTCCCTCTTCATTTCGTTTGTACCCTGACAATATACCATATAAAGCCGCCGGCCCGCAAGAGTCTTTCGCCCTGCGCCCGGCGGCTTTTCCATTTTTTATTGACACAATCGCCGCTGCAATGATATAATAACGGCAGGAAGGGATGACGCCTTTAGCGGGGCTTTCCCCTCTGTTATGAGAGAAGCCGCCAACCAGTTAGCGCTGGATGGCGGCTTTGCTTTTACTTTTTCTTGTTATGAGAATTGCGTCCAAACTGGATCGCTTTCAGTACAAGAGAGGCA
>JAFXFR010000055.1 GCA_017513475.1 Clostridia bacterium
GGCGCAGAACGATTTCAACGATTGAAAGTGAGGAAAAATATTATGAAGACTCAGAATCAGAAGCCCATCAATCCCCTGAAGGTCATCACCGGCAAAGACACCCGCTGGAGCTACTGCAACGTTTGGGAACCCAAGGCCATCAACGGCGGCACCCCCAAGTTCAGCGTCAGCCTGCTCATTCCCAAGAAGGACACCGTCACCGTGAACAAGATCAAAGCCGCCATCGAAGCCGCCTACCGCGAGGGCGAGGCCAAGCTGAAGGGCAACGGCAAGACCGTGCCCCCGCTGACCGCCATCAAGACGCCCCTCCGGGACGGCGACGCCGAGAGGCCGGACGACCCCGCCTACGCCGGGCACTACTTCCTGAACGCGAACAGCGCCACGGCCCCCGGCATCGTGGACGCGGACTGCCAGCCCATCCTGACCCGCAGCGAGGTGTACTCCGGCGTGTATGGCCGCGCCAGCATCAGCTTCTACGCCTTCAACTCCTCGGGCAATCGCGGGGTGGCCTGCGGGCTGAACAACCTGCAGAAAATCCGGGACGGCGAGCCCCTCGGCGGTCGTGCCAGCGCCGAATCCGACTTCTCGGACTTCGACGACGAGGACGACGACGATTTCCTGTCCTGACGCACACTCGGGGCGGCGGCACAGTCCGCCGTCCCTCTTCCCTGATTCCAAGCGAGGTGATTTTGTGAAGACCCTCAGTATCGACATCGAGACGTTCAGCAGCGTGGATCTGGCGAAGACCGGCGTGTACAAATACGCCGAATCCCCGGATTTTGAGATTCTGCTGTTTGGCTACAGCGTGGACGGCGGCGACGTGCGCGTGGTCGACCTGACCGCCGGCGAGATCATCCCCGCCGATGTGCTGAACGCCCTCACCGACGACAGCGTCATCAAGACGGCACACAATAGTAACTTCGAGCGCGTGTGCCTGAGCCGGTACCTGGCTGACCTTGGCGTCTCCCTTGACCCCTTCCACGACGCACACCCCATGACCACCGAATGCGCCCGATTCCTGAACCCGGCGGGCTGGCATTGCACCATGGTGTGGGCGGCGTACATGGGCCTGCCCCTCTCGCTGGCTGACACCGGCGCGGTGTTGGGCCTGGAAAGGCAGAAGCTGTCCGAGGGCAAAGACCTCATCCGCTACTTCTGCAAGCCCTGTGAGCCCACCAAGACCAACGGCGGGCGCACACGCAACCGCCCCGGCGACGCGCCGGAGAAGTGGGAGCTGTTCAAAGCCTACAACCTGAGGGACGTGGAGACCGAGATGGAGATTGAACAGCGTCTGGCCAGGTTCCCTGTGCCGGAGGACGTCTGGGATCAGTTCCACATCGATCAGGAGATCAACGACCGTGGCATCGCCATCGACGGTACGCTGGTGGAGAACGCTATCCACATGGACACCCGCTCCAGGGACGAGCTCACGGAAATGATGCGGAAGCTGACCCACCTGGACAATCCCAACAGCGTATCGCAAATGAAGCGGTGGCTGGTGGAGAACGGAATGGAGATTGACAGTCTTGGCAAGAAGCAGGTACAGGCGCTGCTTCAGGACGCGCCGCCGCAGCTGCGTGAGGTGTTGCTGCTCCGCCAGCAGCTGGCCAGGAGCAGCGTGAAGAAGTACATCGCCATGAAGAACGCGGTGTGTGCCGACGGACGGGTGCGCGGCATGTTCCAGTTCTACGGTGCGGTGCGCTCCGGGCGCTGGGCCGGACGGCTGGTACAGCTGCAAAACCTGTACCGCAACTCCATGCCCGATCTGGAAGCTGCCCGGAACCTTGTCCGGGAGGGCGACTACGACACAGTGAAGATGCTGTACGGCGCGGTGCCTGACGTGCTGGCCGAGTTGGTCAGAACCGCATTCATTCCCCGCGCCGGGCAGAAGTTCATCGTGAGCGATTTCAGCGCGGTGGAGGCCCGCGTCATCGCCTGGCTTGCCGGTGAGCAGTGGCGCATGGACGTGTTCAGGGACGGCGGCGACATATACTGCGCCTCAGCGAGCCAGATGTTCAAAGTCCCCGTCGAGAAGCATGGCGTCAACGGCCACCTCCGGCAGAAGGGCAAGATCGCCGAGCTTGCCCTCGGATATGGCGGCAGTGTCGGCGCTTTGAAGGCGATGGGCGCACTCGACATGGGCCTTTCGGAAGACGAGCTGGCCCCGCTGGTCAAGGCGTGGCGAGAGTCCAACCCCAACATCGTGAGACTGTGGTGGGCGGTGGACGACGCGGTCATGAAGGCCGTCCGGGAGAAGGCTACCACCAGAACCCACGGCATCGCGTTCACGGTGCGCTCAGGCATACTGTTCACCACGCTGCCCTCGGGCAGACAGTTGTCCTACGTCAAGCCTCGCATCGGCGAGAACCAGTTCGGCTCCCCGGCGGTGACCTACATAGGCGCGGGTAGCACACGCAAGTGGGAGCGCATCGAATCTTACGGCCCCAAGTTCGTGGAGAACATCGTCCAGGGCATCAGCCGGGATTTGCTGTGCTGCGCCATGCAAACGCTGCGCTGCTGCCGGATCGTCGCCCACGTCCACGACGAGCTCATCATCGAAGCCGACCCCGCCGTGTCCCTCAATGCGGTGTGTGAGCAGATGGGCAGGACGCCGCCATGGGCGGAGGGCCTGCTGCTCCGCGCCGACGGCTATGAGTGCGCCTTCTACCAGAAAGATTGAGGTGGAGCATGAGAATCAGCAAGTATAACATCGAAGGCTACCATGACCCCACGGTGTACGAGGCCCTCGTGAACATTGAAAAGGAACGCAAGAAGGCACAGAAGCTGGTGCCCGGCAGGTACAGACCCCTGGTCTACATCTGCAGCCCTTACGCCGGGGATGTGCTGAACAACGAGCGCAAGGCTCGCCGGTACTGCCAGTTCGCTGTGCGGAAGCGGGCCATCCCGCTGGCGTCCCACCTGCTGTACCCGCAGATCCTGAACGACGACGATCCCGGCGACCGCCAGCTCGGGCTGTTCTTCGGAACGGTGCTGCTGGGCAAGTGCGATGAGTGCTGGGTGTTCGGCGCGACGGTCAGCTCGGGAATGGCCACGGAGATCGCCAAGGCGAAGAAGCGCGGCATCCCTATTCGATACTTTACCGAGGACATGGAGGAGGTGCGACACGGTGAATGATCCCATGCTGAAGATCGCGGTGTGCAATCATCGCAACAACTCGAAGTACAAGAATCAGGAAAAGCCCTGGTCTTACATCAAAGACCGCAACCGCCGTCCCATCCGCACGACGGAGACGGCGGAGGAATACCCCAGACTTCCCAAGGAGAAGCGCGATGAACTGAAAGACCACGGCGGCTTTGTGGGTGGCTGGCTCAAGGGCGGCATCCGCAAGAACGGCAACGTCATCTCCCGCTGCATCGGCGCGTTGGACGCGGACAACATCGGCGCTGACGACGACTTCCTCGGCATCACCCGGAAGGCGCTGGAGGGTGTGGAGTATTTCATCTACTCCACCCACAAGCACCGCCCGGAGGCTCCCCGCTACAGGATCGTCATCCTGTTCGACCGCGAGGTATCCGAGGACGAGTATCCCGCGCTCATGCGCATGGTGGCCAGGCAGATCGGTATGGACTTCTTCGACGACAGCACCTACCAGTCCAATCGTATGATGTACTGGTCGTCTTGCCCCTCTAACGGCGTGTTCTTCTTCGAGGAAGGCATCGGCGAGCCCATGGCCGTCAACCGGTACCTCGGGATGTACGCCGACTGGCGCGACACGACACAGTGGCCGACATCCAGCCGCCAGTCGGAGGTGGTGAAGCACAGCGTCCGCCAGCAGCAAGACCCGCTGTCCAAGGACGGCCTGATCGGCGCGTTCTGCCGCACCTACTTCCCGATCACGGAGGCGATCCACACCTTCCTCAGCGACGTCTACGCGCCTTCCGCGACGGAGGGCCGGTATGATTACATCCCCGCCGACTCCAACGCCGGTGTGGTGATTTACGACGACAAGTTCGTGTATTCCCATCACGCCACCGACCCCGCATGTGAAAAGCTGCTGAACGCCTTTGACCTGGTGCGCATCCATCTTTTCGGCGACGACGATCCCAAGAAGACCTACAAACAGATGTGTGATCTGGCCCTTCAGCAGGATGCCGTCAAGCTGACCCTTGACCGTGAACGCCGGGAGCGAGCCGATGAGGATTTCGCAGCCGACGATGACCGCGACTGGACGAGCCAGCTGCGCTATCAGCCCCGCAGCCAGATACTGGAGAACAGTGTGTGGAACCTCATGCTCATCCTGAACAACGACCCGGACTTCGCCAACTTCGGATACAACGAGCTCGCCAACCGCGTACAGGTGACCGGCCCCGTCCCGTGGGATCGCCCCACCGACAACAAGTTCTGGCGCGACGCGGACACCGCGCAGCTGAAGGCGCTGCTGGACACACGCTACGTCAGCTTTTCCAGCCGGAACCATGACGTGTGCTTTGCCAAGGTCGCCGACGACCGGCGCTTCCATCCGATTCGGGACTATCTGGATTCTCTGCCGCCGTGGGACGGCGAGTGCCGTGTGGAATCCCTGTTCATTCGTTGTCTGGAAGCCGACGACACGGAGTATGTGCGCACGGTGACGCGCAGACTGTTTGCCGCCGCCGTCGCCCGCGTGTACCAGCCCGGCATCAAATTCGATTGCCTGACGGTGATAGACGGCGCACAGGGTATCGGCAAAAGCACACTGCTGAAGGAACTGGTGGGCGACGAGTACTATTCCGAAACCCTGTCCCTGACCGACATGGACGACAAGACCGGCGCGGAGAAGCTGCAGGGTTACTGGGTGATTGAGATCGGCGAGCTCGCCGGTATGAAGAAGGCCGATGTGGAGAAGGTGAAGGGCTTCCTGTCCACCACGGATGACAAGTATCGTCCCAGCTATGGTCGTGTGGTGGAGAGCCATCCCAGGCAGTGCGTCGTCATCGCCACGGTCAACGGCGAGCGCGGCTACCTGCGTGACATCACCGGCAACCGCCGCTTCTGGATCATCAAGTGCCGCCAGAAGGAACAGGCGCGGAAATGGAGCTTCACGAAGGAGGAGCGAGATCAGATCTGGGCTGAGGCTGTAGCGCTGTGGCGCGGCGGTGAGAAGCTGTACCTGGAGGACACTGAGCTGCCCGCAGCCGAGGCCCTCCAGCGCGAGGCGATGGAGCTGGACGAGCGCCAGGGCATTGTCGAGGAATACCTGAACACCCTGCTGCCCGACAACTGGGACGGCATGGATCTGTATGAACGGCGGAACTACCTCTCCGTGCAGTATGATCCCACGCAGCCCAGGGGCACCACAGTCCGTAAAGCCGTGAGCAATGTGGAGATCTGGGCTGAGTGCTTTGGCAAGAACCCGTCCGAGATGAAGCCCGCCGACAGCTACGCCATTGCCGCGCTGATGATGCGTGTGGAGGGCTGGGAGCGCACCGAAAAGATCAGGCGTATCCCGGTCTATGGGCGGCAGCGCCTGTACCTGAAGACTGAATGAACCACGGGGCAGGCAGGTCATGCCCTGTCTGCCCCTACGACCAATTTCACCCCTATATGACACAACACAACACATGTTCTCCTATTAATTATTTGAGAGAAATAGTGAGAACATATAGCCATATAGGTATATAGGTGAAAAGGAACATATAGGAACCCATGTGCAGGTTGTACACCTGTGATGTGACGGAGAACGCTATGAGAGAAAAAGAGATTGAACAACGCCTTGTTCAGGCGGTAAAAGACATGGGCGGCATCGCCCCGAAATTCGTAAGCCCCGGCCTCGATGGTGTGCCCGACCGACTGATCCTGATACCCGGTGGCAGGCTGGCTTTTGCGGAGCTGAAAGCCCCCGGCCAGACGCCCCGCCCCCTGCAGCAGCATCGGATTGGAGAGCTCCGTCGACTGGGCTTCAGGGTCTACATCATCGATGACATCAACCAGATCGGAGGTGTGCTGGATGAAATATCAGCCACATGACTATCAGAACTACGCCACACAGTTCATCATCGACCACCCCGTCGCGGCGATTCTCCTGCAGATGGGTTTGGGCAAGAGCGTGATCACGCTGACTGCTATTCAGAAGCTGCTGGCATCCAGAGAAGTGTACCGCGTGTTGGTAATCGCGCCGCTGCGCGTGGCCAGGGACACCTGGCCCGCCGAGATCCAAAAGTGGGATCACCTGCGCGGGCTGACCTACAGCGTGGCAGTAGGTACCGAGGCCGAGCGCCGCGCCGCCCTGATGCTGGACGCAAACATCCACATCATCAACCGGGAAAACGTTCAGTGGCTGATCGAGAACAGCCACATCCCCTTCGAGTATGACATGATCGTCATCGATGAACTGTCCTCGTTTAAGAGCCACCAGTCCAAGCGATTCAAGAGCCTGATGAAGCAGCGGCACCGAGTCCGCCGCATCGTCGGGCTGACCGGCACCCCCAGCAGCAACGGCCTCATGGATCTGTTCGCGGAATACAAGCTGCTGGACATGGGCAAGCGCCTGGGCCGCTTCATCACACAGTACCGGCAGGACTTCTTCGTGCCTGACAAGTACGGCTATGACCGAGTGTATTCCTGGAAGCCCCGCGAGGGCGCTGAACAGGAAATCTACAGGCGCATCGGCGACATCACCGTCAGCATGAAGAGCACCGACTACCTGCGGATGCCGGAGTGCATCATGAACCCCTATCCCGTTGTGATGAGCGTCGACGAGCAGGATCTGTACGACCGCATGAAGGACGACCTGATTCTACACTTTGGCCCCCACACCGTGGTGGACGCTAAGACCGCCGCCGCGTTGTGCGGGAAGCTCACCCAGATGGCGAACGGCGCGGTTTACAGCGAGACCGGCGGTCTTGCCCGGATTCACGACCATAAGCTGGACGCGCTGGAAGAGATCATCGAGTTCGCCAACGGCAATCCTGTCCTCATCGCCTACTGGTACCAGCACGACATCGCCCGCATTTTGAACCGCATCAAGAGTGTGCGCCAGCTGAAGTCCTCCAAGGACATCGCTGACTGGAACGCAGGACGGATTCCCGTCGCCGCCATACACCCCGCCTCCGCCGGGCATGGCCTGAACCTGCAGGCCGGTGGGAACACGCTGGTGTGGTTCGGGCTGACCTGGAGCCTGGAACTGTACCAGCAGACAAACGCCCGGCTGTGGCGGCAGGGGCAGGAAGCGGATACCGTGGTCATCCATCACATCATCACGAAGGACACGATTGACGAGCAGATCATGGCGGCACTCCAGCGGAAGGACAGGACGCAGTCCGCGCTGATCGACGCGGTGAAAGCACAGCTGGGGGTGTGAGCATGGCAGAGTTTGAAGCGCTGGCGAATGCCATCATCGAACAGGCCGCTAAGGATTTCAGAGTGGCGCAGAAAAAGCTGAAGAAGAATCCCTACAACGTGACGGCCCAGCGAACCGTCCGCGACGTCGAAGTGTTCTTCCACTCCGAATGGTTCAGGGTGCTGACCACGGTGAATGGCCCGATGATTCTGAAGATGCTGAAGGAGGAGTGTGGCGTATGACAAAGAAGGAATACCTGAACCAGGCGTACTGGCTCGACCGGCGCATTGACAGCAAGCTGGAACAGCTGTCCGCGCTGAAGGACATGGCGACCCGGACGACCAGCGTGATGAGCGGCGAGGTGGTCAGCCACACGCGCAACGTCAGCAGCATGCAGGATGTGATTGTCAAGATCATTACGATGGAGAACGAGGTCAACGCCGACATCGACCGACTGGTGGATTTGAAAGCCGAGATCATGCGCGTGATCAAGGCGGTGGCAAGCCCGGAACACCAGACGCTCCTGGAGCTGAGGTACCTGTGCTTCAAGCCCTGGAAGGTCATCGCGGATCGGATGGGCTATAATGTCCGGCACGTGTATCGACTGCACGAAGAGGCCGTGGAAAGCATCACGATTCCCTGAACATGTCACCTACATGCACTTGATGTCACCTGCCCCAATGTGTTAGTATAAACTCGGCAGAAAAACAATGACGGCCTTCGCGGGCACAAATCCGCGAGGGCATTTTTTATGCGCAAAAGGAGCGATGCACATGTTGTTCACCTCTGAGCAGGTGTCCGCCGGGCACCCGGACAAGATATGCGACCAGATTTCAGACGCTGTCGTGACTGACTGCCTGAAGCACGACCGAAACTGCCGTGTGGCGGTGGAGGCGCTGATCAAGGAGAATCATGTGGTCGTCGCCGGGGAGATTACGTCGAAGCACGAGCCGGACATCCGGCGGCTGGTTCGCAGCGTGCTGATGTTCACCGAGCCCGCCATCTATGACGACTTCGATTTGCAGACCTTCATCACCCGGCAGTCCGAGGACATCGCCCTGGGTGTGGACAAGAAGGGCGCAGGCGACCAGGGCAGCGTGTTCGGGTACGCCACCAACGAGACATACCAGATGCTGCCGATGCCCTTCGTGTTGGCAACCGACGCCATCGAGCGCCTGGATCTGGCCCGGCACACCGCACTGGGGAAAGACGCGAAGGCCCAGGTCACCTACGACTACCGGAAAAAGCGCATCGAAACATTCCTCATCAGCACACAGCACGGCGAGGACGTTGACCCGCAGGACGTGTACCACCTTTGCAGGAACATCATGCTGAAGGTGGCGGAGGCGCACAGTCTGAACAAGGACTTTCGTGTGCTGGTCAACCCCACCGGTCGATTCGTCACCGGCGGCTCCTTCGCCGACACCGGCGTCACCGGCAGGAAACTGATGTGTGACACCTACGGCGGCGCGGCGCGTCACGGCGGCGGCGCTTTCAGTGGGAAAGACCCCACCAAGCTCGACCGCTCCGGCGCGTACATGGCCCGGAAGATTGCGAAGGACATCCTGCGGCACAACTACGCCGCGAAGTGCGAGGTACAGCTGGCCTACGCAATTGGCGTGGAGGAGCCGGTCTCCGTCAGCGTGAAGACCTTTGGAACCGGGCGGGTGCCCCGGCCCAATCTGGTGAAGTGGATTCGCAAACACTACGACCTGACCCCCAACGGCATCATCAGCACACTGGGGCTGCGGGATGTGGATTACACCCGCGTGTCGACCCTGGGCCATTTCTGGAATCAGTTGATGCCCTGGGAAGTGTGAAACCGCTCAAAGAGTTATCATGCCCATAGCCACATGAGCCGTTGACTTCCGGCGCGGAAAGAGCGAATATGGCGCTACCCTGAAGCGCGGGCCGCATGGACGGCAAATTCCAGACCGCGCACACGAAGGAGGAAAGCACCATGACGATTCTGACGAACACCACTGACCGCAAGGCGCTGGTCAAGGCCATCGCCGAGGAGCTGCACACCGAGGCCCGCTACCTGCGGACGCCCACCTACGCCTACGAGATTGGCGACTTCACGGTCGACCGCTACGGCAACATCATCGGCGACGATTTCACCCCGCTGATGGCCTTCCTGCTGCGCAACGGCTACATCACCGAGGACGCGGCGGCGGCGCACACCGAGAACACGGACGCGCCCGCTGAGGAGGAAGCGCCGGTTGAGGAGCCCGCCGCTGAGGAGCCCGCCGAGGAGGAAGCGCCCGCCGAGGAGCCAGCCGCCGAGCCCGTCGAGAAGGACACCAACGAGGAGCCCGACACCGACGCTACTGATTCCGAAGAGGACGAGCAGCCCGCTGGAAACAGCGCGGACGGAAGGCAGCAAATCACCATCCCCGCGCCGGACATCACGGTGGAGCAGCTGCGGAACCTGACCTACACCCTCTACTCCCGCCAGTACATTCTGAACCTGATGACCGGCGGCAACACCATCTGCATCCCGCAGGAGCTGGTCGAGGCACTGAAGGAAGCGCTGCCCGCCACACCCGAGGACTTCACCCGGCTGCTGAATAGCCACAAGGCCCTGGGGCTGAAGGGCTTCAATTTCGAAGCCGGTCAGTTCAGCATGACCTTCCCCTTTTACGAGGCCGAGCCCATCAAGTGGACGACCTTCGCCGGGCTGCAGGGTCGCATCCTGCAGGCGGCGCTGGCGGCAACGCGGGTGTTCCCCGAGCTCATCCAGCCCGAGGAGGAAGCCGAGAAGTACACGGCTCACATCTGGCTGCAGCGCATGGGCTACAAGGGCCCGGAGATGAAGGAGCAGCGGAACATTCTCCTGCATCACCTGCACGGCTACTGTGCCTTCTCCAACGGCGCGAAGATGCAGAACCACAAGGACAAGTACGCCGCCATTCGCCGGGAGGGCCGGGAAGCCGAGCGCGCCGCAGCTGCAGAGCCCATCGTCGAGACCCCCGCGCCGACCACAGAGGCAAAGCCCTCTGCGGTCGCGTCGGAGAAGGAGGTGGCCGTCAATGAATGAGCGCATCGAGAGAGCCCTCGCTGATTTGAAAGACCGGCAGACCGCCGGTGAGTGGATGCCCTGCCCGCGCTGCGGGCGGGACACCATGAAGCCCAACTTGCACACCAACGCCCTGAGTCGTCACGTCCAGGGCATCTACATCTGTGACGAGTGTGGCACTGCCGAGGCGATGCTGGATTTCATGAACAACCCGCTGCCCACCGAGATGTGGGCGATGTTCAGAGTGCCCCGCCCCGAGAGCGATTTGAAAGCGCTGCCCGGCACCGAAGTCTGGAAGCGCATCGCCATAGAGCACGGCCCCATCCTGATAGACCTGTACAAGCGCTGGACGCGGGAAGCGCCCGGCGCGAGCTTCACCCCCTACCGCTGGGAAGCCTTCAAGAGGTGCCCCGGCCTGACGGAGATTTGGGAGCAGCCCTTCCAGGCGAAGTACAGCGTGGCGGATGGCGAGCTGATCCTGCGACTGCGGCACACCGAAGAGGGTGTGGAGATCGCCGCCGACCTGCTGGAGCACGGGAAGTG
This sequence comes from Clostridia bacterium, assembly GCA_017513475.1. Taxonomy (GTDB): domain Bacteria; phylum Bacillota; class Clostridia; order Christensenellales; family Aristaeellaceae; genus UBA11524. The sequence goes on from JAFXFR010000055.1 coordinate 10,842, forward strand.
ACGAAGGGGGCCTGTTCGTGAAAAATGTATTCTATCAGCTCTTCGAAGAGGATTTGACCCGTGTGAGCCTGATGTTCGAGAAGGGCACTCCCTACGAGGCTGCGGTGAACAGGCTGGTGGACGAGGAGGAAAAGCTCCTGGCCACACTGAACGCGGAACAGAAGCATCTGCTCCGGGCGTATTCCAAAGCGGAGTCGGACGTGTTTGACCTCGCCCGCCGGGAGGATTTCGCAGCGGGCATCAAGCTGGGCGCCCGGCTCATGATGGCAATCCTGGATGACACACCGCCGATGGTACACCCGGAGCCAAAGGAATGATTAAACACAATCCCCCCTGATTTAAAAGCGGTTCAGCCAAGCGCTGGCCGCTTTTTTCGTGCCCCAACGTCGCCGCGACGTTGCCCCTGTCGCGGGCTTTTCGCCGCCGGTCGGGTTCACCCCCGACCGCGCCGTGGGGCGGGCACGTGGGGCCAACGCGGGCCCGGATTCAAAAGCGTCCGGAAGACAGAAAACCGCCCCGGAGGGCGGCTTGTGTGCCGGGCGGTCAGACAGCCTGCGGATAGGCGTCCTCCCCGGCGCTGTGCGCGGCGACCAGCTTCAGGCAGTATTCGGAGATGCTGGGCATGGCCCGGCGAATGCGCTCCTCGCCGTCCGGCTTGGCGAGCAGGATGTGCGTGATGTAATCGTGGGTGTCGTCGTTGAACCAGTCGAGAATGTCCATGCAGGTTTCAAAGCTCAGGGTGTTCTTGCGGGTGTCTTTCATGGCGATGTCCTCCTTTTCCATTTTACAGCTGTGCGTCGTCGTTGTCCTGTGCGTCGAACTCCATCATGATTTCATAGATTTCCTGCGGGTCGGCGACGATGCCGTCCTCCCGCAGCAGGTCGTCCGCGAGGCTGAGGGAATCAGCCAGCGACCAGCTGATGTGCTGGCCGTCTACCTGTATCGGGCCGTATACCTCGCCCAGCAGGAACGCGGGCAGGTCGAAGGAACCATCCAGATTCAGAAGCTCGGGGTTAATCATGGTGTGCAAACCTCCTCGTGTATGTTGCGGCTTTCCGCGACGCTCCCGATTCCGGAGCGTTTCGGCCCGGTGCCGCCGGGCCTCGTCAGGCGGAGAGGTGACGCGACTGGATTCACCAGCCGCGTCGTCCGTCCTTCAGGTAGCTGTCGTTGCTGAACAGCAGGCCCTTCTCGTTGATGAAGCTCCCGACCGTGGCGACGTACCCGCTGCCGTCCATGATGGCCAGCTTAGAGCCCGCCAGCCGATGCACCAGCTTCAGCACACCCTCGTCCTTAAGGTCTTCCGAGCAGCGGATGATTTCGGAGAGGTAATCGGCGATGAACAGCGCCGTGTCGCTGTACTCCTTGTTGGTTGGATCGGTGGTCAGGCGGATGATGCCGTTGTGGGCAACCCCGCACCGGCATTTCACATCGAGGGCCTTCATATGTGCCAGCCTGTTCGAAAGCGGGAAGGGGTGCGTCATCGCCGGGTTCACACCGGCCTGCGTGCTGATTCTGAAGTGGTACACCACCGCGTCCTTTGCGGTGAAGTGTTCGGCCCTCAGCGCCTCGATGTAGCTCTCGATGTCCATGTAGCCCTTGCTGATGTGGACGATGCCATCGCGGGCGAACATGTACCCGGCCCCATGGGGATTCCGGAGGAACATGGTCTTGATGGTGGCCAGCGAGGGCTGGCGGACTTTCCTGGGTGAAACACAAATGATGCACATAATGGGAACCTCCTGCGTGTGTATTTGGAAGCCGCTGGCTTCCCGCGACCGCCAGCCTGATTCAAAAGCTGTGCGGTTTCGGCCCGGAGCCGCCGGGCTCTCGTCAGGCGGGGGTCATTGCTGTGCGCGTTTGAAGCGGCGGTACTCGATTTCGATTCGCCATGTGATGCAGTCCTCAAAGCGCCTGCAATACTCGATGTACTCGCGGTTTGATTTGAGAGCCTCCGGGCTCAGGTGCAGCATCAGCCCGCGGATGCGCGGTGTGGCGTCGCCGTCATTGTAGAAGCGGTAGTAGCGGTGGAAAGTGTCTTCGGTGGTCTTGTTGTACTCCCACCCGGCGGCCTCCATCTCATCGTACTTGGCCTGTGCCGCGCCGCGCCTGTTCCAGTAGCAGTTCATGAAGTCAAAGCTCATGGTGTACACCTCCTGCTGTATTTCGGAGCCCGCGCCTGCGGGCATGCCATTCATCACTCTGCTGGGGCGGGAAGTCAAGATAACTTCCCGAGTTGATTCACATCCTCCGGGCGGTCAGCCCCGCGACCACAGCGGGTCGCGCAGGCCGACGATTTCGTAGAAGCTGTCCTTCTGGATCAGCTGGTCGATGTAGGTTTCGCGGGCGGTATCGGATTTGAAAGCCCGGCGCTTGCACACGATGCGCCCCTTCGCGGTGATTTCCTTCCAGGCGACTTCAAACATGGTGTATTCCTCCTTCTGTATTTCTGAGCGCTGTGTCAGCGGCTCTGGACGATGGTGAGCTGGTACTCGCTGCCGTCGGGCAGGGTGATGACCAAGCCCTTGTTGTAGGTCATGACCCCGGCCTGTTCGTAGGTCTCGACGCGCATGTTCTCCCAGCAGATTTCGGAGCCATACGTTCAGTCGCCGGTGATGAGCTGTGCCAGCCCGTCCTGCAGGTCTTCCTCCGTGAAGGCGTCGTCCTCGCGGTCTTCGTCGTCGTACAGCCACACGGAGCCGTCCTCCCTCAGTTGCTTACTCATGGTGTGTCCTTTCCGGGCGTCTCGCCCTGTGTATTTGAAAGCCAGTGGCTTCCCGCGACCGGACGCTGTGTCCGGTTTCGGCCCGGTGCCGCCGGGCCATCGTCAGGCGGGCGATTCAGAAGCTGTACGGTTCCGCGAAGGTCATGCTGGCGATGTGCGCCTCGGTGCCGTCCTCCCAGCTGTGGGCGATGAGCTCGACGCGGGTGTAGATTTCGGAGCTGTCGGGTTCCGCGAACAGCCGGAAGGCTTTCCAAGCGTCTGCCAGCGCGATGTACTCGATGGTCTCGGGAATGTCGCCGGGGTCGCGGTGTGTGAACTGAAGCATGTAGGTGGTCCCGGGCATGGGTGTTCCTCCTCTCGATTCTGAAGCTGTGCGGCTCACTTGATGGTGAACCCGGCGACCTCGGCGATCATGTACAGGTTCTGCACCAGATTGGTGGCGGCGAGGAGCCCGGTGGTCACGCGCTGTGCCTGCCGCAGGCTGTGGTCGCCGTACCCGGTGGTGGCGATTCCAAAGCGTACACTTTCGATGCCGTACCAGTCGTCCGAGAAGTAGATTTCCGGGTACACCGCCCACTCGGTGTCGGCGGGCTTGCGGATGCGGAGGGAGACATACTCTCCTTCGCAGTAGCGCGTGGTCTCGATTCGATAGCCGCTGGTCAGGTGTTCCGCGATTTCGGACATCTGGTCGAACATGCGCTGGACTTCAGGGGTGTTCTTCATGGGGTATTCCTCCTCTCGATTCGGAAGCTTTGTGTGGCTTCCCGCGACCGGGCGTGTGCCCGGTTTCGGCCCGGTGCCGCCGGGCCCTCATCAGGCGGGCGATTCAGAAGCTGTGGCTCAGCGGTACTCCTCGGCCCAGTAGTAGTTGAACCGATTGATGTACCCCTGCCGGTCGTTGTACTGCTGCGCGACCTTCTCCGCCTCGGCGCGGGTCGCGTACAGCTCGACCTTCCCGTCGCGGGTACACCAAGTGGTGTACCCCCAGATGCCTGTGTTCCTGACCCTGATTCCGTACATTGCAATTCCTCCTCGATTTCAAAGATGTGGGTTTCCGCGACCGGGCGGGCTCAATTCCAGAGCGTGCACAGTGTGTCCACCGCCTCCTGTGCCTCCTCGAAGCCGGGCAGCTTGTCCCAGCCCCGGTCGAAGGCGGCGACGGTTCCGTAGCTGTTTGCCCAGCCCAGCCACAGCTTGCTGATGCGGCCCTCGTCGATTCCAAAGACACTGGGCTCGTCGAAGTGCTTGACCTCGAACCGGAACGGGCCGATGTGCCCGGACGTCCAGTTCCCGCTGTGCTTGGTGATGATGGGTTCCATGGTGTGCCTCCTCGATTTCATAGTGTGCGGCTTCCCGCGACCGGGCTGTGCCCGGTTTCGGCTCTGTGCCACAGAGCTCTCGTCAGGCGGGCTGATTCCAAAGCTGTCCCTCCTCCGGTGTGTCGCCGGGTCAGGAAGCCCGGCGGGTGGTCTCCGGGCCGTTGCGCCAAGCGGCGTTCCCGGGCATGTGCTTGAGCAGGTGGGTGCGGGCGGTCTTGAACTCCTCGCCGTTCATTTCCAAGCGGAGGAGCCAGCACCGGAAGGTGTAGGTGGGGTTGTCGGTCTCCGGGCGGCGGGGGCTCGCGCTGGCCGATTTCAGAGCCATGGCGCTGATGGCCATGCACAGCTGGATGTAGGCCTTGACCTCCCCGGCGTGGAGTGTGCTGTTGAAGGCCCGGAACTCGATGGTGCCCTTCTGGAAGACACTGTGCAGATTCAGGAGATGGTAGCGGGAGTCGTCGTAGTGGTGTGCCGCCCGGCGCTCCCAGTCGCGGGTGTTGTACCAGCACCGGGCGAAGTCCTCGCTGGTGCGGGGGCGCTGGGTGTTCAGGCGGCGGAGGAAGTCGGGGTCGACGGGCTGGCACCAGCGGTCGCGGCGCTCCGGGCTGATTTGGAGAGCCATCGTGAGCAAGTCCTCCTTGGCGTTGACGATGTTCACCAAGTTGCGCAGGGTCTTGGGGGTGTGCTCCCCGAGCCCGATGTGGACGTGGATGCCGCAGGAGCTGTGCGCCACCGCGCCCGCCTCCCGCAGAGCCCGGACGATGGCCTGCACCGTCTCGATGTCTTCCCAGCGGCAGATGGGGCTGACCACCTCGGAGCGCTCCTCGTAGGGGCCTTCGATGGAGCTGTCGCTGACGACCTTCCACTTGCGGCCGTCCACACCGCGAACCTCCCAAGCGTCGTAGGTTCCGCCGATGTGGCGGGCGACCGCGCCGTCGCCGAGAGTGCTGCCGGGCAGAGTGGCGGCGATGACCTGTGCCGCCTTGCCGCGAGAGATGTGGTTCATCTCGATCTCGATACCAAAGGTCTGGTGCTTCATGGGGGTGTTCCTCCTTCGAAAAAGTGTGCGGGCTTTCCGCGACGCGGTGTGCGTTTCGGCTGGGTGCCCACCCAGCCATCGTCAGGCGGAGCTGTGGTCAAAGTGGTGGTGCGCGGGTCATGGGGGTCGTCCTCCTTTCCTTTTCCCTTTTGGCGTTCCGCCCGGGCCCGGGGCGGAAAGGTTCGGTCGGCGGGGGCACCCAGAGAGCCTTCTCGAGCA
>JAFXFR010000056.1 GCA_017513475.1 Clostridia bacterium
CTCCTCACCCCGCCCCAGCTGCTGAAGAACGCTATCGGCCAGGACTTCGATCCCACCTGCTACGTCAATTACCTCAAGCGCAAGTTCTCCGCCCTGTACAGCCTGTAACCATCCGTACCGCAGAATTTACAAATCGGCAAAAGCTGCGTCATGCATTGATGGCCAAAGCATGGTAAAATGGGATCATCCCAGCCAAGGAGAGCCTATGAAAGACATCATGACCTTCCGGCGGGTGGAGAAGAAATACCGGCTGACTCCCGCCCAGAAGGATGCGCTGCTGGCCCTCATCGGCCCGCGCCTCACCCCGGACGCCCACGGGCGCAACACCATCTGCAGCCTGTACCTGGACACGCCGGATCATCTCATCATCCGCAATTCCATCATCGCCCGCACCTACAAGGAGAAGCTGCGGCTGCGCTCCTATGGCACCCCCACGATGGACGACCTGGTCTTTCTGGAGATCAAGAAGAAGTTCAAGCGGGTGGTGTACAAGCGCCGCGAGCGCATGACCCTGCGTGAGGCCATGGCCTACATCGAGCATGGTGAAAAGCCCTGTGACAGCCAGATCATGCGGGAAATCGACTATGCGATGCACTTCTACCGCAGTCCCAAGCCCATGATGCTCATCGCCTATGAGCGCGAGGCGTACTTCGACGCGGAGAACCCGGATCTGCGCATCACCTTTGACACCAACGTCCGCGCCAGGGATACCGACTGCCGATTGGAAAACGGCTCCCACGGCGAATACCTGCTGCCGGAGGACGTGATCCTCATGGAGATCAAGACCGGCGGGGCCATGCCCGTGTGGCTCGCCGGCGCGCTGAGCCAATGCGGCATTTTGCCCGGCAGATTCTCCAAGTACGGCACCGCCTACCTGCGCAACGCGGGCCTCATCGAAGCTCCTGTGTACATCCGCACCAATACGAAGGGAGATATGACCATCCATGCTTGAGCTGTTTGACTCCATCCTTGTGGGAAGCGATATTTCCGTTGTCACCTACCTGTACTGCCTGCTGGCGGCGGGCCTTTGCGGCGTAGTGACCGCGCTGGCTGCCTCCTTCCGCAGCCATGCCAGCAAGTCCTTCCTGAGCAGCTTGATCCTGCTGCCGATGATCGTCTGCACCGTCATCGCGATGGTCAACGGCAATGTAGGCACCGGTATTGCGGTCATGGGCGCGTTCTCGCTGATCCGCTTCCGCTCCGTGCCCGGCAAGGCGCGGGACATCGTGGTCATCTTCCTGGCCATGACGGCGGGCCTGGCCTGTGCAGGCGGCTATGTCGCCATCGCGCTGCTCTTCACCGTGCTGGTGTGCCTGGGCATGATCGTCGTCAGCATCATCCCCATGGGCGCGGAGCGCAGCATGGATCTGCACATCACCATCCCCGAAAGCCTTCGCTATGTCAACGAGTTTGACGAGGTGTTCATCAAGTACCTGAAGAATCACCGCCTCGTTCAGGCCAAGACCACCAACATGGGCAGCCTGTACAAGCTCCACTACCGGGTGGAAATGAAGGACGCCAAGCAGGGTCAGGAATTCATTGACGAGCTGCGCTGCCGCAACGGCAACCTGGAGATTTCCCTGTCCGAAGTCCAGGGCGGCGTAGACGAGCTGTAAGAAGGAGCAAGTATGAAGCGACTGGTTTTGCTTCTACTGATGATGACCTTGCTGACGGGGTGCACTGCCCTGGCCAGCGAGTATGATTTCACATTCACAGACCGGGAGCTCTCCGGTTCCTGGGAGAGCAAAAATGCCGTGAGCATTACCGGTCAGGGCGACACCTGCCAGATTTCCGGCAAGGGCGCCAAATTGAATGGCAGCACCCTGACCATCACCGATGAAGGCGTGTACGTCCTGTCCGGGACGTTCAACGGCCAAATCCTGATCACTGCCGGTGACAAGAACAAGGTGCAGCTGGTGCTCAGCAGCGCCACGATCACCTCCCCCGCCGGGCCTGCCATCCAGGCGGAAAGCGCGGACAAGGTGTTCATCACCGTGGCAGAAGGCACGGAGAACCACCTTTCCGACGCGGCCCCCGGCGACGACGAATCCGCCGATGCCGCCGTCTTCTCCCGTGCTGACCTGTGCATCAACGGCAAGGGCGCGCTGACCGTCACCGGCAATTACCGCCACGGCGTCGTCAGCAAGGATGACCTGATCATCGCAGGCGCTACGCTGACGGTCAGCGCCGCGTCCACCGCACTGGACGGCAAGGACTGCCTGATGATGACCGGCACGACGGCGAACATCACCGCCGGCAGCAACGGCCTTCGCGCCAGCAACGCGGAGGATGATACCCGCGGATTCATTTACATCGCCGACAGCACGCTGACCATCACCGCCGGCACCGATGGCCTGCAGGCGGAAACCCTGCTGCGGGCGGACAACGCCGTCATGACCATCACAACCGGTGAAGGCAGCGGCGAAAGCACCGTCTCCGCTGGAAATGACCGGGGCATGTGGGGCGGCTTTGGCGGATATGGCCGCACGACCTCGCAGAGCACCGGCTCCTGGAAAGGCCTCAAGGCCGGCAAAGCCATTGAGATCAACGGCGGCGTCTACACCGTCGATTCCCAGGACGACTGCCTTCATTCCAACGGTGACCTGACCATCACCGACGGCCATTTTGCCCTTGAAAGCGCCGACGATGGCGTCCATGCGGACAACGCGCTGCTGATCTCCGGCGGCGACATCGTCATCAGCCAGAGCTACGAGGGCATCGAGGCCAGCACGCTGACCATCACCGGCGGCAGCATTGATATTACCTCCTCCGACGACGGCCTGAATGCTGCCGGCGGCGCGGACGGCTCTTCCACCGCTGACCGCTGGGGACGCGGCATGTTCTCCAACGGCGTGGGCGAAATCGTCATTTCCGGCGGATACATCCACATCAACGCCATGGGCGACGGCATTGACTCCAACAACACCATCCGCGTTTCCGGCGGCGTAACGCTGGTGTCCGGCTCCCCCAGCGGGGGCAACGCGGCTTTCGATTATGACGGCGAGGCAACCGTTACCGGCGGCGTGCTGATCGCTACCGGCGGCAGCGACATGGCCCAAAGCTTCACCGCCGCGGAGAATCAGGGCTGCATGCTCTTTGGGCTGAACGGCGGCCCGGCCGGACGCAATCTGGCTATTGTGGACGCAGAAGGCCGCATCGTTGCGGCTTACACCCCGGAGAACAGCTATTCCGCCGTGGTGGTGACCGCCCCCGGCCTGCAGGTGGGCACCACTTACACCGTGGTGATCGACGCGGTCATCGACGGCGCTGACGCCCACGGCTTCGCTGTAGATGCCTCCTACACCGGCGGCACAGAACTGGGCTCCATCGAGATGACCACGGTGCTTCAAGGCGGCAGCGGTCACAGCATGGGCGGTGGCCCCGGCGGCGGATTTGGCGGTGGCCCCGACGGCGGATTTGGAGGCGGCCCTGGCGGCGGCGGACGCAAACCCGGAAGATAGTCCTTGCACACAAAAACACCCTGCTGACACGCATCAGCAGGGTGCTTTCTTTGTTACAGGGTCGCCTTGGCGGCAATGCGGTAGATCTCTGCCACGTCCTCGGAGGACAGGCGGACGAAGCCCCAGGTGCGGCCATCGCCCAGGCCCAGCTTCTCCACCAGCACGGGAATATCCTCTTCTTTCGCGCCAAGCTCCTGGAAATTGATCGGCAACCCGATCTCCTTGAGGAACCGGCGGAAGCAGCGGATGCCCTCCTTGGCGGTGGCTTCGGGGTTTTCGAAGTTCATCGCGCAGCCGAAAACGCGGGTCGCCATCTGGGCAAAGCGCATGGGGTTATGGGGCATGACGAACTCCATCCACGCAGGCATCACGACCGCCAGACCGGCGCCGTGGGCCACGTCGTACAAGCCGGAGAGCTCGTGCTCCAGGTTGTGGCTGTTCCAGTCCTGGCTGCGTCCAACGCCCACGATGTTGGTGTGCGCCACGGTGCCCGCCCACATGATGTTCGCGCGGGCCTCGTAATTGTTGGGATCAGCGATGACACGGGGTGTTTCCTTGACCATGGTGGTCAGGACAGCCTCGCACAGGCGGTCGGTGATCTCCACCTCGGGGGTGTTGGTGAAGTAACGCTCAAAGACATGGGCCATGATGTCGCAGGCGCCGCAGGCCGTCTGGAAAGCCGGCAGGGTCTGGGTCAGCTCCGGGTTCATGATGGAGAAACGGGGACGCAGCGCGTTGCTGCCCGCGCCGCGCTTGAGGCCGGTGGCTTCCTGGGTGACGACGGTGTCGCCGCTGCCCTCGCTGCCAGCCGCAGCAATGGTCAGCACGGTGCCCACAGGCAGCGCCTTTTCCACCGCAGCCTTGCCGCAGTAGAAATCCCAGAAGTCGCCCTCATACACCACGCCCGCCGCGATGGCCTTGGCAGAATCGATAACCGAGCCGCCGCCCACGCACAGGATGAAGTCAACGCCTTCCTTGCGGCACAGGTCGATGCCCTCGTACACCAGCGTGTCGCGGGGATTGGGCTTCACGCCGCCCAGCGTCACATAGGGCACATTCGCCGCCTCCAGGGAGGCAGTCACACGGCCCAGCAGGCCGCTCTTGACCGCGCTGCCGCCGCCGAAGTGCACCAGCACCTTCGTGCCGCCCCACTTCTTCACCAGCTGGCCGGCTTCATTCTCGCGGCCCTTGCCAAACACAAATTCCGTGGGGCTGTAGAAATTGAAATTGTCCATACCAATTCTCCTTTATCCGTTGATGCCTTGCGGCAGTTTGTCGAGCGTGATGGCCCAGGGGTGATGATAGAGCCGGTTCAGGGCGTCAAAACTGTTGTGCTCCTCGTTCAGGCAGAAGCCGTGGCTCCAGGTCATGTACCACAGCCAGGGGGTGCCGGTGCGAGCCAGGTCATCACCATCCGGGATAACGCCGGTTTCGGCAATCGCGCAGCCCTTGTCCGCCGTAGTGATGGCCTTCAGCCCCTCCCAACGGTCGCGGAAGGCGCTGTGATCGTGGGGCGCAGGGTAGAAATCGCGACTGATGATCTCGCAGTATTCATCCCCCACATAGCCCTCCGGCGTGGGGTTGTTCCACACCCAGATCAGGTTGTGTAGGTGATGGTGCTCCGTGTAGTAGCGGAACATGAACCGGAACAGCTCGCGGGCGGTGTCCAGACCATGCGCGCCCCACCAGAACCACTTGCCGTCGCACTCATGGAAGGGCCGCCACAGGATCGGCACGTTCGCTTCACAGAAGGGACGCAGCAGCTCCGCCATGTGATCCAGGTCATGCAGGAAAGCCGCGTTCTCCGGTGTACCGTCGATCAGCGCCTGACGCGCGTCGAAGTCGGTGTTCACGGTGTAAAAGGCCTTGTCGTGGCCTCCCAGGGGCGAGAACCAGTGCCAGGTGAAGGTGATAACGCCGCCTTCCCTCGCCCACTCCCAGGCGCGTTCAAGGGTGCCGCGGTTGTCCAGGACCTCCTTGATGCAGGCTTCATCCGCCGTGTCCAAATTGATATTGGGCGAATATCCCAGCAGTTCAAAACCCAGCAGCGCAGGACGCTTACCGGTCACCTTCTCGATATGGTGCAGCTCCTCCTGAGCCATGGACTGCGTATGCTGGCCAGTCAGGATGGCCTTGCCCTCAACGGAGGCAAGGTAATTCAGCAAATTGCGCACACAGGGCAGTGCATGAGGATCGCAGGGTGTCGTCAGCATGGGCGCCTCCTGTAAAACGATCATATTGCCAACATTATATATGAATAACACCCGCAATGCAAGACAAAAAATCCCCTGCTGCAAATTTTGCAGCAGGGGCAATGTGTTTTACTCGAAGGTCACGCCAGCGGTGAGGTAGGTCACGTCGTCCTTGCCGACGGTGATCATGCCGCCCTCGGTCTGGCCGTCCTTGACCGTGCCGTCCTCCAGCTCGATGATGCACTTGCCGGGCACGACATTGGTGATGAAGGGCACATGCTCCGCCAGCACAGCGAACTCGCCCTCCACGCCGCGGACGATCAGGGACACCACCTGACCGGAAAAGAGCTTTCCGTCCGGCGAAGAAATGTTCAGCAGGAAGGTCTTCATCCCTGCACCTTCTTTGCCTTGGCGACGACGTCGTCAATAGTGCCGGCGAAGAGGAAGGCGGACTCAGGCAGATCGTCGTGCTTGCCATCGATGATCTCGGCAAATCCGCGGATGGTCTCGCTGATCGGCACATAGCAGCCGGGCACACCGGTAAACTTCTCGGACACGTCGAAGGGCTGGGACAGGAAGCGCTGGATCTTACGGGCACGGCCCACCAGCAGCTTGTCCTCATCGGACAGCTCGTCCATACCCATGATGGCAATGATGTCCATCAGCTCGGTGTAACGCTGCAGAATGCGCTGCACCTCGCGGGCCACGCGGTAGTGCTCCTCGCCAACCACATCGGGAGACAGGATACGGGAGGTAGACTCCAGCGGATCCACGGCGGGATAGATACCCATGGAAGCGATGGAACGGGACAGAACCGTGGTCGCATCCAGATGGGAGAAGGTCGTGGCGGGAGCGGGGTCAGTCAGGTCGTCCGCAGGGACGTACACAGCCTGCACGGACGTGATGGAACCCTTGCGGGTAGAGGTGATGCGCTCCTGAAGGATACCCATCTCAGTGGCCAGGGTGGGCTGATAGCCAACGGCGGAGGGCATACGGCCCAGCAGCGCAGACACCTCGGAGCCAGCCTGGGTGAAACGGAAGATGTTGTCGATGAACAGCAGCACGTCCTGGTTTTCCTGATCGCGGAAGTACTCGGCGACGGTCAGGCCAGCCAGACCCACGCGCATACGGGCTCCCGGAGGCTCGTTCATCTGGCCGTAGACCAGCGCGGTGTTCTTGATAACACCGGATTCCTTCATCTCGTTGTACAGGTCGTTACCCTCGCGGGTACGCTCGCCAACGCCGGTGAAGACAGACAGGCCGTTGTGCTGCTTGGCGATGTTGTTGATCAGCTCCATGATCAGAACCGTCTTGCCAACGCCAGCGCCGCCGAACAGGCCGATCTTGCCGCCCTTGGAGTAGGGGCAGATCAGGTCGATGACCTTGATGCCGGTTTCCAGGATCTCAGTGGAAGTGGCCAGCTCGTCATAGGCAGGAGCGGGACGATGGATGTCCCAGCGCTCGCCCTCAACGGGTTCACCATTGTCCACCACGTCGCCCAGAACGTTGAAGATACGGCCCAGGGTCTGGCGACCGACGGGCACAGAAATGGCCGCGCCGGTATCCGTCACGACGGAATCACGCTGGAGGCCGTCGGTAGAGGCCATGGCGATGCAGCGGGCGGTGTTGTCGCCGATGTGCTGAGCAACCTCAACAGTCAGCTTGCGCTCGCCGATCATGACCGTCAGGGCCTGATGGATGGGCGGAAGGCCGCCCTTTTCGAAACGGACGTCAACAACAGGTCCCATGACCTGCGCGACAATGCCCGTGTTGGTAGTTGCCAAAGGTATAACCCCCTTCTGTTCGTAGGGTAATCATCGTCTGCGGAATCAGCTGCCTGCACCGGCAACGATCTCCGTGATTTCCTGGGTAATGGCACTCTGACGCGCGCGGTTGTACTGCAGCTGCAATTCATCGATCATGGCGCGGGCGTTTTTGCCTGCGGAATCCATGGCCATGCGGCGGGCAGCGACCTCGCTTGCGAAGGATTCGCGGATGCATGCCATCAGGATGCCGGCGACATAATCCGGCACGGTGGCATTGAGGATGGTCTCTTCATCCGGCTCGAAGATGGCGGAGATAGCCTCCACGCTCTCGGGCTTGACAAGGGGCAGCACCCACTTGACCTCTGCCTCCTGGCTCATCATGGATACATAGCGAGTATACACGATGCCCAGGCGGTCATATTCGCCGTCCACGAATTCCTTGCAGAGCTTGCGGGCCAGCGCTGTAGCTTCGGCGCCGGAGTACTTCTCGGAGGAATGGAACTCCCCCTTGTAGCGGTCACAGGCGCGCTTGCCGATTGGGATGATCTCTTCGTACCGCATCGTCGCCACAAGGCGGAAGACATTGGCATTGTAGCCGCCCGCCAGACCGCGGTCACCTGCGATGACGATCAGCTTCGTACGCTCCCCCGCCGGACGCATATAGGGGCTGCGCTGACACTCGCTGACCGAGGAAAGCACGCCTACCACGCGATCGAAGGCGGCAACATACTGCTTGCCGGATTGCATCGCCTGATTGGCACGGCGCATCTTGGAGGACGCGACCAGACCCATGGCGCTGGTGGTATGCAGGGTAGAATCAACGGAGCGGATGCGGTTTTTCAGGGCTTTGGTGTTAGCTCCCATGCCCGTCACCTCCGCATGGACGCAAGCGCTGCTTCCAGTTCCTTCACATCGTCATCGGACCACTGGCCCTGCTCCATGCGGGCCAGCAGATCGGCATTTTCAGCCTCAAGCTTCTCGTACAGGCGGTCTTCCCACGCGGCGACATCCTTGATCTCCACGTCGTTGAGGTAGCCATGGATAACGGCGTACACAATCGCCACCTGGCAGCCCACGCGGATGGGGCTGTTCTTGCCCTGCTTGAGCACTTCCACGATGCGGGCGCCCAGGGCCAGACGGGCCTTGGTATCCGCATCCAGATCACTGCCGAACTGGGCGAAGGACTTCAGCTCCAGGTACTGCGCGTAGAGCAGCTTCAATTCGCCGGCAACCTTCTTCATGGCCTTGAGCTGGGCAGCGCCGCCCACTCGGCTGACGGAAATGCCCGGGTTGATGGCAGGCATGATGCCGGAGTGGAAGAGCTCGGTCTCCAGGAAGATCTGGCCGTCGGTGATGGAGATGACGTTGGTGGGGATGTAGGCGGAAACGTCGCCCGCCTGGGTCTCGATGATGGGCAGAGCCGTGATGGAGCCGCCGCCAAAGTCCTCATGGACGCAGGCTGCACGCTCCAGCAGGCGGGAGTGCAGGTAGAAAACATCACCCGGATAAGCCTCACGGCCCGGAGGACGGCGGATCAGCAGGGACAGGGCGCGGTAGGCCACAGCGTGCTTGGACAGGTCATCATAGATGATCAGCACATCCTTGCCCTGGGCACGGAAGTACTCCGCCATCGCGCAGCCGGCATAGGGCGCGATGTACTGCAGGGGGGCAGATTCCGCCGCAGAGGCAGACACGATGATGGTGTAGGGCATCGCGCCGGCACGCTCCAGCTCATTGGCGATCTGCACAACGGAGGTGCGCTTCTGGCCGATGGCGACGTACACGCACAGCACGTCCTTGCCCTTCTGGTTGATGATGGTATCGATCGCGATGGCAGTCTTACCGGTCTGGCGGTCGCCGATGATCAGCTCGCGCTGGCCGCGGCCGATGGGGATCATTGCGTCGATGGCCTTGATGCCGGTCTGCAGCGGCACATGAACGCTCTTACGCTCAATGATGCCGGGGGCCTCGGATTCGATGGGGCGGGTCTGGGTCGTAATGATGTCACCCTTGCCGTCAATAGGCTGGCCCAGGGCGTTGACCACGCGGCCCAGCAGGTTCTCGCCCACCGGCACGGACAGCGCCTTGCCGGTGCGGTACACGGTGGTACCCTCGCGAATCTCGTCCTTGTCGCTCAGCACGGCGACGGAGACGGTGTCTTCTTCCAGGTTTTGGGCCATACCGAAGCTACCGTCCTCAAAACGAAGCAGCTCATTGGCCATGCAGGAGCGCAGTCCGTACACACGGGCAATACCGTCGCCGACGGTGATGACCGTACCGGTCTCGTTCATTTCGATGCGGGACTTGTAATTCCGGATTTGCTCCTTGAGGATATTCGAAATCTCTTCCGGTCTGTTGCTCATTTTGTCATCACTTCCTTGATTTCTTGCAGCTTGTGCTTCAGGCTGCCGTCAATGACCTTGCCGTCCACATTGACTACCATGCCGCCCAGGAGTGAAGGATCCACCGTGCATTCCAGATGAATGGTACGGTTCAACTTCTTCCCCAGCTTTGCGGTGAGGAGCGCCTTTTCCGCGGCATTCAGCTCCACAGCGCTGGTCACGTAGGCGGTGGACAGACGGGCATGTTCGTCATGCAGGGCGGTGTAGGCATCCACGCAGTCATCCAGCTCACGGATGTGTCCATGCTGCACCAACACGCCCACAAAACTCAGCACATGCTCCGGATTCACGTCGCCAAAGGCCTTTTCCAACACAGCACAGCGCTCATCCTTGGGAATGGAGGGAGACGCCAGCAGATCCAGCGCGCCTTCGGTGCCCTTGAGACCGTCGCGAACTTCCTTGAGCTTCATCAGCGTCTCGAAGACGGTGTTCGTCTCCAGCGCCAGGGAGAACAGCGCATCGGCGTAGGACTTGCTCATTTCAGTCATCAGCTGTCACCCACGCCCTTCAGGAACTCGTCGATCATGCTGCGATGATCCTCGGTGGACATCTCGCGGCCCAGCAGCTTTTCGGTCATGGCAGCGGACACGTCGGTGATATCCTGGCGGATGGTTTCCATGGCCTTCTTCTTCTCCATGGAGGCCTCCAGTTCGCCCTGCCGGACGATCTCGTCAGCCTTCTGATGCGCGTCAGCCACGATCTTCTCGCCCCGGCGGTTGGCCAGGACGGTAGCGTCATGGATGATTTCATCCGCGGTGGTATGCGCAGCAGCCAGCTTGGCAGCGTATTCCTCGCGGTCAGCGTTGGCGCTGTTGCGAGCTTCCTCCGCCTCGGCATATTCCTTGGCGATGGCTGCCTTGCGGTTTTCCAATACAGCCTTCACAGGCTTATACAGGAACTTCTTCAAACCCAGGTACAGGATGGTCAGATTCGCCAGGGAAATGAGCACCTGCCATAGGTTGAAGGATACGATTTGCAGATTACCCATTACGTCACCTGCTTTACACGCCCAGGGTCTTGATGGCGTTGGTCAGGGTGTTCACCAGCATGCCGGGGGCAACGAAGATCAGCAGAATGGCGATAACCAGAGCGTAAATACCGGTGGTCTCGGAGATGGCGCAGCCCATGATCATGGTAGAGGTGACAGCGCCCTTGGCTTCGGGCTGACGGCCGATGGCTTCACAAGCGTTCGCAACAGCGTGACCTTCGCCGACGCCGGGGCCGATAGCGCCAATGCCCATGCAGATGCCAGCGCCCAGCGCGCAGCAGCCAAGAATAATACCGATAGCGATTTCCAACATAGTAAGTTCCTCCGTTCAAAATGTGTTGTGTAATGTGTGCCGCACTTGCGGCTGAGTTACGAAGTGAATCAGGCCACCTTGGCCTTCTTGGCTTCCCGCTTGGCCAGCCGCTCCGCGATGGCATCCGCCGGGTATGCACCGGAGACGTTCAGCATGGTCAGCATGGCGAAGATGTAGGCCTGGATGCAGCCGCTGAACACGTCGAAGTAGACGCTCAGCACGGCAGGCAGACCGATCTGCAGGAAGGGGATCTCGCCCAGGATACCGGGCAGCCCGCCCAGCACCATACGGGACAGGTTCTGCAGCGCCCAGGCGATCAGCGTCGCAATGACCGAACCGGACATGACGTTGCCGAAATGACGGAAGGTCATCGAGATGGGGGTGGCGACTTCGCCCAGAATGTTCATCGGCAGCATCACCGGGATCGGCTCCAGGAAGCCCTTGGCATAGTTGCCAAAGCCCGCCTTGAGCTTGTTCTTGGTAATCAGAACGAACACCAGGATGGACCAGCCGGCGATGACGTTCACATCCGAGGTGGGCGGGAACACGCCGATCAGGGACATCAGACTTGAGCAGGCGGAGTACGCCAGGATCGCGCCGATAAAGGGCGCGTAACTCTTGCGAAAGAGCTCCTCCATGGAGGATTCCACCAAACCGTCCAGCTTTTCAACCACCCATTCTGCCGCCATTTGCCGCCAGTCACGCTTGTCCTCCTTGAGGCCATGGGTGAAGAACAGGCAGGCGCCCAGGATGGTAATCAGGATCAGCCAGGCATTGATTTGTGCCTCGGTGATGACCAGATTCTGGATCGGCATGGGGATTTCCAGGAAGATGTGTGCGCCGGCGATCGAAATGCCATCAGACACTTCAGGGATCGGTTGATTATGCAGCCATGCATCAATCAAAGGGGTGCAGACCTTCAGTGCAATCGCTGCCACCAGCGGCAGCACCATCATCAGGATGAGCAGTATGTCCACGACGCGAAATCTTGTGTTTTTTTCTTTCACAGGTATTTCACCTCCTTTTCTGCAAAAGGTGTGGGGATCACTTGGATTACTTGTCTTTCATGGTCAGCCCACGGATAGTTACGCCGATACGTGGGAAAAACTGAGGGATCAGCACCGCAATGATGTTGAAGAAAGGCAGCACGCCGCCAATCACGCACAGCACCAGCAGCATCAGCATTCTCCCCTGCTGGGACAGTTTCATGCGCTTCTTCGCCTCATCCGGCTCCAGGGTCAGGCATTTCTGCACCGTCAGGCCCATGAGGAAGAAGTTGCCCACCGCAATTGCTGCGCCATAAAGCCCGCCCAACAGCACGGTGTAGTCCCACCGGCCGATGATAAGGAAGACCGCCTGCTCCAGCACAGAGAGAATCAATACCACCATGGCGATAAAGCAGGTTTCCTTTTTGACCGTGGGGTCAACGTTTCTGAGCAATGTATCTGTTACCTCCCGCCGCCGCAAATAGGATGTCCGATGCGGAGACTTTCTACCTATTATAATACATTTCATCTATTCATGCAAGTGCTTACACGGGCATAATGCGTTGAAAGCAGATAAATATTAATTTAACAATGTCCATAAAACAGCGCGCTATGCACAAAGCACAGCGCGCCGGATAGTCTGCTCCGATTACAGTGTGAACTGCTCGCCGTAACCGTAATGCTCAACAATGTAGTCAACATCCTTATCGCCGCGGCCGGAGAGAGTCACCAGGATGGAGCCGGTCTTCATCTCCTTGGCCTTCTTCATGGCCCAGGCCACAGCATGGCTGGACTCCAGTGCAGGGATGATACCCTCATACTTCGACAATGCGAAGAAGGCCTCCACCGCTTCCTCATCGGTGATGCACTCGTAGCTCACGCGGCCCAGATCGCGCAGATACGCATGCTCAGGTCCGACAGAGGGGTAATCCAGACCGGAAGCAATGGAATAAACCGGTGCAGGATCGCCATTTTCATCCTTCAGCATGATGGACTTGAAGCCATGCATCACGCCGGGGGTACCGTGCTTCATGGAGGCGGCATGATCGCCCAGCTTATCACCCTTGCCCAGGGGTTCAATGCCATACAGCTCGGTAGCGCCATCCAGGAAGGGTACGAAGGTACCCAGGCTGTTGGAGCCGCCGCCCACACAAGCGCAGACCACATCGGGCTCCAGGCCGGTCATTTCCCTGAACTGCTCGCGCATCTCCTGCCCCACGACCATCTGGAAGTCACGCACCATCATCGGGAAGGGATGCGGACCCAGACAGGAGCCAATGCAGTAAATGGCGTCCTTATACTCGCGGGCATAGGCCTCAAAGGCAGCGTCCACGGCTTCCTTCAGGGTCTTCAGGCCATGCGTGACGGGCACCACATTCGCGCCCAGGATCTTCATACGGGTCACGTTGGGCGCCTGCTTGGCAATATCCACCTCGCCCATATAGATGTCGCATTCCAGGCCGAAGAAAGCAGCCGCCGTCGCCAGCGCCACGCCGTGCTGACCCGCGCCAGTCTCCGCGATGATCTTCTTTTTGCCCATGTACTTGGCCAGCAGACCTTCGCCCATGCAGTGATTGAGCTTATGGGCGCCGGTGTGGTTGAGATCCTCACGCTTGAGGTAGATCTGCGCGCCACCGATCTTGCGGCTGAGACGCTCGCAGTGATACACCGGTGTAGGACGACCCTGGAAATCCTTACGGATACGACGCAGTTCGCTGATGAACTGGGCGCTGTGGCAGATATGCTGATACGCCTCGGTGATCTCAGCAAAGGCAGCCTTGAGCTCATCGGGCAGTTCAGCGCCGCCATACTCACCAAAATAACCATCCTGGGTGGGGTTATAACGCAGATAGGTGCGATAATCCATGACGCAACCCTCCTGAAAACGATATTTTTATCATTATACCACACTTTCTGCAGATATGTTGTACATCTCATGTATTTAATCTGTGGAATTTGGTTGACAAGTGCGGGCATCTTGCCGTATCATGCAGTAGAATCCACCATACAGGAGAATCCGTATGATGCATGTGTTTTACGCCTTTTGCGGCGGCGCCTTCGGCGCAATGCTGGGCGGATCTGCGGCCTTTGCACTGACGGGTGTGTTCTGTGCGATCTCGATGGCCGCGCTCTTTGGCGGCGTTGATGCACCCTTCCTGCACACCGCCGTGGCCTTTGGCCCTATGATGCTGCCGGCTGTCAGCTACGCCGCCGGCGCCACCTCCGCCCATTATGCCCGTTGGCGCGGCTACCTCCCCTGGGGCGAGGGCCGCAATACTGACCGGGCTCTCTGGACGCTGGGCAAGCCGGACGTCATCCTCTTTGGCGGCTGTGTGGGTGCGCTGGGCTGGGTGCTCAACAGCCTGATGGGCAAGATTGGTCTGGGGGCCATTATGGACACCAGCGCTGCATATATCTGGTTCATTACGCTGACCCTGAAAATCCTCCTGGACCGCGAGGTTTTCAGCAAAATGGATGAGGAATCCGCCCAGCTGGGCCGCTTCCACCGCCGCGCCAAATCCTGGCAGCCCCACATAACCCGACCGTTTGACATGGTGCTCTGCGCAGGTGTGATCGCAGGGATCGCTGCCTGCTGCACCGAAGAGATTCTCGACTCGGGTAATGAGATGTTCAGGCAGTACGGCATCTTCCTTCCCTTCACCGTTAGCTGCGTGGTACTGGTACTCGGGCAGGGAAAGACACAGGTTCCCACCACCCATCACATCACCATTTGCGCAGCCTATACCATGGCTGCCGGCGGCAATATCGGTTGGGGCGTGCTGGCCGGCGTTGCGGTGCATATTGTCGGCGACTTCCTTGGGCGCGTATTTCATGTTCATGGGGATGTGTACATCTGCCCGGCCGCAATGTCCATCGTGGTCATCTCACTGGTGGCGAAGGGCCTGCTCCCTGCCATTGGGGCGTATAGCCTGACTTTCCTTCCCTGGGTACTTCTGGGGATGATGGTCATCCTGTCTGCATGGATGCAGCACCGTGAGGGGAAATCAGCAGATCACCAATCCAGCATCTCCGCATAAAAAAGACCCACCCCTTGTCGGGTGGGTCATTCTTATTCCTCAGCTTCCTTTTCCCTGGGCTTGACCATACGGCAAATCAGCAGAGATATTTCAAACAGCAGCAGAATCGGGATGGACAGCATGATCTGACTGACCACGTCCGGCGGGGTCAGGAAGGCAGCAATCACCACCACCGCTAGGATCAGATACTTGCGCTTGCTGGCCAGCATCTTGTAGTTGGTCAGACCGATCTTGGTGGTAATGTACAACGCCACCGGCAGCTCAAAAGCCAGACCGAAGGGCAGGATAAACCCAAACAGGAAATTGACATACTTGTCAATGGCCAGCATGGGCGTTGCAAGGTTTTCACCGGCAATGAGGAAAAAATCCACCGCCAGGAAATACACTGCGACATAGCAGAACGCCACGCCCATCAGGAAAAGGATCACCGCAGCCCCAAAGGTCAGCCGGAAAGCTTTTTGCTCATGCTTATACAACGCAGGCTTGATGAACGACCAGATCTGCCAGAACACGAAGGGGCTGGCAACCACGACGCCCGCAATGAACGCCACCTTCAGCTTGGTCATCAGCGCTGCGGACATTTCTGTGTAGATGACCTGGATATTACGCGCCACGATGGGGTTGGTGATAAACGCCATCAGGTAATCAATAGCAAGATAGAAGACCGCCACAAAAGCAATACCGATGACGCCTATGCTCCACAACAGCACTTTACGAAGCGCTGCAAGGTGTTCCCCCAGCGCTTGCTTGTTCTGTTCCTCCGCCAAGGGGACTCCCTCCTTTCCACACGCAGAGCGCATGGTTTACTGGTCGTCCGCCTGATCGTCGTCAGCCTTGACTTCCTTCTTGAAATCGCGGATGCTCTGACCCAGGGCCTTGCCGACGCCGGCCAGCTTGCCGCCGCCGAAGAGCACCAGAACCACCACCAGAATCAGCAGAATCTCCAAAATACCCAGCTTAGCCATATACAATTACCTCCTGTAAATTATACTTTTAGTTCGTCCTGGATGTCCTTGGACGCCTGTGCAACATTTTCCTGCACATCCTCGTACACAGTACGAAGGTCGTCAGCAGATTTCTGGATCTCACCGCTGATATCCGCATCCTTTGCCACGGACTGAATCGTATCCGTGGTCTCCTGGATCTCCTTGGTGAGTTCGTCCCATCCGATTGCATCTTTGACCTGACGCCAAAGCTTCTTGGTGTTCTTGAATTGCCGGGCAATCCACCGGGCAACCTTAGGCAAATCCTTGGGACCGACGACCACGAACGCCACTGCCAGCACCAGAACAAGCTCCATCATGCCCAGATTGAACATGTTCGTCGCCCCCCCTCACAGATGATTCGCCAATACACTGTTTGTCATTATACAGCATAAAGCCGAAAAAGTAAAGACTTTTGTCCATGCAGCTTGCTCAGGTATTGACATTTCGACGCCTCCATGGTACGATATTTACGCTCCTTTCCTGAGGAGCAGATGCTCATATCTGGAAATGTTTGGACTTCCACGGAGGAAGTCTGCCCATTTGCAGATATGAGCATCTTTTTTGCTCCTGCGGGCAGTGCAGAAACGACGACACATCAGGAGGTGTCCAACATGCGTTACAGCAACTACAGCCCGACTTCCAGTACCGCCATCGGCAATGTGGAGCGCCAGCTCCGACAGATGCGCCGTGAGGCAGAGCGCATCCGCCGCCGTTACCTTCAGGGACTGCTTTCCCCCGAGGAGGAGGAGCAGGCCCGACAGAAATTCCGCGGCATCTTCCGGCCTTTGCTGGAGGATGCCCTGCGGGGCTGATCCGCTTCTGCAGGAAACATGCACCTGCATTTTGTTGGATTTTTATCAAATTATCCTTGCAAAACTTGGACCTCGTGGTGTATAATAATGTTAGTCGTGCAAGATGCACGAATGAGACAATTTAGGAGGACAAGAAAATGAGCAATCTCAATCGCCGCGACTTTCTGAAGCTGGCCGGCAAAACCGCCCTGGGCGTTGCTGCCGTGGCTGCCATCCCCGCTGCTGCGTCTGCTGAGGCTACCGCTGCTCCCGCGTGGCCCTGGAAGTACGAGAAGCTGGACGTCGCCGAAGTTCAGGCTGCTGTTTACGAGCACTTCAGCACCGACGGCGGCTGCGCTGCCGGCGCCGTTGGCGGCATCCTGGCCGTGCTGGCCAAGCACTATCCCGAAGGCCCCTACGCTCTGCTGAACAGCAAGATGTTCGCTAATGGCGCTGGCGGCTACGGCCGTCAGAACCTGTGCGGCGCGCTGGGCGGCTCCTTCGCCATTTTCGGCCTGTTCTGCGAGGGTGCTGACGCCAAGGCTCTGCAGAAGCAGCTGTACGCCTGGTACGAGGCCACTGCTCTGCCCATCTACCTGCCCGAAGGCAGCGATCCCCATCCCGCCCAGTCCGTTGCCGGCTCCGAGCTGTGCAAGGATTCCTACGGCAACTGGAGCGCCAAGACCGGCCTGGCCTTCAGCGATCCCATCCGCGTCAACCGCTGCCGCTGCCTGACCGCCGATACCGCCGGCAAGGCTGTTGAGCTGCTGAACATCCACTTCGGTTTCGCCGCCCCCGCTGCTCCCGCCGAGGAAGCTCCGGTTGCCAAGGATAATGTCTACACCGGCGTTGGCGAGTGCCCCTTCGGCGCCCTGGAAGTTGCGGTCACCATGGAAGGCGACAAGATCGTTGCCATCAATGTCACCAAGAACAGCACCGACTTCCCGCCCTCTCCTGCGCTGATCAATGCCATCATCGCCAACAACGGCGTTGAGGGCGTGGATCCCGCTACCAAGGAAGTGGACGCCCGTTCCAGCGCAACCATGACCGGTACCGCTCTGATTGCCGCTGTGCAGGACGCTCTGTCCAAGGTTCAGAAGTAATTCGCTTCATCGCTCCCCTGCTCCGGCAGGGGAGTTTTTCTTTGAGCAGCATTGACGAATCCCGGGGATGATGGTAGAATAGACCATTCATACAGAAAGGATGATTCCCATGAGCAGTGAAAAGCACCAGCCACCCTATCGTGGCTTCTGGGCCGTCCTGCTGACGCTGATCCTCGTCCCGCTGGTCCTCTTCGCCATCGTCAATAGGCTGATGAACGAATACAGCCGCTTCTCCGACGCGCTGAATCTGGCCTCCTCCAAGGTGTTCGGTTTTGGCATGGGCTTTCTGTTCCACATGATGTGCCTGGTCAGCGGTTCCTTCCGTCCCGGCTGGAATGCGCTGAAATACCGCATCAGCGAATTCTTCCTGAATATACCCGTAGGCCTCGGCTATGCGATCCAGACCTATTTCGAGGACATCCGTGACGACGGAATGACCTTCACCATCTGCCTGCTAGTCATCGCGGCCAATCTCGCCGTTACGGTGGACGCCCTGCTGGATGCTCTCAAGCTACTGCACTTCCTGTAATCACAAGGAGCCGCATTCCTCACCGGGAATGCGGCTCCTTTTTTGTTGTCATCAGCCAAGGTACTTCTTCAGCGTCGCACGGACTGCGCCGGGGCCAGCGAGCATCTCGCTCAGGTAGCCCTCGATTTTCTCCGCCAGACCGGCTTCCTTCAGGTCCACCGCGAAGATCAGCGCATTGCGCAGGATACCATCCAGCTTACCCTTGCAGGATTCCGGCTTGCCCAGCTCCACGCCGGCCAGTTCCGCCTGCAGCGCAGGCAGCATCGGATCAGCGGATACGGGCATGGTATTACCCTCGTCGTCCACCGCCAGCAGGTAACGCAGCCAGCCGGCGATCGCCAGCGGGATGGCGGTCAGCGAGGTCACGTCCTTCTCCGGATCAGCGATGTAGGACTTGATGGTCTCGCCAAAGCGAATCGGCACCTTCAGGGAGGTGTCGGTGGCGATGCGCTGGGGCATGTCGGGGATGAAGGGGTTGGGCAGGCGCTGCTCCACCACCTCGTCGATGAATGCCTTGGGGTCAATGATCTTGGGATCGACCACCACCGGCAGGCCTTCCACGTAGCCGATGGTCTTGACCAGCTTGACCAGCTGCTCATCCTGCATTTCGGCCGCGATGGAGGTGTAGCCCAGCAGGCAGCCGTACACCGCCAGCGCAGTGTGCAGGGGGTTGAGGCAGGTGGTGACCTTCATGCGCTCGGTCATGTTGACGGTGTCGCGGTCGGTGAGGTACACGCCGGCCTTCTCCAGCGCAGGACGTCCATTGGGGAAGCGATCCTCCACCACCAGGTACTGGGGAGCCTCCGCGTTGACAAAGGGCGCAATGTAGGTGTTGCGGGTGGTGACGACGGGCGCCATGTCCTCCACGCCCAGCTCCGCCAGCTGGTCACGGATGACGTCGGCGGGACGGGGGGTGATCTTGTCGATCATGCTCCAGGGGAAGGAGACCTGCTCCTCATCCTTCACCCAGGCAGCAAATTCCGCCGGGCAGAAGCCGTTGGCGACCCAGCCGTCCACGATGGTAGTGACGGATTCCTTCAGCTTTGCGCCGTTGTGGCTGCAGTTGTCCATGGACACCATGGCAATGGGCTGTGCGCCAGCCTGATAGCGGGCATACAGCATCGCAGCGACGACAGCCATGGCGTGGCGGGCCTTGTCGGGGCCATTTGCGATGTCCTCGGTAACGACGGGCATCACTTCGCCCTTAACGTTGGTGAGGGCATAGCCCTTCTCGGTGATGGTGAAGGACGCCATCTGCAGCGCAGGATTTGTAAAGCAGGCCTTCAGCGCCGCCCACTCCCCTGCGTCGGAGGAATCCGCGCGGATGCCCTTGGCAATGGACGCGATGACTTCCTTGTCGGTGGACCCGTCGGGCTTGAGGGTGACCATGAGGGTCATGGAGTCGAAGGGATCGTAGATCTTATTGATGATATCATAGTCGAAGGTTTCCGCCGCGACGATACCGCTTGTAGCAAGGCCCTCGTTCAGCAGGCGTTGCTGCAGCACGGCGATGAATCCGCGGAAGATATTGCCCGCGCCGAAATGCACCCACACGGGAGCCTTTTCGGTTTCAGCACACATGGATTTCCAATCAAACTTGGGCAGCGCAATCCCGGCAGCGGCAAAGGCGGCCTTGTCCTGAATGCCCCGGTAAGTCAGCTTCATATGATCTCCTCCTGTACAAAAAGCGGCCAGTGGCCGTGAGGTTGTACTCACTATACCACTGACCACGATTTTCGTCAATTCATATTATGCACCTAAGTCAATCTCTTTGCCCGCGCCATGAGGGCGCGGAAAGTCAACTGCAGGCACAGCCCCAACTCTCACGCGGTAGGTCTATGAAAGAACAGCCTACTCAATCGCGAGTTGGGTGCAGCGTCAACGCTGCCCGTAGATTTTGCACAGGGCTTCCCAGATGCCGTTGATGTAGGTGGCGCCCAGGGCACGATCGTACAGGCCATAGCCGGGACGGCCTTCCTCGTCCCAGATCATGCGGCCATGGTCGGGGCGGATGTAGGTGTCGGGGCAGGTGTCGTAGATCGCCTTCATGATCTCGAACATGTCCAGATCGCCGGTGGAGGACAGGTGCGCCGCTTCACGGAAGTGACGGTAGCCCAGATACTTCACGTTGCGGACGTGCATCGCGCCAATGCGGTCCATCTCGCCGAAGTGACGGATGATGGCGGGGATATCGTTCTCGGGGTTGGAGCCCAGAGAGCCGGTGCACAGGCACAGGGTGTTGGCGGGGCTGTTGTACAGGTTGACGATCTTGTCGTAGTCTTCCTGGCTGTGGGCGATGCGGGGCAGGCCAAAGATGGGCCAGGCGGGATCGTCGGGATGGCAGGCCAGCTTCACGCCGACTTCCTCACACACGGGGCACACGCGCTCCAGGAAGTACTTGTAGTTCTCGCGCAGCATGTCGGGGGTGATGCCCTCGTACTGCTTCAGCGTGGTCTCCAGCAGGGCCAGACGCTCGGGCTCCCAGCCGGGCAGGGTGAAGCCCTTGGAATCCTCGGCAGTGCGGCGCACGATCTCCATGGGGCCCATTTCGCCCAGATCAACCTCGTTGAAGTACAGGCTGTTGGAGCCGTCTTCGGGGATCTCGCGGGCCAGGTCGGTGCGCAGCCAGTCGAACACGGGCATGAAGTTGTAAACGATGACCTTCACGCCGTACTTGGCCAGGTTGCGGATGGTGGTGATGTAGTTGGCAATGTATTCGTCACGGGTGGGCAGACCCATCTTGATGTCCTCGTGCACGTTCACGGACTCGACGACTTCAAACTCCAGACCGGCGGCGTGTACTTCGTCCACCAGAGCCTTGATTTCGTCTTCTTCCCAGACAACGCCGGCGGGCTTGTCCAGAAGGCCCATCAGGCCGCTCATGCCGGGGATCTGCTTCACATACTTCAGAGGGATGGGATCGATCGCGGAACCGTACCAGCGGAATGTCATTTTCATAAGGCAAAACCTCCCTAAGGTGATGGTATCAGTATAGCACATTCCTTGCCATTTTGTCTACTAGTATACAAGTTATTTTTATCACAATCAGCGTTTTTTTCACCCGATTTGGCATGAAAGGGGCTGTTTCACGCCGTCCTTCCAGATGGTTCGCCCCTCTTTCATCACATGGTATACATTCAATTGGATTCTCAGGATTTGGATAAAATCCATGTTCACATTCACTACAAATACCAGTTCTTTCATTACATTGCTTTGTTTTACAATTATCATCACATTTTAAACATTCTCTATTA
>JAFXFR010000057.1 GCA_017513475.1 Clostridia bacterium
GAGTACACCGCCGGAAAGCCGAAGTGCTCAAAGGCCACCCGGATGCAGGCTGCTGCGGCTTCCGAGGCGTAGCCCTTGCGCCAGTGATCCTTGCGGATATGATAGCCGATCTCAGGCAGCCACTCCCCGTGAATGGGCTGCAGCGAGATGCCGCAGTCGCCGATGAACTCGCCCTCCAGCGTGGCAGCCCATAAGCCGAAGCCGTTCTTTTCATAGCTGTCGCGGCACCAGGCGATCCAGCGGCGGACGCCGTCCTCATCATAGGGCCTGGGATAGTATTTCATCGTCTCCGGATCATTGAGGATGGCATGGAGGGCACCATAATCGTCATCCGTCATTTCGCGAAGGATGAGGCGCGCGGTGGTGATTTCCATGTTGATCGCTCCTTTCGGGGTGGTGGGTGACAGGGGTGAGTCTGCTCCTTTGGGGCGGAGCGAGCTGTTTCTCGAATCCAGAGGATTCTCGAAAGACGCGTGCTTCCTTGCGCTGCGGCGCGGAGGTTTCCGACGGCCAGGGCGCCGCCCTGGACCCGCGAAGGGCCACAGGCCCTCTCGACACCCTTTTCGCCATCGTCGGATGTGAGCTTTACGTGCCGGTTGAGCGGTACTGGCGCACACCCATGTACCAGATGCGCACCATGAGTGCGAAGAACGCTGCGCCGGCCAGAGGCGTCAGGAAGTAGGCCCAGGTGGGCAGCGACAGCATGGGAGCGCCGATCACCCAACTCACCGGCCAATGCATGCACATCGCAAAAGGCGCAAGGTAGGTAAACAGGAATCGCAGCACCCCGGGGAAAATATCTACCGGATACTGGCAGGCCGTACGTCCGCCGTAGGTGAGGATATTCACCATCTCGATGGACTTGACGGAGAAAAAACTCATCGTGGCCTCGATCAGGAACAGGCCCAGCACCAGCAGCATGCTGCCCAGCACCACCTCCGCAAGGAGGAGCGCTTTCGTCAGCGTCCAGGTGATGTTCAGTCGGCTTCCCGCCACCAGCATGGCGATCACACCTACCGTTACCCCGCCGATCCTGCGGGGATCCAGCTGGGATACCAGCACCTGGGTCAGCAAAGGCCGCGGCCGCAGGATGAGCGCATCAAACTCACCCCGCTGCACAAACCACGGGAAGGACGTAATGCCCCGTCCAAACAGCTCCGTCAGCGCAAAAGACGCCTGCATCACACCAAAGAAGAACATGATCTCCCCTGCCCCCCAATGCCCTACGGCCTTGAAACGGCTGAGCAAGACCACCACAGCCAGCATTTCGCCGGCAGTCATCACAAACTGGGCCAGCACCTGCATCACCAGGGACGCCCGGTACTGCATTGCGGATTTGAACAGCATCTTCACCGCATGAATCATGTATTTCATACCGTTAGCCTCCCTGCACGATCAGGTCGTTGAGCCGGCGGTTCCACATGCTGCGTCCGATGGCCCGCAGAATGAAGATCCACCCCACCTGCACGGCGACGGTCAGCGCCCACTGGGGCAGCGTCGCACAGTGCTGGTACATGCGGATGGGCGCATCCAGCGCCTGGGCGAAGGGCTGGTAACGAATGATTGTCTGCAGAGCATCGGGGAACAGCGTCAGCGGAATGACATTGCCGGAGAAAGTCATCATCGTCAGGTTCAGAATGGCCGATATGCCCCGCTTGTCCAGGGTTTTCATGGTCACCGCGTCGATGATGGACATGAGCTCGCACAGGCATACGCAGCCGATCATCAGCGAGACAGCAAACTGGAAAAAGGACAGCGCGCCGTCCGGAAGGGAGATCCGCAGTTCTTTGGGGAGAATCAGTTGGATCGCCAGCATGGGGATGAGGCGCATCATCGCGCCCACCAGGCGTCCGGCAACATCGCGGGCTACCCAGAACCGATGCTGATCCACCGGACGCACCAGCATGTAGGCAATCCCGCCGGACATGATCAGATTCCCCAGCTCGCCGTCTGCGGAAAACATCATGCGGAAGAACATCTGCTGCAGCCACACATAGGTGATGGTATCCCGCAGCAGGTCGGGGCTGCCGCCTGCGTAGAGGGTCGTGTACAGGAAGATATATACCAGCCCGAAGAATACCTGCGTCACCAGTCCGCCCAGGGCTGCAGCGCGGTACTGGGTCTCCATCAGCGCTCGCAGGCGGAAGACGGTCAGGTACGGCCGCCATGATTTCAGCTTCGTCATCATAGGGCAAGCTCCTTGTACATGCGGGCAATGAGCTCGTCAACATTCTGCTCCTTGAGGGTCATTTCGCGCACCGAGCCCGCGGAGAGTACGCGGGGCAGCAACTCGCTGGTAGGGGTGACGGCGGGCTCATAGGTCAGGATGAAGGCGTCACCGTCCTGCTTCACATTGCAAGGCAGAGTCCCCATATCCGGCGTCTGTTCGTAGACCACCCGTAGCGTATGCACGGTATCGTATTGCTTGAGCAGCAGGTCCAGCGCCCCGTCGTAGAGCAGCCTGCCATGACCCAGCACCATCACCCGGCTGCACAGGGCCAGCATGTCCTCCATGTCATGGGTGGTGAGGAGAATAGTGGTGCCGTTCTTTTCATTTTCCTCCTTCAGGAAGGCCCGCAGCTTCAGCTTGCTGACCGCGTCCAGCCCGATGGTGGGCTCATCCAGGAAGAGGAGCTTGGGTGCATGCAGGAGGGAACCGCACAGCTCTGCACGCATCCTTTGTCCCAGGCTCAGCTGACGCAGAGGCGCATTAAGGAAGCCCTCCAGTTCCAGCGCGTCCACCAGCGCATCCAGGCGCTTCTGCCAGGTAACATTGTCAATGTCATAGATGTCCCGCAGCAGCAGGAAGGAGTCCCGAATCGGTACATCCCACCACAGCTGGGTACGCTGGCCAAACACCGCGCCCAGATGGCGCACATGTTCCTTGCGGTTCTCCCAGGGCGTGCGTCCGTCCACGGTGCAGCTGCCGGACGTGGGCGTCAGGATGCCGGTGAGCAGCTTCACGGTGGTACTTTTTCCAGCTCCGTTGGGGCCAATCAGGCCCACAAGCTCGCCCTGCTCAATGGTGAAGGAAGCGTCGGAAAGGGCTTCGATCTCTTGCTTCTCGCGCCTCCACAGCCGGGAGATTCCGCCGTTCTTCGGGGCTGCATAACGTACGTAGGTTTTGCCGAGGGAATGAGCTTCAATGAATGGCATATGTTATCCTCCGTATTTTTCGCCTGAACCTGAACACAAAAAAGCGCGATCTGAACCGCGGACGCTTCCCGCATTCAGACAGCGCTGCAAAACTCTTCCCAGAAGCCGGACGTACGCCCGTAATATGACTGCAGATGTCGATTTCAAGCTATATTGGGAACACAGTATACACCCGTCCAGCCCCTCTGTCAATAGCCAAATTGGGAAAGGGGTTGCGCCGCTGCACAAAATGCGGTACAATAAGCACGATAAATTTTTTATAGAAAAGAGGTCGAAGACCTTTGAGCCGACTCGGAGATTTGATCCGCACAGAACGTGTGCGCGCGAAACTGACCCCCAAGCAGCTTGCCAAGAAATGCGGCGTAGCAGAAAGCTATCTCGTCGCAGTGGAAAAGGGCACCAAAATCATTGCAGATGACCAGGCACGCCGCATCCTGAAGGCCATTGGCCTGCGCGAGCAGACCGAAGCAGATTTCTCCCTGGATGATATCGCCGCCACCGTCGATCTGGCTACCGTGGGTTCGCCTGTGGCGAAGACGGTCGCAACCCGCCCCGCACCCAAGACCGAACCCGAAGCTGAGCTGGTCGCCTCCACCGGCGGCAAGACGCCTTCCGGTCACAAGGATGTGACGGAGGAGAAGAATGTGGGCGGCTCCATCTGGCTGGACGCCCTGACCAGCGTCCTCAAGCATGTGCCGGTGATGAATGCCATCATGAAGCCCATCGACCACCGCCTGCTCCCCATCGTCGCCGGAAAGATCGAGGGCGCCAACCCGGACAAGGTTTTCTACTACCTCGTACCGGACGACAGCATGCGGGGCTTCCGCGTTCACCAGGGCGACCTGGCCCTCATCGTGCCCGCTCATTCCCCCATCGACGGCGTCATCATGCTGGTGGAATACAACAACCACCGCTTCCTGCGCAAGGTGAAGAAGCTCGCTGACTTCACCGTCATCCTTCAGTCCTTCGACAAGGAGTACGACGCAGAGACCGCGCAGATCAACGAGTGCACCTTCATCGGCCGGGCGGCCAAGCTGGAGGTCACGCTATAAAGAAAAAGCCCCGGCAATCCTGTCATGGACTGCCGGGTCTTTTTGTCAGCCGTTGCCGCCTGCAAAGAGCTCAATGTGGAAGACCTCGCCGGTCTGGGCATTCACCAGCAACGAGAATCCTTTGAATTTGTCGGCAAAGCGCACCTCACGGAACCGTCGTCCATCCGCGGCCAGCATAATCGCCTTTTCGCAGCCCGCATAGAGATCTTCAGTA
The DNA here is from genome assembly GCA_017513475.1 of Clostridia bacterium. GTDB lineage: Bacteria > Bacillota > Clostridia > Christensenellales > Aristaeellaceae > UBA11524. The sequence goes on from JAFXFR010000057.1 coordinate 4,423, forward strand.
TCCTCTTCCGTCAGGCCGAATACATCCATCATGGCTGCACAGGCAATTTGACGTGCCTCGTCACGGGTCAGGTCCCCCTCCGCTTCCGGTGCAGGCTTCAGTCCCATTTCTTGCCAGACAGACGAAGGTTCGGCTTGGGCAGCCTCGCCCTCGGCGTAGTATGCTTTGATCCAGTTATCGCGATCAACAAGTCCCTGCGCCTCATAGGCCAGAATCTGCTCCGGCCCCCAGCAGGGACACTCGGGATCACCGGGCTGCCAGGCAGACAAGTCCTTGCCGTCATGGCTCCAGGCGAGGGTCACCTCGCCACCTCGAATCACAACCTCATATTCACCAAGGCGACTGGAGGGCAGGAAGTACGAGTGGAACAAGACCCGCGTCTCGTTATCCCCCACGGTGATGCTCGGCGTAAAGACGCCAATGGTATGCGCAGTGAATCCATATTTTTCATACATGGCTGCAACCGCCAGCTTCTGCGCCTCCACCTGCGGGCTGTAAGCCGGCGTGTCAGCCAGCGCAGTGGCGAAAAGCATCATCAGCGCCACCGCAAATACCATGGTCATCATCAGCAATCGTTTCATAGGAATTCCTCCTTTCACGTCCGAGCGGAATATCCGCTTATTCAATCCAACGATTGCCCTGCGGGAAACCCTGCCATTTCCGTCAGAATTTACAAGGCTGTCATATTTCTCCCCTGGACTGCCGGTTGAAAGTGATTGCCGGCTATGGTATAATTAAGTCAATCTCCATGGAGGTGTGAATATGAAACGCATTCTTTCAATCGTCCTGTGTCTGTGCCTCCTATTCCCTGCGCTGGCTCTTGCTGAGTTCGATCCAGCCCCGCTAAAAAGCGATCCCGACATCATCGTCATACCTCTGCCGAATTCGGTCGACACCGTCTACCGCCCTGTGAATCAGCCCTACTTTGGCCAGGTGGACGAAGGCTTCAACGGTGAACTCGTTGCCTATGTGGAATACATCACCCTGGTGGATGCCGACGCCACCGTCCTTCGGCTGATGATTTCCACCGTTTCCTGGGATATGCCCTACAATGCTGAAGAGATCTGCCTGACTGTGGGCAGCACCCGCTACAGCCTTGCCGTCACCCATGATGAATCCGAGTATGACGGCACCTACATGGAAGACTACTCCGCCTGCCTGGTGGGCAACGGCCTGAATCTGATCAAGGCCATCGCCCAGCAGAAAAAGGATACGCCCATCCGGGTAGAGCTGCTGTCGGAAGGCAATGTGGTGTTCTCCGGCCAGGTGATCATCCCCGGCGAAGAGGCCGCCGCCATCTACGACCAATGGATCGATCTGGGCGGCAAGCAGCAAAGCCTCAAGCCCCTGGAAGAGCTCTGGCCCTGCAAGGTGGAAAAGCAGAAATAAATATCGCCCCGGAGGATGCAACGTCCTCCGGGGCTTTGTTGTTTTGTCGTCAGCGCAAACTCCCTGCGTAGCCCATGTTCTCCGTCATCTCCTCGATTTTTTCCAGGGGAAAGGGCGGATTGGTCAGAGGCTTCATGGCAATGGACATGAGCTTCATGGGGTTGTCATCAGCAGCCACGCGGTTGGAGGATATCCATCCGCACACGCGGCAGCGGTGAACGATGGCCCATTCGCCGCCCTTGCGCACCCATACTGCGATGGGCTCCATCTGGCCGCCGCAGTCAGCCTCTCGGTCGCCCGGTTCAATGTCCAAGTGGAGGGAAGTCAAACAGTTGGGGCAATGGTTGCGGTGATCGCTGCCCGCGCCTTCCGGCACGCACAGCCGCCCGCAGTTCTTGCAGGTGAAAGCCTCGTTGCAGGGGTTATGGCGATAATAATGCCTGTCATATTGTTTGCGCTTGTTTTCGCGGTTCATCTTTGATTTTTCCTCCGTCGTCATTCTTCACGATTTCACTGAATGATCGGGAGGCTGCCAGCTATGCGAACCTCCCGGTTTACGCAACGGCCTCTTTCTTATTCATCATGTAACACATTATCCTTTCTTTTCCGAATTGGATGCAGCACAGGCTGCCGGCTTTACGCCGAGATACAGATGATCTTCCTTTCCTGCGCGTTGGCGCGGTGCGGGGCATTACCCCGCCGTAGATGATGAACCATTCCTTTCAGTGGGGCTTCGACCCATTACATTACCGCAGCGCCTTGGACTTTCTTTCGGCGTCGCAGAAACGGCAGCGATACAGCCCCTTCGCCCGATCCTTGAGGACGAAGTGCTGATCCAGCGCGCTTTCCACCGTGGTGATGCAGCGGGGGTTCTTGCAGGTGATGACGTTGATGAGGTTCTCCGGCAGGGAGAGCTTCTTCTTCTCCACCAGCTTGCCGTCCTTGATGATGTTGACCGTGATGCCCGGATCAATGTAGCCCAGCACGTCCAGGTCAACGTTGATCTCGGAGTCGATCTTGATGATGTCCTTGCGGCCCAGCGCATTGGAGCGCACGTTGCGGATGTAGGCCACCGGGCAGTCCAGCTCGTCCAGCTTGAGGAAGCGGTACACGTCCATGCCGCGGCCCGCCTTGATATGATCCAGCACAATGCCGGAGTGGATGGAGTCGATGTTCATGAATTACGCTTCCTCCTTCCAGTTCAGCAAGGTCGAAATCAGCGCCATGCGGACGAAGCGTCCGTTGCGCACCTGCTTGAAGTAGACCGCGCGGGGATCGTCGTCCACCTTGGTGGAGATCTCGTTGACGCGGGGCAGCGGGTGCAGGATGGACATATCCGCCTTGGCCGTCTTGAGCTTGTCCGGGTCAAGGATGTAGGTGTCCTTCAGGCGGATGTAGTCAGCCTCGTTGAAGAAGCGTTCCTTCTGCACGCGGGTCATGTAGAGCACGTCCAGCTCGGGCATGACCTCCTCCATGGTCTCCACCTCGCGGAAGGGGATCTCCTTGCGCTTCAGCTCATCGGTGATGTAGGCAGGCACCTTCAGTTCCGGCGGGGAGATCAGGATGAAGGAGACGCCCTCGTAGCGGCTCATCGCGCCGATGAGGGAATGTACCGTGCGTCCGAACTTGAGGTCGCCGCACAGGCCCACCACCATATTGCTGAGGCGGCCCTTTTCGCGGCGGATGGTCATCAGGTCGGTCAGGGTCTGGGTGGGATGGTTGTGACCGCCGTCGCCCGCGTTGATGATCGGCACCATGCTGCGCAGGCTGCCGGCCATGGGCGCGCCCTCCTTGGGGTAGCGCATGGCGATGATGTCCGAGTAGCAGGAGACGGTCTGGATGGTATCCATGAGGGATTCGCCCTTCGCGGTGGAAGAAGAATCCGCCGAGGAGAAACCCAGCACGCTGCCGCCCAGGGAGAGCATCGCGCTCTCAAAGGAGAGGCGGGTGCGGGTGCTCGGCTCGAAGAACAGCGTCGCCAGGATCTTCCCGCGCAGGGTCTCCTTATACGCATCCGGGTCGGCGATCATCTTGTCGCCCAGGTCGAGGATCGCTTCGATCTCTTCAACCGTAAAGTCGGTAATATCGATTAAGTGACGCAAGGGATGTACCTCCTTTTGTTCATCTGTGGAGAATGGCAGGAGAACCCTCTCACCCGCTTGCGCGGGAGCTTTCCCATGGGGAGAGCCTTTTGCTTCATTACGCCTTCGCGCCGTTGATCGCCAGGTAGTTCTTGATGCGCTGCACGTTCTCAGCGTTCTTCTCGTCCTGCTCCAGGTACTCGATGATGTCGTACACGTCGACGACGGAGTACACCGGGAAGCCGAATTCATCCTGCACCTCGGCCATGGCAGACTTCTCGGTCTTGCCCTTTTCCTTGCGGTCCACCATGATGAAGGTAGCGGCGACCTTCACGCCTTCCAGATTGCCCAGGATGGCCATGCTCTCACGGATGGCAGTGCCGGCGGTGATGACGTCCTCGACGATGACGACCTCCTCGCCAGCCTTCGGGACATAGCCCACGAACACGCCGCCCTCGCCGTGATCCTTCACTTCCTTGCGGTTGAAGAAGAAGGGCACGTCCAGGCCCTGCTTGGACAGCGCCACGGCGGAGGACACCGCGATGGAAATGCCCTTGTAGGCGGGGCCGTAGAGCACGGTGCGCTTGTTGCCAACCTTCTCCAGGTAGGCACGGGCGTAGAACTCGCCCAGCTTGGCGATCTGGTCGCCGGTCTTGATGTCGCCGGCGTTGATGAAGTAGGGGATCTTGCGGCCGGACTTGGCGGTGAAATCGCCAAACTTCAGCACGCCGGCGGACTCGAGGAACTTGATAAACTCAATCTTGTAAGCTTCCATTTTCGTATCTCCTTTCAGTCAATGCACGTCAGTACTCAGCACTCTTCGCCCAGGAACTCGCGCACGCAGCGCTTGTATGCAGCAACAGGGTCGGCAGCCGCAGTGATGGGACGGCCCACGACGATGTAGTCACTGGCAGCCTTGGCCTTTTCGGGGGTCATGATGCGCACCTGATCGCCCACATCGCCGTCAGCGAAGCGGATGCCGGGGGTGACGGTCATGAAGTCCGCGCCGCAGGCTTCCTTGACCAGCGCAGCCTCCAGGGGGGAGCACACCACGCCGGAGAGGCCAGCGGCCTTGGCGTTCTGGGCGTACTTCTTCACGGTGTCGGGCATGGAGGCGTTGATCAGCAGCTCGTTCTGCATGCGCTCCTCGGAGGTGGAGGTCAGCTGGGTCACAGCCAGCAGCACGCCGCAGGTGCCGTCCTCGCGGGTCAGGCCTTCCTTGGCAGCCTCCATCATGGCGATGGTGCCGGAGGCGTGCAGGTTGGTCATGTCCACGTCCAGGTGACGCAGCACGGCCATGGCCTTCTTGACGGTGTTGGGGATGTCATGCAGCTTCAGGTCCAGGAAGATCTTGTGGCCGCGGGCCTTGATCTCCTTGACGATGGAGGGGCCTTCCGCGTAGAAGAGCTCCATGCCGATCTTCACAAAGGGCTTCCGGCC
>JAFXFR010000058.1 GCA_017513475.1 Clostridia bacterium
AGCCCATCGTGCTGAACTTCTGGGCGAGCTGGTGCGGACCGTGCCAGAGCGAGATGCCCGATTTCAATGAAAAGTACGCCGAGCTTGGCAATGACGTTCACTTCGTCATGGTCAATATGACCGACGGCAGACGCGAGACGGTTGAGACGGCTTCTGCCTTCATTGAAAAGAACGGCTACAATTTCCCGGTATTCTTTGATACCACGGGAGAGGCTGCTGCAACCTACAGTGCGTACTCTCTGCCCACAACCTTCTTCATCAACGCGGAAGGACATGTGATCGCACAGGCGGTGGGAGCAATCGACGCAGCAACTCTTCAGAAGGGCATTGATATGATCACGAATTGAGAATACTACGAATCCAACGTTTTAACGGAAGGAGATGAATGGAACGAATAAGAAACGGAAGAATGTGCGAAACTGGATCATCCTGCTGCTTGTTATCCTGCTGGGTATATATTAGTATTTATTTCCCTTGGATTTTCCGACATTGGTTTTTCCGTCATCGGCTTTACCGTCGTTGGATTTTCCAACGACGGTTTTTCCGATGCTGGCAAAGGCAACACCGGTACATATGATCTTTGATAAGACTTCCGTCCTCCTGGCAGCCGCAGACGTAAGATCACGTATTTGCGTCTGGATGGGCTCCAGGAGGTGCTCCGGCTCATTCCCGGCAGAAGTTCCTGCCCTGCCTCCGGTCGCCCTCAGACGCGCTGTTTGAGGCCTTTATGAGCAAGCCGCCCTGCCTTCACTGTTTTTACCCACGAAACGCAAAAGAGCCGCCGTACTGCCTGTGCAGAGGGCGGCTCCTTCATTTGCGAACAATGCGTGAGAAAGCTTGTCCCAACATTCGTATTTCAGCCGTTTTTCAGGCCTGATTTGGGGTCTTGTTGTTCCTGCATGATTGCAGCATCTGCTGCAATGTCCTCATGCAGATCGGTCAGCGGGTCGCCCTTGGACTGCATGCCCGCCGCGTGGTAGGGCATACCCGCAGAGCTGGTGGGGTACACGCCCGCGCCGTGATCGACAAAGTAGGCGTCAAAGCCGGCCTTCTTGATGTCGTCGCAGCTCAGGTTCCGGGTCAGCTGCTGGATCATCGCGCCCACGATTTCCAGGTGGCCAAGCTCCTCCACGCCGATGTCGGTCAGGAGCCCCTTCAGTTCGCCGCAGGGCATGGCAAAGCGCTGACTCAGGTAGCGCAGGGACGCGCCCAGCTCGCCATCGGGGCCGCCGTACTGGCTGATGATGCGCGCCGCCATCTTCGGATCGGGCCGGGCAATGCGCACGGGGTATTGCAGCTTCTTTTCATACACAAACATGCTCGTTTCCCTCCTTCACCGTCAGCAGCCGCAGTTGGCTTCATATTCCCAGGGCCAGGGATCGCGCGTCCAGCGCCAGGCAGGATTGCGCGTACCGTCGCTGCAGCAGACTTCCTCCAGGAAGGTCGTGGCGTAATTGGGCTCGCAGCAGTTTTCCTGCAGCTTGTGCAGCATCATGAGGGCTTCCTTGTCGTTGGGATGGGTGTTGAGATAGAGCCGCAGTTCCCACATGGCGAATGCGATCTGCTGGCACTTGTCGCCGCATTCCGCCTCGCAGGGCCAGTAGCCGTTCAGGGGCTTGTGGAGCTCCGGGTAGAGCGTGCCGGCCTTCAGCGCACGGCCGCAGTCGTACACATCGTCGATCTCCTGCGCCTTCGCCCACATGATGCCCACGCCGCGGTTGTCTGCCTTGTTCTTCTGCTCGCCGCAGTTGTTGCAGTCGGCCTCCCGGCGGCGCATGCAGTTCTCGCAGGTGCAGTCCGCACGGCCGGTGCAGGTGTTCTTCTGGCAGGCGTTACGATCAGCGCATTCCGCCTGGCGATTACGTCTGCCGTTGGTCTCCGCAGTCTCGCAGGCATTGCAGCGGTTCTGCCGCTGACGCTGACAACCGGAGCCCGGCTGGCAACCGGAGCCCGGCTGGCGGCCGGAGCCCGGCTGGCAGCCGCCGTCCATGTTGAAATCCCAGTTGCCGCTCACCGGCACAAAGCCAGGCTCGCAGCCGCAGCCACATTTATTGTTCATGCAAAAAGCACTTCCTTGTTTTCGATGATAGCGGAGGGCGATCCCCTCGCTGCTTCAACCTATGCAAACGAAGTGCTTGTGTGTCACTTTCTGTTGTAGCCGAAGTGGTTCGCAATCAGCTCCGCAACCGTCTCCGGGGACAATTCAGTATTGTCGATGCGCAGGTAGCGTTCCGGCGCGCAGCCCAGCTTCTCGCAAACCTCCCCCGGCTCGGAGACGCAGCGATAGCGTTCCTCGGCGTCCAGCATCCGCATTTCGGACAGCGCCACGTCCCGCTTGGAGGCCTTCTCCTTCAGGCGATTCTCCGTGCGGTTGCGGACAAGACGCACGTCCTGGGGCGCGATCAGCTCCACATAGTCCACCTGCGCACCCGCGTCCTCATAGAGCCTGGTCAGATTGCGGACGTACTCCGTGTCGTAGGGCACGTCGAAGGCCCAGATAAAGGTGAAGATAATCCCGTAGTTGTCCGTTTTGGCGAACTCCTCGAAGACCACCTGACGCAGCCGTTCCGTCACCGCGCCGTTGTACGCCCCGAAGAGCTCGATCACCGGCTCGATGGTCATGTGGTTGTGGAAGAGCTTCATGGGCGTGATGCGGCTGAGCGCCTGACCCACGGTCATCTTGCCCGCCGCGTGGGCGCCGAAAATAAAGAGCAGCTTCATCAGTTAGCCTCCTTCAGCAGGGGAATCATCCTGCGGACAAAATCTGCCGTGACCGCCGCAGCCCGGTCGCAGTTTTCTTCAAAGGCCCCAAGCCCCCGGTGCACCGGTGTGTCGGTCATCGTCCGGATCGCGAGGAAGGGCACGCCGTACGCATGGCAGACCTGAGCCACCGCAGCAGACTCCATATCCACGCTCATCGGATGGAAGCGGGCGCTGATCTCCGCCCGTCCGTCATCGGTGATGAAGGCTTCCCCCGTCGCCATCCGGCCGAAGCGCACATGCCGCAAGCCCTCCGCCGCACGCCGCGCAGCCGTCAGTAAGCCTGCATCCGCAGGGAAAACAGCTTCCGCCAGCCAGGGGTGAAAACCGGTCAGGATGTGATCCGCCACATCATGATGGACAACCTCCGTGCCCACCACCGTGTCGAACAGGTCAAGGGACTTGTCCATCCCGCCGGCAGTTCCGGCATTGATGATGGCATCGCAGCCATACCCATCAATCAGCACCTGGGCCGCTATGGCTGCATTGACCTTGCACACGCCGGAATACAGCGTTGCCGTCTCCAGGCCGTCCAGGCAGCCTTCGTGCACCGTCAGCAGGGCCTTCCGGCTCCGGACCGTCTCTGTCAGCATCGGCAGAAAGGGCGCCAGCTCCCGGTCTCCGGCGCACAGGATTCCCAGCTTCATTCCCTTGTCTCCTTTCTGATCCGTTCCAGACTGGCGTTCATTTCGTCATAGCGGATGGAGCCATCCTCGTTGACCGCCGTGGCCTCGCAGGTGAAATCGCCGGTATAGCCCATCTCCCGCACAAAGGCGAAGAACCTGTCAAAGTCGATATGGCCCTTGCCCAGCGCCTTGACGCTCATGTTGTCCCAGTCCATGTGGCCGCCGGCGTAGTCGTTGACGTGGAAGTGCCGGATATGCGGCCAGAGCCAGGCGTTTTCCGGCTTGTACAGCGCCTCTTCCTGGCTGTGGAAGGCCGCCATCTTGGTGTCGAAGGTGAAGGCGATGTCGGGGTAGGCATCCGCCAGCGCGCGCATGTGGGTCATGGGGTCGCGGGTGTTGCACAGCACGTTCTCCACGGTGAGGAGGAGGCCGTATTCCTCCGCGATGGCCCGCAGCACAGGGTACGCCGCGATGTTGCGCTCGATGTGCTGATCGGACGCACGGCCCGACCACAGGTGCAGCACCAGCAGCTTCGCGCCGATATCTACCGCCAGCTCGCAGTCCGCGCGGAACAGGGGTACGGCCTCCTCCATCTGCCCGAGGCTGACCCGCTCGCCGATGTGCTTGGTCATGTGGAACACGGGGACGGAATAGTCCGCCAGCGCCATCTTCAGCGCCTCAATGTGGCCTGCATACCAGCTCTCGTACATCATGAATTCGATGCCGTCGCACTTCATCTGCGGCACGATCGTACGCAGCTGCGTGTAGTCGCGGTTGTTGCGCCTTGTGAGGATGGCTCCGGTGGAGCACAGGATTCTGCTCATGCTCATTGTTCCTTCTTCTTCGCCGCCTGACGGGCCTTGGCCTTCCACGCCTTGATCTCGTCCAGCCGCTGCTTGTAGCGGCCCTCCAGGCCCTCGTCGGTGGGGCGGTAGTATTCCTTGCCGCGCAGGCTGTCCGGCAGACATTCCATGGCGGTGAGCTTCTCCTTGGTATCGTGGGCGTACTGGTAGCCCTTGCCGTAATCGAGCTGCTTCATCAGCGCGGTCGGGGCGTTGCGGATTTGCAGCGGCACCGGCTCGGCGATCTGGCTGGCGGCGTCCTTCTTCGCGGACTCATAGGCCACATACAGCGCGTTGGACTTGGGCGCCATGGACATGTACACCACCGCCTGAGTCAGGTGGACGGAGCACTCCGGCATGCCGATGAAGTGGCAGGCCTGGTACGCCGCCACGGCGATCTCCAGCGCCCGGGGATCCGCCATGCCGATGTCCTCGGAGGCAAAGCGCGTCACCCGCCGCGCGATGTACAGCGGATCCTCCCCGCCCTCCAGCATGCGGGCCATCCAGTAGACGGCCGCGTCCGGGTCGGAGTTGCGCATGGACTTGTGCAGCGCGCTGATCAGGTCATAGTGGCCGTCGCCCTTCTTGTCGTAGAGCAGCGAGCGCTTCGACGTGCACTGCAGTACCGTTTCCTCCGTCACGACGGTGGAGCCGTCGGGCTGCACATCGCCGTTGAGGACGACCATCTCCAGCGTGGACAGGGCCGTGCGCGCGTCGCCGTTGGAGAAGACCGCAATGGCCTCCAGCAGCTCGTCCGGCATGTGAACGGTTTGTCCGCCGAAGCCCCGCTCATCCGTCAGCGCCCTGCGCAGGAGCGCCACCAGCTCTTCCGTTTTCAGCGCCTGCAGCACAAACACCTTGCACCGGGACAAAAGCGCGCTGTTGACCTCAAAGGAGGGGTTCTCCGTCGTTGCGCCGATGAGGATGATGCTGCCCTTTTCCACAAAGGGCAAAAACGCGTCCTGCTGAGCCTTGTTGAAGCGGTGGATCTCGTCCACAAAGACGATCGTGCGCTCGCCGAAGCGGCGGTTGTCCTCCGCCTGCTGCATCACCGTGCGGATCTCCTTGATACCGCTGGTGACGGCGGAGAAGTCAATAAACGCAGACTTCGTCCGGTTGGCGATGATGCGGGCCAGGGTGGTCTTTCCCACCCCGGGCGGACCCCAGAAGATCATCGAGGACACCGCGTCCCCTTCGATGAGCCGGCGCAGCACCTTCCCCGGGCCGAGGAGATGGGTCTGCCCGGCAAATTCCTCGAGGTTCTGCGGACGCAGACGGGAGGCCAGGGGCTGGGAGGAATTGTCTTGGGTGAAGAAGGTTGTTTGTTCCATGAGGGCCTCCGTTGCAGCGTTTTCTGATATGAGAATAAGCATTCGCCATTCAAGCCCGTTTTCCTGCCTGAATCTCAAAAGCCGCCGGACACAAACGAGCCGAAGGCTCTCCGACGGCCTTGCTTTATTCCGCCACAAAGCTCATGTCGCTTAACCTGCGGATGACCCGTTTGCCCTTGGTCGTGCCGGGGTCGGCGCGATCCTCCGCGACGTGGAAAAAGCTCACGCCGCCCGCCATACCAAACAGGTCGAGGCCGTTCATTGCCTCCACCGGCAGGCCCAGCCACATGACGTTGAAAATTGACAGCAGGTCGCCGTGGCTGACGAGAATGATGTTCTCATCCTCGCTGGCCAGGATCTCGTCAAACAGCGGCTGCAGGCGGTTCCAGGCATCGCGCCTTGATTCCGCATCGCGGAACAAGCGATCATCCACGGTGCGCTCCTGCATTTCGAGGTTCTCCCGCAGCCACTGCACGCTCTTCCCCACCGCCGGGCCGAGATTTCGTTCCCGCAGCTCCGGCCGCAGGATCGGCGTCACGCCGAGCTTTTCCGCAAGGGGCGCGGCAGTCTCCCGGGCCCGCAGCAGGTCGGAGGTGTACAGCGTCCACGGTTTCCCCTGCAGGTGCGGCAGGAGCCGCTGCGCGATGCGCTCCGCCTGGGCGCGGCCCAGATCGGTCAGATGCCAGTCCGTCCAGGAGCCCACCATACCGTTTGTGTGGTGAATGGATTGCGTATGCTGGATGGTGATGATCTGCTTCACAGGTACCTCCCTGAATCACGAAGACCCGAAGGTACTTCCTCCGGGCCATTATATTACCGCTTTACTTCTGTGCACGGCGATTCTGTTTGTTTCTGATCTTCTGCTGCACGTTCTGCTTGATCTTTTCCATCAGCGGCGCAGGCTTCTCCTCGGGCTCCGCAGGTTCGGAGGGCGGAAGCTCGCTGCCGTCCTCGTTGAGCGGTCGGCCCTCCTTGTCAATGCCGCGATAGCGCAGGCACCACTCGGCGAATTCCTTCACCAGACCCAGCAGGGTGGCAAACACCGGCACGCCGATGACCATGCCCACCAGGCCGAACAGATCGCCGAAGACCACGATGGCGAACAGCACCCACAGTGCGGAAATACCGATGGAATCGCCCAGGATCTTCGGGCCGATGACATTGCCGTCCAGCTGCTGGATGACGAGGATCAGCACCGCGAAGCCCAACGCCTTCATCGGCTCCAGGAACAGCAGGATGATGATGCCGGGAACTGCGCCGATGAAGGGGCCGAACACCGGGATAATGTTGGTAATACCCACAATGATGGAGATCAGCGGCGCGTAGGGCATGCCGAAAATCAGCATGCACACATAGGTCAGTATGCCGATGATGGCGGAATCGATGATCTTGCCGGTAAAGAATCCGGAAAGGTTCTTGTTGGCAGTATGGCAGATGCGCAGGGTGGTTTCCGCCACATTGCGGGGCAGGAACGCCCGGGTGAGGATGCGCGCATGCCGCAGGAGCTTGTTCTTCTGCGTCAGCAGGTAGATGGAGGACGCCACGGCCGTGAATACCGCCACGAAGGTGCTGGTCACGTCTGAGAAGTAGCTCATCAGCTGCGGGACGTAGTTGATGGCCATCTTCAGCAGATCGCTGACGATCGCGGACAGGTCCTGCACGTAGTCAATGGCCGTTGCCAGATAAGGCTGCAGTTCAGGCCAGCGCTCGGTCAGGGCGAGCAGCGCAGCCTCCAGGTTCTTCGTATATCCGCCCAGATTGCTGGCGAAGGTCTTCATGGAATCGAACACCTGCGTCACGATCAGGAAGATCAGGCCGATCACCACAATCAGAGCAAACAGGTAGCTCAGCAGCATCGATAGCCAATGCAGCTTCCTGTTCTTGCGGAAGATCACCTTCATCAGCCAGGAATCAATGGGGTTGATGGCGTAGGCAATCACCACGCCGCCGGCGAAGGGCGCCAGAATATCGCCCACGCCCTCCAGCGTGTTCAGCACAAAACCACCCTTGTTGAGGATCATATAAAACGTAATGGCAGCACAAGTGATCAGCAGCCAGTCCAGCATGGACTCAGGCTTGCGGCGTAGCCAGTTTCTTTGCCGATTCATAGATACCTCCTGAAACGCAGCAGCACGCTGCGCACGATTCGCCTTTGTTTGCATTATACCGTACTTTTCCTGTAAGGTCAATGGGACGCCTCCGCCCGATGCAGGATTTACCGCATCTTTACCGTCCCTCCGGCATGGGCCAGGAATACACCACCTCGCCGGAGCGGTTGATGTAGCCCTCGGTGGATGCGTCAAACCGGACGCGGGCCAGTGCGCCCCGGAAGAGCTCCGCTTCCGCATACCGGACGGGCAGCACGATGTTGCCGTATGCATCCGCATAACCCCAGGTGCCCACATAATCAGCCCAGTCCCAGAAACCGCCCTCGCACACAGTCACCCAGGGTTCCTCCGGCTGACGACAGAAAACCTGCGTCCACTGCGGCTCGCCCAGCAGCTCGCCCTCGCGGGACATCAGGCCCCAGGTGTATTCCCAGTCGCTCAGGGCGTACTCCACCCAGAGTGGGCCGTCCTGCGTGAATTCATGCAGCCATAATATGTACGCCTCTTCCGGCGGGGTGTGACGGCAGCGGATGGTACCGTCTGTCTCCACCAGGCCCCAGGTGCCGTCAGGCCACTTCACAAACAGTGCGTCCGCCACCATGCCGTAGTATACGTCCAGCCCGGAGATCACCACATTGCCGTCGCGATCGATGATGGAGCTTGTGCGCACTTCCTCCAGCAAGCCGACCTCGGCATAGCCGTCCCGGAAATCGTAGGCAGCATCAAACTGCGCCGGAATGACAATCTCCCCTTCGGTGTTGATGTAGCCGTACAGGCCGTCCTCTGCGCGGAAGACCACCAGTCTGTCCGACACGCCCACCGCATAGTCCAGGTAGACGCCCTCCGGCAGCTCCACCGGGCCCCAGCCGATCTCGATCAGCTCACAGCCGTCGGTATTGATCCGCGGCACCACAATGAAGTCATTTTCAATGCCCTGGTCAAACAGGCCGGAATAGGTATATTCCATGGGCAAGACGACTTCCCCCGTGGCCCGGTCTGCCAGGCCGCTGACCGCGTAGTCGTTATTGATCTGAATATAGGGCGTATCCTTCGTGGCATAGCATTCCGTCCAGCGCAGGCCGGAGAAATACCGGTTCGGGATGTTGAACCAGCCGCTTTCACGCTCATCATCATACCGATTGACCAGATACAATTCTCCCGCCCCATACATACAGCAGGCATCATCAATACTGTACTCCGGTTCCAGCAGATACGCGCCTGTTTCATCAATGATACCCTGCGTGCTTTCCCCCTCCCAGGAGGGCACGTCCATGGTGTCCACAATCGCACAGCCCCCGTGGAAATGGTAGGCCCGCTCCCACTGCGGCTCAATTCCCCACGCCCCGTCCTCCGTGATATACCCCCACAGCCCCGTTACGGGGTCGTAGGCAGGCCAGAGGGGCGTTTCCGTGTCAGCATCCGCCATAGACGCAGAAAGGCTCACAAGGGCCAAAACGAGGCAAAGAAGGGCAGTCAGCTTTTTCATCCGTACAACCTCCGCATGCGACAGTTCACCTATACAGACGTTTCTCACCGGGGAAATATTCCCGGTTTTTGATAAAAATCCCTCTGATTTTCAAATTTCTTCGCGCGCGCGCGATATATTAATGAAGAAACCCTCTTCCCTTTTGGCCCAAAAGATGATATAATCATCATGCTGGGGAGAATGGTGTCTTCACCATCCCGGCACTGAGAAACGTACTTCCCTCCTGCTTATGTCAGGACTTTTCAACCCGCATTTGAGGTGCAAAATGGCAAACGAACTGGAACTCAATCAGGACATCGAAAATTCCACCCAGGCCACCGGCGAATATGGCGAGGAGCAAATCCAGGTGCTGGAGGGCCTCGAGGCCGTCCGCAAGCGCCCGGGCATGTACATCGGCTCCACCGACGCCCGCGGTCTGCATCACCTGGTGTACGAGATCGTTGATAACTCCGTTGACGAGGCCCTGGCAGGCTTCTGCAAGCGCATTGACGTCACCCTGCACAAGGACGGCTCGGTCTCCGTCAAGGACGACGGCCGCGGCTTCCCCGTAGGCATTCATCCCAAGATGGGCCGCCCCGCGGTCGAGGTCTGCCTGACGGTGCTGCATGCCGGCGGCAAGTTCGGCGGCGGCGGCTACAAGGTGTCCGGCGGTCTGCACGGCGTGGGCGCCTCCGTGGTGAACGCGCTGTCCAGCCACTTTATGGTCACCGTACATCAGGACGGCAAGATCCACCGGCAGGAGTACGAGCGCGGCAAGATCTGCTACGACCTGAAGGTCATCGGCGAAACCGAGATCACCGGCACGATCATTCAGTTCTGGCCGGACATCCGCTCCGAAAGCAATCCGGAGGGCATCTTCGAGATGGGCGTCACCTTCGAGCATGACGTGCTCAAGAAGCGCCTGCGCGAGATGGCCTTCCTCAACAAGGGCATCCGTATCGTCTTTACCGACGAGCGGCCCGAAGAGCCCGTCGTCCACGATTATTATTACGAGGGCGGCCTGAAGGAGTTCGTCAAGTACCTCAACCGCAACAAGGAAGTGCTCTTCCCCGAGCCCATCTACACCGAGGGCATCAAGGACGGCGTGCTGGTCGAGGTCGCGATGCAGTACAACGACTCCTACAACGAGAACATCTACCCCTTCGTCAACAACATCGCCACCCCCGACGGCGGCACCCACCTCACCGGCTTCACCACCGCGCTCACCAGCGCCATCAACGACTACGGCCGCAAGTACAAGGTGCTGCGCGACAACGAGCCCAACCTCAAGTCCGAGGACGTGAAGGAGAGCCTCACCGCCGTTGTCTCCGTCAAGATGGAGGACCCCCAGTTTGAATCCCAGACCAAGTCCAAGCTCGGCTCCGGCCATGTGCGCGGCATCGTCAACGACCTGGTGAAGGAAGCCCTGGGCACCTACCTGGAGGAGAATCCCAGCGTGGCCCGCAGCATTGTGGAGCGCTGCGTGAGCGCCCAGCGTGCCCGTGAGGCCGCCCGCAAGGCCCGTGAGGCCACCCGCCGCAAGACCGTGCTGGAGAGCGCTTCCCTGCCCGGCAAGCTGGCGGACTGCTCCGAGCGCGACCCCTCGAAGTGCGAGATCTTCCTCGTCGAGGGCGACTCCGCAGGCGGCTCCGCCAAGGAGGGCCGCGACCGTCACTTCCAGGCCATCCTCCCCCTGCGCGGCAAGATCCTCAACGTGGAAAAGACCCGCCTGGACAAGGCGCTGGGCAACAACGAGATCAAGTCCATGCTGACGGCCTTCGGCTGCGGCTTCGGCGATGAATTCGATGAAAGCAAGCTGCGCTACCACCGCATCGTCTGCATGACCGACGCGGACGTGGACGGCGCGCACATCCGCATCCTGATGCTGACCTTCTTCTACCGCTACATGCGTCCGCTGGTGGAAAAGGGCTACGTCTACGCCGCCATGCCGCCGCTGTACAAGGTCACCAAGGGCAAGTTCGAGAAGTATGTGTACAACGACGACGAGCTGCAGGCCCTGCTGGACGAGATCGGCCGCGACCCCAAGCCGGAGATCCAGCGCTACAAGGGCCTGGGCGAAATGTCCGCCGAGCAGCTGTGGATGACCACCAT
The DNA here is from genome assembly GCA_017513475.1 of Clostridia bacterium. Classification (GTDB taxonomy): domain Bacteria; phylum Bacillota; class Clostridia; order Christensenellales; family Aristaeellaceae; genus UBA11524. Next base: position 11,245 of record JAFXFR010000058.1, read on the forward strand.
GAACCCCGAGACCCGCACGATGATGCGCATCACCCCCGAGGACGCCGCCGAGGCCGACCAGATCTTCACCCTGCTCATGGGCGATCAGGTCGAACCGAGACGCAAGTTCATCGAGGAGAACGCGGATCTGGTGAAGGATCTGGATATCTGATCATTCATATGCTGGTGATGCTCACTGCACGCAGGGTTCCGCGCTGCGGCGCGGGCAGGGGGCTTTCCGATCACCCCCTGCACCCCTTCGGGCCCCAAGTGTTAAAGTGTTTTGATGGAGATAGATCATGAGCAACATTCAAGACAAGCTTATCCCGGTCAATCTGGAAGCGGAGATGAAGAAGAGCTTCATTTCCTACGCCATGGCCGTTATCATTGACCGCGCGCTGCCGGATGTGCGCGACGGCCTCAAGCCCGTGCACCGCCGTATTCTGTACGATATGCACGAGCTGGGCATGACCCCCGACAAGCCCTACCGCAAGTCCGCCCGTCTGGTGGGCGACGTGCTGGGTAAGTTCCACCCCCACGGCGACTCCTCCGTGTATGACGCGATGGTCCGCCTGGCCCAGCCCTTCAACATCCGCTACTGCCTGGTGGACGGCCAGGGCAACTACGGCTCCGTGGACGGCGACGGCGCGGCCGCCATGCGTTACACCGAAGCCCGCATGACCAAGCTGACCCCTCACCTGCTGGACGGCATCGAGAAGGACACGGTGGATTTCTACCCGAACTTCGACGAGACGCTGATGCAGCCTGCCGTGCTGCCGGCCCGCTTCCCCAACCTGCTGGTGAACGGCTCCAGCGGCATCGCCGTCGGCATGGCCACCAACATCCCGCCCCACAACCTGGGCGAGGTGATCGACGGCGTCATCTGCATGATCGACAACCCTGACTGCACCATCGACGACCTGATGGAGCACATCAAGGGCCCCGACTTCCCCACCGGCGGCATCATCCTGGGCCGCAGGGGCATCCGCGAGGCATACTACACCGGTCACGGCCGCATCGAGGTGCGCGCCAAGACCAACATCGAGCAGATGCCCAACAACCGCTGCCGCATCGTCGTCACCGAGATCCCCTATCAGGTCAACAAGGCCCGACTGGTGGAGAAGATCGCAGAGCTGGTGCACGAGAAGCGTGTGGAGGGCATCAGCGATATCCGCGATGAGTCCGACCGCGAGGGCATGCGCATCGTCATTGAGCTGAAGAAGGACGTCTACCCCCAGGTGGTGCTGAACTTCCTGTACAAGCACACGAGCCTCCAGGAGACCTTCGGCGCGAACATGCTGGCGCTGGTGAACGGCCAGCCCAAGGTGCTGCCCCTGCGCGACATGGTGTACTACTACCTGGAGCATCAGAAGGACGTCGTCACCCGCCGCACCCGCTTCGAGCTGAACAAGGCCCAGGCCCGCGCCCACATTTTGGAGGGCCTGCTGAAGGCCCTGGACCACATCGACGAGATCGTCGCCATCATCCGCGGCAGCAAGGACACTTCCACCGCCAAGACCGCGCTGATCGAGCGCTTCGAGTTCTCCGAGAAGCAGGCTCAGGCCATCCTGGACATGCGTCTGGCCCGCCTGACCGGTCTGGAGCGCGACCGTCTGCAGTCCGAATTCGACGAGCTGCAGGTCGAAATTCTGCGCCTGCAGGGCATCCTCGCGGACGAAGCCAAGCTGATGGAGGTCATCAAGGTTGAGATCCTCGCCATCAAGGACAAGTTCGCCGACAAGCGCCGCACCGAGCTGACCACCATCGACGGCGAGATCGACGTGGAAGACCTGATCGCCGAGGAGGGCATGGTCGTCACCATGACCAAGGAAGGCTACATCAAGCGCATCAGCAAGTCCGCCTACCGCAGCCAGAACCGCGGCGGCCGCGGCGTGACCGGCATGACCACCAAGGACGAGGACTACGCGGTGCAGATGCGCGTCGTGGGCACCCATGACGAGATCATGTTCTTCACCAACCTGGGCCGCGTGTACATGATCAAGTGCTACCAGATCCCCGAGGCAGGCCGTCAGGCCCGCGGCACGGCGATGGTCAACCTGCTGCAAATCGGCTCGGGCGAGAAGGTCACCCGCATGGTGCCCGTGCCCAAGGGCAGCGACAAGACGGAGTACAACATCGTCATGGCGACCCGCGAGGGCATGATCAAGAAGACCCCCTTCGAGGAGTTCCGCAACCTGCGCAAGAACGGCCTGATCGCCATCGTCCTCAAGGAGGGCGACGAGCTGATCGGCGTGGAGCTTTCCTCCGGCGAGGACGAGCTGCTCCTGGGCACCCGCAAGGGCATGTGCATCCGCTTCAGTGAATCGCACATCCGCCCGATGGGCCGCGCCTCCATGGGCGTGAAGTCCATGAAGCTCGCCGAGGACGACATCGTCATCGACATGGCGCCCATCGAGGAGGGCGCGACCGTGCTGGCCATCACCGAGGGCGGCTACGGCAAGCGCACCAGCCCCGACGAGTACCGCGAGCAGGGCCGCAACGGCAAGGGCATCCGCGCCATCAACCTGACCGAGAAAACCGGCGACCTGGCCGCGCTGCTCCTGGTGCACGAGGAGGAGGACATCCTGCTCATCACCGACGACGGCACCATCATCCGTACCCCCGCGGCGGACGTGCGCCTGTGCGGCCGCAACACCCAGGGCGTGCGCGTCATGCGCCTGGCCGAGGACAGCAAG
>JAFXFR010000059.1 GCA_017513475.1 Clostridia bacterium
GAAGTCGGTGCACCAGATGATGTAGTAGGTGTCGTCCACCTTCACCAGACGGGGATCGTAGGCGTAGTGGGGCATCTTGGGGTTGCCGTTCTCATCCACAAAGGGCACCTTGTTGCGCTCCACGTCCCAGTGGATGCCGTCCTTGGAGTGGCCCAGGTACACATGGGGCACGCCGTTGACCTGCTCGCCGCGCAGCACCGCGATGTAGCCGTCTTCCCACGGCACCACGGCGGAGTTGAAGATGCGGGCGATTTCCGGCACGGGGTTGCGGCCCATGACGGGGTTCCCGGTGTAGCGCCACACAGGGGCAGAGGTCTTCAGGTCAGCGGGCTTGTCCTGCCAGGGGATGTTGGGGAGGGAGTTGCAGCCAAGAATCTTCACAGACATGTCGGTTTACCTCTTTCTATACTTATTGTGGGGTCACAAAGGGGAAACAGAGTCACGGTAGACGCCCTCGCCGCCCACGACGATGCGGGAGAAGGGCTTGTTTTCGCCCCGGCAGCGATCTTCCACGCAGCCGACGGCGATGCGGCACATCGCGTCCGTATCGACCCGGAAGGTCGTCAGCGGCAGCGAGCCGGGCACGTTGTTGAAGTCGTCATAGCTGACGATGGAGACGTCCTCCGGCACACGATAGCCGCTCCTTTGCAGCTGGTCGATGAAGGGCCGGGCCACCACGTCGCAGTTGCAGACGAAGGCGGTGGGCATCCTCTCCGGCAGGTCGGGCGGCAGGATGACATTGGCCTCGTTCCGGTCCGGGAGGATGCATTCGGGGCGAATGGGCAGGTCGTGCCGGAGCATTTCCGAGGTAAAGCCCAGGTAGCGCTCCATGATGGAGCTGGTGGCCTTGACATTCCCAAGGAAGCCGATGTCCCGGTGGCCCCGGGCGATCAGGTGGCGGGTCATTTCCGCCGCGCCGCTGACGCTGTCGCCCACCACCGCATCCATGGGAAGATTGGGATAGTGGAAGTCCAGCGCCACCACCGGCACCGCCTGTCCTGCCAGCCAGCCCGCGTAGGCTTCCTGCGGCTGGCCCAGGAGGATCAGCGCGTCCACCTTGTCGCTGCGCAGGAGGTTGGGCAGCTGCATCGTGCGCTGCATGTCCTCACCGATCAGCTCCAGGATGCCGAAGTGGCCGGCCTCCGTCAGCGTCTGCAGCAGCTGCTTGTAGAACATGGCGTAGAAGGTATCGTTGGAAAAGAAGGCGTCCGGCACGAGGATGCCCACGTCCAGCCCGGTCTTCGCCGGAACCGGCTGCTTGGGGTTGATGTAGCCGGTCTCCTCCGCCATGGCGATGATGCGCTGCCGCATTTCCTCGCTCACGCCGGATTTGCCGGAGAGGGCCTTCGATATCGTCACCGCGCTCACGCCCAGGCGCTTGCCCAGGTCACGCATGGTCACACCCAAGAGGCTTCGCCTCCTTTCACACATTGATGATTCATTCCGCCTTCAGCGTCCAGCTGACGGAAGCCGCGTCGCCCCAGGGCAGACGCACACTCACGCCCAGGTTCATCAGCTCGGAGCCGGAGTAGCTCTCGCCGGTCTCCAGGACGGTGTAAACCTTGTTTTCGTCCAGGCCGCGCAGCTTCACCAGGACGGGCGCGGTGCCGGACTTCGCCAGCGCGCGGGTCAGCATGAAGACCGCCTCGCTCTTGTCCTTGCTCACCGTGATCCACGCGGTATCGTTGCCCTCGTAGGGGGACAGGAGGCGATGGAAGTCGCCGTAGAGCAGCGTGTTGCGCAGTTCCTTGACGCGCTTCACCTGCTGGCGCACCGTTTCGATATCCTCGGCGGAAAGGGTGTTCAGGTCCAGCTCGTAGCCGAAGCAGCCGGACATGGCCACGTTGCCGCGGGTCCCGATGGGGGTGATGCGGCCGGTTTGGTGATTCGGCACCGCGGACACATGGCTGCCCATCGCAAAGGGCGGGAACACCAGGGAGGTGGAATACTGGATCTGACAGCGGCAGAGGGCGTCGGTGTTGTCGGACGTCCAGGTCTGGGGCATGTAGTGCAGCATGCCCATGTCGAAGCGTCCGCCGCCGGAGGAGCAGGACTCAAACAGCACATCCGGGAAGGCGTTCACCAGCTTCTCCAGCACGCGGTACAAGCCCAGCATGTAACGGTGGGGCAGCTCCTTCTGCTGATCGGCAGGCAGCAGCGCCGAGCCGATGTTGGAGAAGTTGCGGTTCATGTCCCACTTGACGTAGTCAATGCCGTCCTCCCGCAGGTGGGAAGCAACGCACTCATAAACGTAGTCCTGCACGTCCTCGCGGGACAGATCGAGGGTCAGCTGCTGGCGCTGCTGGATGGGCTCGCGGCCGGCAATGTGGATGGCCCACTCGGGATGCTTTTCGTACAGGTCGGACTTGGGAGAGATCATCTCCGGCTCGAACCAGAGGCCGAACTTCAGGCCCATCGCATGCACCTGATCGGTCAGGTGCCGCATGCCGTTGGGCAGCTTGCGGGTATCGACGTACCAGTCGCCCAGGGAGGAATCGTCGCTGTCGCGATGACCGAACCAGCCGTCGTCCAGCACGAAGAGCTCCACGCCCACATCAGCGGCGGTGCGGGCAATCTTGAGCAGCTTTTCCTCGTTGAAGCCGAAGTAGGTGGCCTCCCAGTTGTTCAGCAGGATGGGCCGGGGCGCCTTGGCAAACTTGCCGCGCACCAGATGCTCTGCGCAGACGCGGTGGAACTGAGCGCTCATGCCGCCCAGGCCGCTGTCGGAGTACACGGTGACGGCCTCGGGGGTGTGGAAGGTCTCGCCGGGGGCCAGCTTCCAGCCGAAGTCCACATCGTTGATGCCCAGGAACACACGGCTGTTGCGGCCTGGATCCACATGCACGCTGGCCTTGAAGTTGCCGGAGTACACCAGCGCCGCGCCGATGGCCTCGCCGCGCTCCTCGGTGGTTTCGGGACGAGCCAGGAAAAGCATGTTGGACGCATGCAGGCTGGTCGCGCCCTTGAGGGAGCTGACGCCCTGCTCGCCCATCACCAGCGGGCGGCGGAACATCTCGCGCTCGCGGCTCCAGGCGCCGGTGAGGGTGATGAGGTCATAGCGGCTGTCGGGCAGCTCCAGGCAGAGGCTGTAGGCGCGCTCGATGTGCAGCTCCGCGTCGGAAGCATTGTGCAGCTTCACGGAGCGTACCACGCCCGCCACGTCGTCAAAGAGGGAGTAGCTCAGCGTGGCCTCCAGGCCGATCAGCTCGTCCTTCAGGTGCAGCAGCAGCGTTTTGGCGTTGTCGCCGAAGGTGGCGGGCAATCCGGGAATGCCGGGCTTGCCGTCAACGACCTCCCAGCCGGTGACGCGCAGATCCGCCGAGCGGGTGCCGTCCTTCTGCCTGATGGTCAGCGCGCCCTCGCGCAGGTCGCCCAGCCCGTGGGAGGGGTACTCATGGGGCGTGTGATCCAGCGCGCAGTTGTGGGGCCACCACTTGCCGTCGGTGGGCAGGTCGTAGTGGCGCAGGATGGCGGCGGGGTTGAGGCTTTCGACCCGCTTGCCGAAGTACAGGTGCGCGGGAACGCCGCCCTCCAGGACATAAATAATGTAAGAAATGTGGTCGTTGCGGAGGTGGAGAAGGTTGTCCTTGATGATGATTTCGGTCATGACAGGCACTCCTTATGCGTTCTCGATCATCCGCAGGCACATGCGGCCGTTGTGGTAGGGGCACTTCCACTCCTCAACGATGGGCTTGTTGGTGGGCACGCCGTTCTCATCGGTGGACCAGTACCATTCGCTGCCCTCGCGGGGATCGGAGATCACATTCTTGACGTATTCCCACTGCTGAGCGACGCGCTCCATCCACACCGGATCGCCGGTGAGCTTGTGCGCCTCGGCAAAGCCCAGGATGGTCTCGGCCTGCACCCACCACACGCGGGTATGCTCGACCTCGCCCTCGACGATCTCGTTTTCCATGCCGTGATCGGTGAAGGCGCGCTCGCAGGTTGCCTCCGCCAGGGTGATGCACATGTCGCGGTAGGGGGCGCGCTCGTCTTCGGGGATGAGGGCCTCCACAGCGTCCCACATCAGCCAGCTGGCCTCGATGTCGTGTCCGTAGCTCTGCATGTCCAGCAGGCTCCGGTAATCCTTGGCGTAGAAGACCTCCAGACGGCGCTCCGGCTGGTTGTACATGACGTTCAGGAAGCGCTCCAGGCACTTCACGCCCGCCTGACGGATCGCCTCATCCGGCACCGCACGGTAGAACTCCGCGTAAGCCTCCAGCACGTGGAGCAGGGTGTTCATCGTGCGCTCGGCCACTTCGCCGCGCTCCATCAGCTTGGGGTTGTCGGAGAGCTTCTCGTTGCCCACCGGCACGAAATCCGGCTCAAAGGCCTCGCCGTAGCCGCCCTCGTCGGAGCAGTTGTTTTCGATCACATTGAACAGGCGGAAGGCACGCTCCCGGGCGGTGTAGTAGAGGGGATCCGCCTTGCCCGCCGCGCGCATGTAAGCCGCCAGACCATAGATGGCGAACGCCTGGCAGTAGGTGTGCTTGGTCTTGTCCAGCGGGAATCCGGAGGCATTCACCGACCAGTACACGCCGCCCCTGGCATGATCCTCAAAGCGCTCCATGAAGCGCAGGGCATGGCGGGCATAATCGAGGTACTTGTCCTCCCCCAGCACGCGGGCAGCCGTGGCGAAGGTCCACAGCACGCGGCTGTTGAGGATGCAGCCCTTATGGGCGTCCTGATGCACGTTCAGGTCCTTGTCCACATAGCCGTACCAGCCGCCAAGCTCCCAATCGGTCAGCTTCTCCCAGAAGGGCAGGATCTTCTGCGTCAGGTGCAGCTTCATCTCGTTAACCAGCATGGGTGATTCCCCTTTCTTGTTAGGCAACTTGTTAAGCTTATAAACATTATACACCTGCCGCAATGCCGCTGTCAAGCGGATTTTCATGCATCATTTGGGTTTGGTTAATCCATCTTGTCCATCCTCGCAAGATTTACAACAAGCTAACAAGGTGTTCACCCTTCTTTCTGTGCACTTCATCGTTTCCCCCGCCGTCTCCCCATTCCAGCACAGACCGCCTCTATGCCGGCCATTTTCCAGATAAAGGTATCATCATCCGTACCTGGTGCCGCACCTTTCCTCACCGGAACAAATCCCACCGCATCCGACACGCAGACCTAAGACATGAAAAAAACCGTCAAATCCGTTAATTTCCTGCTTTACAGACGGCCCGCATTTCAGTATAATAATTCTGTTAATGGACATCCCAATGCGTAAGATCCCGACTTCGACAAGATACAGGAGGTCTTCCCCATGAGCATTTTTCTCGATAGCATGAAGCGCCCCGATAACATGGTGCGCATCACCACCCCCGAACTGACCAAGAAGTTCCTGGACGAGGTGATCCCCGCCGTGCAGGCCCAGGTCGGCTCCAGCAAGGTGCTGCTGGCTCTGTCTGGCGGCGTTGACTCCTCCGTCGTGGCCGCCCTGCTGGTCAAGGCCATCGGCAAGCAGCTGGTCTGCGTGCACGTCAACCATGGCCTGATGCGCAAGGGCGAGAGCGAGCAGGTCATCGAGGTGTTCCGCAACCAGATGGACGCCAACCTGATCTACATCGACGCGACCGACCGTTTCCTGGACAAGCTGGCTGGCGTGGCCGAGCCCGAAAAGAAGCGCAAGATCATCGGCGGCGAGTTCATCGAGGTCTTCGCCGAGGAAGCCTCCAAGCTGGACGGCGTGGATTTCCTGGCCCAGGGCACCATTTATCCCGACATCCTGGAATCCGACGGCGGCGTGAAGGCCCATCACAACGTGGGCGGCCTGCCCAACGGCATGACCTTCCAGCTCTGCGAGCCCGTGAAGCTGCTGTTCAAGGACGAAGTGCGCGTGGTCGGTGAGGCCCTCGGCCTGCCCCACAACATGGTGTACCGTCAGCCCTTCCCCGGCCCCGGCCTGGGTGTGCGCTGCCTGGGCGCCATCACCCGCGACCGCCTGCACGCCCTGCGTGAAGCCGACGCCATCCTCCGCGAGGAGTTTGACATCGCAGGTCTTGCCGGCAAGGTTTGGCAGTACTTCATCGCCGTGCCGGACTTCACCTCCGTGGGCGTCCGCGACGGCAAGCGCTACGAGGGCTGGCCGGCCATCATCCGCGCCGTCAACACCACCGACGCCATGACCGCCACCATCGAGGAGATCCCCTACGCGCTGCTGCACAAGATCACCGACCGCATCACCCATGAGGTCGAGGGCATCAACCGCGTCTGCCTGGACCTCACGCCCAAGCCCATCGGAACGATCGAGTGGGAGTAAGCAAAATTTATCCATCCGCCGCTGAACCCCTTGAAAACACTGGGTTTCACGGCATGCCGGATGGCAACACTGCCCGATTTGATAGCAAAATGATAGCAACCATCAAAACGTGAGTCCATTTTTTCACTGCATCAGTGAACCGGTGGCTTGCAGGAAGCTGTCACATATCCTTACAGAAAAGGCCTTACCGACTTTTGCATCGGTAAGGCCTTTTCTGTTTGTCATTCATTATCCTGGAGGGCTTCTGTTGTACGCTTTTTCCTCTTTCGTGTTTTCTCATACTTCGCCATGAGAGCGTCAAACGGATCTGTATCAGACTTGCCGGCTGCGTCATTCGAAAGATTCCACCAGGGAAAGACATTCGCAGAATAAGGGAAGTTGTAGCGCCATTGGTCATATTCCGCTTTTGTGATAGTCCCATCTTCCAATTTGGCGGCTTGCTCCAACCAAAGAGAAACAGCATAGCTTGCGTTGGCTGAAGCATTGTCAAGTTTTGGTTCCAAACGGAGGTGGAGTTCTCCATCGCATTTGCAAACCTTCAGATTGATGTTGTCTTCCAGAGCAAACAGGTTGTGCATCAAATCAATGACCGTGTTGATCTTGGGAGCGGTCAATGCAGCAGGAGCGACATCCAATGCCTTAGCAAGCGCTGCTATGACATCGTCTTTGGGAGTCCTGCTTTCGTTCTCATACTGCGCAATGCGAACGACGGCAGAGTTCTCAGGAAAACCCAGTCGCATGCCAAGTTCTTTTTGCGTCATTCCACGTAACGTACGAAAATACTGGATCCTATCTCCAAGTGACATATTATGCCTCCATGTATCGTGTCGTTCAGGAATAGTATAACAGATTTGTTTAAGACAGTCAATGCGATTTAAATAGATTTGTTTAAATTTGCACTTGACATAAGCAGCTTGGTTTAATATAATGTCATTGTTAAACCGCTTAGTTTAACTTTTGATGCTTGACAACTGAATAGCCGTCCGGATGAGATACCCTGCCGGGGAAGCAGCGCCATGATGCCGCAAGGTGGAGCGTGCCAACAGCAGAGAAAACGCCGCTGAAATGGGGGCTGGAACAGCATCCGGGGAAACGGCACCCAAGGAGACCCAGGTGTCACAAGAAAAACCACACAAATTGAAAGGACGGAACCAACAATGGCAAAGGAACTCTTTATGCGAGTAGACGAAGTGGCAAAGGAAATGGGCGTGTCCAACTCCTACGCCTACAAAGTCATCAAGGCAATGAACAAGAAGCTGGAGAAGACCGGCTGCATCACCCTGAACGGGCGTATTGACCGGAAATTCTTCTACGACCAGTTTTATGGAACCCGAAACGAACCGAACAAGGAGGAGTAACCATGGGTGTATTCAAGAACAAAGAAAACGGCACCTGGCTTGTGCAGCTCCGCTATACCGACTGGCAGGGTGAGCGCAAGCAGAAAATGAAGCGCGGCTTCGCCACCAAGCGCGAAGCCCAGGTCTGGGAGCGGGAATTCCTGATGCAGAAGCAATCCGACGTCAATATGACCTTCGAGAGCTTCGCGCAGCTGTACGAGAAGGATGTCAAGCCCAGGATCAAGCTGAACACCTGGCAGACCAAAGAGAGCATCATTAAGCAGAAAATCCTGCCCTATTTCGGAAAAAAGAAGCTTTCCGAGATCACGGCCAAGGATGTAATCGACTGGCAGAATGAAATGCGCTCCATGACCAACGAAAAAGGCAAGCCCTTCTCCAAGACCTACCTGAAGACGCTGCACAACCAGCTCAGCTGCCTGTTCAACCATGCCGTCCGATTCTACGGGCTCGGTACGAATCCGGCGCAGAAGGCTGGCAACATGGGCACCGAAGAAAAGAAGGAAATGCTTTTCTGGACGAAGGCTGAGTATGACAAGTTCATCGAAGCCGTCATGGACAAGCCCATTACCTACTACGCCTTTGAAATCTTGTACTGGTGCGGCCTGCGTCTGGGCGAGATGCTGGCGCTGACTCCGGCTGATTTCGATTTTGAGCGCGGCACAGTAAGCATCACCAAGTCCTATCAGCGGATTCACGGGGAGGATGTGATCACCCCGCCCAAGACCAAGAAAAGCGTCCGTGTGGTACAGATGCCGCCCTTCCTGTGCGACGAGATCCAGGATTACATCAAGCGGCTGCATGGCGCGGAAAGCGATACCAGGATCTTCCCCATCAGCAAACACCAGCTGCACAGCGAAATGAGCCGGGGCAGCAAGGCAGCCGGCGTGAAGCGTATTCGAATTCACGACCTCCGACATAGCCATATCTCTTTGCTGATCGACCAGGGATTCACCGCGCTGGCCATCGCAGACCGCGTGGGACATGAGAGCATCGACATCACCTATCGCTATGCGCATCTGTTCCCCACCCGGCAGGCAGAAATGGCCGATAAGCTCGACCAGCTCAAATGGCAGAAAGGGGCGTAATCATGTCGGCAAAGAATTGTGACAGGCACAACCGCTGGCGAAGCAAGACTATCGCTTTCCGGATGTCGCCGGAGGAAGATCAGCAGCTGGAAGCCTTCGTGAAGATCAGCGGGCTGACCAAGCAGGACTACATCACCACCCGGCTCCTGGAGCGGGATGTGGTGGTGGATGGAAACCCCAGGGTGTATAAAGCCCTGAAGGAGCAGTTTGCTTCCGTGCTGGATGAGCTGTGGCGCATCGAAGCCGGAAGCAGCGTGGATGCCGACCTGCTGGAGATTATCCGGATGATGGCAGCCATCATGGACGGCATGAAGGAGGATCCCTATGGAAAATGAGCAAATGAAAAAGACCGCCTTGAGCACATCTGTTGCAGCAGATGAAAGGCAGTCCTCTGAGA
>JAFXFR010000060.1 GCA_017513475.1 Clostridia bacterium
TGTTCTCCTACGTCATGTCCATCCTGATGAACCTGATGATGCTGTCGATGATCTTCGTCAACCTGTCCATGTCCGCAGCGGCAGGCAAGCGCATCGTCGAGGTGCTGGACGAGGAACCCTCCATCACCAATCCTGACGAGCCCCTTACCCAGGTCGCCGACGGTTCCATCGACTTCAACAACGTGCACTTCAAGTACCACGCAGAGGGCTCCGGCGATGACATCCTGGAGGACATCAACCTGCACATCAAGTCCGGCGAAACCGTGGGCGTCATCGGCGGCACAGGCTGCGGCAAGACCACGCTGGTCAGCCTGATCTCCCGCCTGTATGACGTGACGGAAGGCTCCGTGTGCGTAGGCGGCCGCGACGTGCGCGACTACGACATGGAGGCCCTGCGCGACCAGGTTGCCGTGGTGCTGCAGAAGAACGTGCTGTTCTCCGGCACGATCCTTGACAACCTCCGCTGGGGCAAGGCCGACGCGACCCTGGAGGAGTGTCAGGCTGTGTGCCGTCAGGCCTGCGCGGATGAGTTCATCGAGAAGATGCCCGACAAGTACGACACCTTCATCGAGCAGGGCGGCACCAACGTCTCCGGCGGTCAGAAGCAGCGCCTGTGCATCGCCCGCGCATTGCTCAAGAAGCCCCGCGTGCTGATCCTGGACGACTCCACCTCCGCCGTGGACACTGCCACTGACGCCAAGATCCGCCAGGCCTTCCGCGAGGCTATCCCCGGCACGACCAAGATCATCATCGCCCAGCGTATCGCCTCGGTGCAGGATGCGGACCGCATCATCGTGATGGAGGACGGCAAGATCGCGGCCTTCGACACCCACGAAAACCTGCTGGAGAAGAGCGAGATTTACCGCGAGATCTACGAGACCCAGACCAGCGGCTCGGGCGACTTTGACGAAACCAACTCCGACAAGGACATCGAGGTCTTCGACATCAACAAGCAGCAGCCGAAGAAGCCCGGCATGCCCCCCTTCCCCATGCCCCCGATGAAGGAGAAGAAGTCCCGCAAGCACAAGGAGGTGAATCTGCAATGATGCGTGGTCCCGGCCGACGCGGCGCCCCCATGCCTGCCATGTCCCTGAAGGGGCAGGGCAAGCTCCTCGCCCGCGTGCTCAGATTCATCATGAAGAACTACGGCGTGCACTTCATCATCGTGCTGCTGTGCATCTTCGCCACTGCCATCTGCACATTGCAGGGCACCCTCTTCACCAAAGAGCTGATCGACGTGCACATCAAGGGCATCCTGGAGGGCACCTCCACCTTTGATTACCTGCTGCAGCGCCTGCTGCGCCTGGCGGGCATCCTGGCCCTTGGCGTGGCCTGCTCCTACCTGCAGCAGCGCATCATGGTCGTGGTGACTCAGGGCTCCATGCTGAAGATCCGCAACGAGCTCTTCACCCACATGGAGGAGCTGCCCATCAAGTACTTCGACACCCACTCCCACGGCGATATCATGTCCGTCTACACCAACGACGTGGACGCCATGCGCATGCTCATCGGCGGCAGCCTGACCCAGCTGGTCAACTCCTCTGTCACCCTGGTGACCACCTTCACCAGCATGATCATGCTCTCCCCCATCATGACGGTGCTGTCCATCGTCCTCGTCACGCTGACGATGCTGGTTTCCGGCAAGCTGGTGGGCATGTGCGGCAAGTTTTTCGCCGCACAGCAGGAGAATCTGGGTAAGCTCAACGGCTATATCGAGGAGATGACCACCGGCCAGAAGGTCGTGAAGGTCTTCTGCCACGAGGACAAGGCCCAGGAGGGCTTTGACAAGCTGAACGAGAACCTTCGCTCCGCCGCCCACAACGCCAATCGCTGGTCCAACACCATGGGCCCGATCAACAACAACTTCGGCCACATCTCCTACGTCATCTGCGCAATGGTGGGCTCTGCGCTGGCGATTATGTCCGGCGGCAAGCTGATGACGCTGGGCAAGCTGATCACCTACCTCTCCCTCAACCGCAACTTCACCCAGCCCATCACCCAGGTGACCCAGCAGATGAACGCCATCATCATGGCGCTGGCAGGCGCCCGCCGCGTGTTCGACCTGATGGACGCCGAGCCCGAGAAGGACGAAGGCTACGTGGAGCTGGTCAACGCTCACGAGGACGAGAACGGCAACCTGGTGGAATCCGAGAAGCGCACCGGCATGTGGGCCTGGAAGCATCCCCACGGGGATGGCACCGTGACCCTCACCAAGCTGGAGGGCGGCGTGGTCTTTGACGGCGTTGACTTCGGCTACAACGAAGAAAAGCAGGTGCTCTTCGACATCGACATGTACGCCATGCCCGGCCAGAAGATCGCCTTCGTCGGCGGAACCGGCGCGGGCAAGACCACGATCACCAACCTGATCAACCGCTTCTACGACATCCAGGACGGCAAGATCCGCTACGACGGCATCAACGTCAACAAGATCAAGAAGGATGACCTGCGCAAGTCCCTGGGCATGGTGCTGCAGGAGACCCACCTGTTCACCGGCACAGTGCTGGACAACATCCGCTACGGCAAGCTGGACGCCACGGACGAGGAGTGCATTGCCGCCGCCAAGCTGGCCAATGCGGACAGCTTCATCCGCAAGCTGCCCGAGGGCTACAACACCATGCTCACCGGCGACGGTTCGAACCTGTCCCAGGGCCAGCGCCAGCTGCTGGCCATCGCCCGTGCGGCGGTTGCCGATCCGCCCTGCCTGATCCTGGACGAGGCCACCTCCTCCATCGACACCCGCACCGAGACCCTGGTTCAGCGCGGCATGGACGCCCTCATGCACGGACGTACCACCTTCGTCATCGCCCACCGCCTGTCCACGGTCAAGAACTCCGACTGCATCATGGTCCTGGAGCAGGGCCGCATCATCGAGCGCGGCACCCACGACGACCTCATTGAGCAGAAGGGCAAGTATTATCAGCTGTACACTGGCAACGCCATTCAGCAGGGCTGAGCCCTGCACCCAGCTCGCGATTGAATTGGCTGCTCTGGCATAGACCTACCGCGTGTCGCTTGGGTCTTGGCCCGATCGCGTCTTCCGCGCGCTCATCGCGCGGACTGCACAGTTGACTTAACCTGACACAACAAGCAGCGCCGACTCCCAGTTGCAGGAGTCGGCGCTGTTTCATATGCAATTACTTTTCCCCGATCCATTCGCCGTCAAAGACGAACTTCGCCGGGCCTTCCTGGTACACGTGGCCGTCCTCGAAGGACCAGTCCAGCTCAAGGCTGCCGCCCAGCAGATCCATCGTCACCTGACGATCCGCCTTGCCGGTCAGCACAGCAGCCACCAGGGACGCGCACGCGCCCGTGCCGCAGGCCAGCGTTTCCCCGGAGCCGCGCTCCCAGACGCGCATCCGCAGATGATTGCGGTTCACCACCTGCACAAACTCGATGTTGGCGCGCTTGGGGAAGATGGGATGGTTCTCCAGCATCCTGCCGACCTGCTCCACATCCACCTGGTCGGGATCCTTCACAAATACGATGCAGTGCGGGTTACCCATGGACACGCAATGAATCTCATAGGTCTGGCTGCCTGCCGTCAGGCGATGGCCCATGACCATCTCACCGGGCAAGTCAACGGGGATGAGCTCCGGACGCAGTTCCGGCGCGCCCATGTCCACCTTGACCGCAGCAACCTTGCCATTTACGACCTTCAGCTGCAGAATCTTGAGGCCCGCACCTGTCATGAGGCTCACGGTGGTCTTGTCGGTCAATCCGCGGTCGTAGACGTACTTGCCCACGCAGCGGGTGCCGTTGCCGCACATTTCGCTTTCGCTGCCGTCGGAGTTGTACATCTTCATCTCGAAGTCGGCCACCTCGCTGGGGCAAATCATGATCAGACCGTCGCTGCCCACGCCGTAGTGGTATTTGCTCATTTCAAGGGCCAGTTCAGCGGGATTTTCCACATATTCCTCAAAGCAGTTCACATACACATAATCGTTGCCGATGCCATGCATTTTGGTGAATTTCATGCTTCATCCTCCTTCAGGTACACGGCACATGATATCGGATTTTGCCCGATTCGTCAACCGGTTATACAGCAAAAAGACAGGCAGCGCGAAGGTTGCATTTTCCTTCTGTGTTTGCTATAATCATCGTAATGATTTCGACAATTTCATGCTTGACAGCTGAAAGGAGCTCCCATGAGCAAGATCACTGCCACGGCTAACTCTATCCTGTTCCAGATGCGGGACGAAAGCATCCTGTTTGAGCCCTATGGCCCGGACACGATCCGCGTGCGCGCGACCCGCAACGGCACCTTCTCCGAGGAGAAGTGGACCCTGCTGGATCCCCTCCCCGCTGAAGCCACCGTCACCTGCGACGAGCACAGCGCCCACATGACCGTCGGCTCCCTGACCGTTGACGTGTGGAAGGGCTGGCAGCGCTGCGAATTCCGCTTCACCCGGAACGGCAAGGAGATCCTCCGCTCCCGCGAGGACGGCGATCCGGTGACCAAGTACACCCATCAGGCGGGCAATATGTACCGCATCCGCGCGCTGTTCAACGCCAATGAGGGTGAGCATTTCTACGGCATCGGCCAGGAGCAGCAGCCCTGCCTGGATCGCAAGGGTACCGCCACCGACCTGTGGCACTACAACACCAAGTCCGCGCTGCCCTGCGTGTATTCCTCCCTGGGCTACTATTTCCTGTGGAACAATCCCAGTCCCGGCCGCGTGGAGTTTGGCCGCAGCCGCACCCTGTGGGAGGCCAACTGCGCTTATCAGGCGGACTACATCATCGCTGCCGCTGCCACCCCTGCCATCGCCATGCGCCGCTATGCGGAGCTGACCGGCTTCTCCCCCGAAATGCCGGAATGGGCCGCGGGCTACTGGCAGTGCAAGCTGCGCTACGAGAGCCAGGACGACCTGCTTGAGGTCGCCCGCAAGTACCACGACATGGGCGTTCCGGTGGACGCCATCGTCATCGACTACTTCCACTGGACGGAGCAGGGCAACTGGGAGTTCGAGCCCTCCCTGTGGCCCGATCCCAAGGCCATGTGCGATGAGCTGTATTCGATGGGCATCCGGCCCGTGGTGTCCATCTGGCCCACCATCAACCCCGCCAGCCACAACTGGAACACCATGAACGACGAGAACATGCTCGTCCGCATGGAGAACGGCCAGTACGGCACCTTTGATTTCTACGGCCAGCAGACCTTCATCGACCCCACCAATCCCCGCACCCGCGAGTACGTCTGGGAGCAGGTGAA
>JAFXFR010000061.1 GCA_017513475.1 Clostridia bacterium
CGGACAATACCCCGGAGAACAAAACACGAAAAAAGGCGTTGTATACCACCTTGGTTTGCGGGAGATGCTACTGATAAAAGGCTGTGGAGGAATGCCATGCTGACCATTTTTACCCGATCCGTGCTGCTCTACATTGCTTCGCTCCTGGCCATGCGAGCCATGGGTAAGCGGGAGGTGGGCCAGCTGATGCCCTTTGAGCTGGTCGTGGTGATTATGATCGCCGAGCTGGCAGCCACTCCCATGGGCGGAGTGGGCGTGCCGCTGCTGTACGGCGTTGTGCCGATGGTTGCGCTGGTGGTATGTCATGGGCTGATTACCGCACTGTGTATGAAGTGGCAGCCTTTCCGCGCCTGGATGAGCGGTCAGCCAACGGTGCTGATGCGTAACGGCGTGATCTGCGAGAAGCAGATGCGCAAATCCGCCGTTGATCTGAATGACCTGATGGAGGCTATCCGCACAGCCGGCATCTTGGATCCGTCGGAGGCAGGGACCATTGTTCTGGAACCGGGTGGCCAGGTGAATGTGTTCCCCAAAGCAGACTACCGGTCTGCCACGCCTGCAGATCTGAAGCTTAACGTCCTGCAGGAGGGACTTCCGCTGCCGCTGGTGATGGACGGCGTTCTTCAACGTGACAACCTTGCACGCGGGAATCTGACGGAACGCTGGCTGCGTCAGACCGCTGCGGAATGCGGTTATCCCAACCTGGAGGAGGTGCTGTTTCTCTGCCTGAACACCCAGGGGCAGATGCTTATTCAGGGCAAGGGAAAAACGAATACAGACCAGAAGTCTGTGCTGGATCCGGCGGAGGTGATGTGGTAAATGCGAACGAGCTTCGTCATGGCGATTCTCCTTTTGGCGGGAATCATCGCCGGTGGACTATGGGCTGAACGGCATACCGCTGGTCTGGCTGATCGGTATGTATCGGCGGCGGAGGAAATCCGCATAATGACCGAAAAGAACGACTGGCTCCGGGCAAGGGAGACTGTTTCAGCCTACATTGACGCCTGGAAGGATACGACGCCTTGGCTGCAGATCCTCATCAATCATGACGACATTGACGATGTGACACTGGCGCTGATGCGGCTGCAGGCAGCCGTCGCAGTCCGGGATGCATCCCTGTGCCGGGAGCTTTGCGCAGAGCTGCGGGAGGACGCGCAGCACATCCACCACCGGGACGCCTTTTCCCTGGGAAATGTGCTGTAAACAAAAAAGCAGCGGACGATTCCGCTGCCTTTGTTGTATCCGTTTTACTTCGGGGCTGTGACGGTGATCAGGTGAATCTGCGGCGTACAGAAAAGCCGGACGGGCAGTCCGCTGGTGCCCACGCCGCGGCTGACCAGCAGGTCAGTGCGGTTCTGCTTGAACCAGCCCTGGGTATAGTGATCAGGGACACCGTCGTCGCGCAGCAGGGGGCCGATGACCGCCACCTGTCCGCCGTGGGTATGGCCGAAAAGACCCAGATCAAACCAGCCCTGGCGGTCATTGCGATCCTTGGCTTTCATGGCCTCCGGGATGATGGAGGGCGTATGGCACAGGAAAATGACATAATCCGAGGCGTTGACCTGGCTGGCTACACCCTGCAGATCCGGACGGCCGTTCCCGGGTACATCCACGCCTGCGATGTAGATATCCTGCGTGCCGATGCGTACCCGGCTGACGCTGTTCACCAGCGGCGTTACCCCGGCGGCCTGCATGGCGGCGCGCAGGGTGGTCAGATTGGCCTCCGGGATGGTGCGGTCATGATTGCCGAGCACCGCGTATACGCCGTAGCGGGCATGGATGCGGGGCAAGTTGCGGAAAAAGTCGATCGCGCCTGTGCTGTCCTTGGCGTAATCGCCGCCCAGCAGCACGATGTCGGCATTGCAGGCATTGATGTGGCTGATCAGACTGTTGACACGGCTGCGGCCGAAGGGGCCGCTCATATGAATGTCCGTCACATACACAATGCGCAGCTGGCCTATTCCGGCAGGTAAATCCTGCGCTGTCAGAAAGGTGGATTCCGTCTCCAGCATGAAGGGCTCGATGAACGGCCAGGCCAGCAGGAGGAAGATTACAATGCCCACTGCAATTCGGAAGAACAGACGCGCCCGACTGGTGGAGGGATCATAGCTGCCGGCGTGGCGGCCAACGGGGGAGTTCTCTCCGGGGAAGAGGTCACCTAAGGATGGCATGGCTTTCCTCCTTTTACACAAGCATGAGCATCAGGGGAACGGTGGCCATGGACAGCGCTGTGGACAGTGCGACGCCACGGCTGGCCAGCTCCTTTTCACAGTCGTAGCGCTCGGCCATCATGGCGGTCAGTGCCGCGCAGGGCATGGCGGTGCACAGATACACGCTGCTGACTACCATCTCCGGCAGGGGGGTGAAGCGCAGCAGCAGGATCATTGCAGGGAAGACCAGCAGCCGCAGCGCGCATACCATGAGGAGCTTCACATCCTTCAAATGCTCCATGCGCAGGCTGATCAGCCTTGCGCCGATAACGAACATGGCCAGGGGCGTCGTGGTGGCGCCCATCATGTTCAGCGCGTTGTTGACGAACCCCGGCAGCCTCCAGCCCGTAAGGAAGAGCAGCATACCGCCGATCACGGCCCAAATCGTGGGGTTTCCCAGCAGCTTCAGGGGCTGCATGGCCTTGCGTCCGCCGTAGTAGAATGCGCCAAGGGTCCAGCTCATCAGGTTGAAGGCGGTAACGAACATCACTGCGTAGATCAGCGCGTCTTCGCCCATGGTGGCGGTGATGACAGGATATCCCATGAAGCCGCAGTTGGACACCATGGCCAGGTTGGTCAGCGTGGCGCGGCGCTGGGGCGTTTCCCTGATAAACAGGCGGAAAGCGATCACACCTGCCACACCGATGGTCGCGCAGGTCAGCACGAATACCCAGGCAAGTTCGATGAGCAGCTGGGGCGTGGTGGGCATCTGCATCTTGTGCAGGATCAGCGCAGGCTGGGCAAAGGTAAGCACCAGCGTGTTCAGACCCCGCAATCCGCGGTCGTCCAGGATGTTCTTCCTGGCGGCGAAATATCCGGCGATGATCAGCAGAAACAGCGTCATCACCTGCAGCAGTACGGTCATCAAATCCCCCGATTCTTGACATTCATTCGCCAATATTGTACACTAATTTCAATAAATATACAAGAGGAGTTGTGCCCATGAGCTTCCGCCGACTTGATCCCTTTACCATGCTGTCTCCGGTGCCTGCAGTGATGGTCTCCTGCTGCGACAAGGCGGAAGGAGCCAA
The DNA here is from genome assembly GCA_017513475.1 of Clostridia bacterium. Taxonomy (GTDB): domain Bacteria; phylum Bacillota; class Clostridia; order Christensenellales; family Aristaeellaceae; genus UBA11524. The sequence goes on from JAFXFR010000061.1 coordinate 3,242, forward strand.
GCCCAACATCATCACAATCGCCTGGGTGGGCACGGTGAACTCCGATCCGCCGATGGTGTCCATCTCTGTGCAGAAGCGCCGCTACAGCTACGATATGATCGTGAACTCCGGCGAATTCGTCGTCAACCTGGTGGGGAAGAAGGAATGCCGCGCGATGGACTACTGCGGCGTGAAGTCCGGCCGGGAGACCGACAAGTGGGCGGACTGCCACTACACGCCCGTTCCGGCGGAGGGTCTTGACTATGCCCCCGCCATCGCCGAATGCCCCGGCTTCCTGGCCTGCAAGGTGCGCCAAACCATCGAGCTGGGCAGCCATGTGATGTTCATCGGCGAAGTGGTCAGCTGCGGCGTGCAGGAGGAGCTCTTTGACGAGGACGGCTCCATGCATCTGGAACGCGCCGAGCTAATCACCAAGGCTCACGGCGTGTACCAGAAGGCCACGGACGTGCTGGGGTTCTTCGGGTACAGCGTGGCAAGGCCAGATGTGCTCAAACGGCGGATGAGCGTGTACCGGAAGAAAAAGTGAGGTGCAGCGGATGGCTCGGAGGCGCAAGAGGTACAACCGGACTGAACTGATTCATGTGACGATTGGCTTGATTTGGCTGGCATGTAGTGTGAACTGTCTGCTGGGAGTGCTGGTGATGCATACTCAGGCGAGGGCTGTAGTAGGGCTGCTGATCTGGGGCAGCATGGCGCTGACGATGGGCTGTGTGTGGCTATTTTCGAATCCTTTCAGGACCGGTCGTCCATTAAGTACGATGAGCGATATGATCACGACAGCTGTTATGTTGCTGGTGCTGCATGGTCGGTTCTTCTATAAGTACTGGCCGCTGGCAATTGCCGTCGTGCTGGAGGCGATCCTCATTATCAGATTTTATCGGAGCAATCTCCCTATACGTAGATAACCGCATAGCAAAGCGCCCATCGGCTCAAACCGAAGGGCGCAGCTTTATTTGTGTGCTATTTCCCAGTCTCTGCGCAGGATTCCCCACATTTCCACATCCCGGAATGCACCCCTGCAGTATACCCGCTCCCGCAGGCGGCCTTCATGGGTCATGCCGCATTTGGCCATCACGCGGCCGGATGCAGGGTTGTCGGTGAAGTGCATTGCTTCGATGCGATGCAGCTTCAACACCCGGAAGGTCTCGTCGATCACGGCGGTGAGGGCTTCGGTCATCAGCCCCTTGCCCCAGTACGTACGGGCGAGGGAGTAGCCCACCTCTACGGCGGCGTTGTCCTGTGCAAAGCTCATGTAGCCGATGGTACCGATCATCGTGCCGGTCTCCTTGAGGACGATCGCCCAGGAGCCGGGCAGACCATTGCGGTACTGATACAGCAGCCCGCGGATGTAGGCCCGGGTTTCCCACACGGATTGATGCGCCTCCCAAAGCACGTAGCGGGCAACCTCCCGGTCACGGGCGTAGGCGTACATATCCGGTGCATCGCTCAGGCGGATTTTGCGCAGTATCAGCCTGGGCGTTTCCACCACCGGCAGCCGGGCGAAATAGTCCTGCGGAGTTTCGGGCTCCCGGGCGGGAAGCGTCAGGAAGCGCAGGAGGGAACGGCGTTCACCCATGGCGGATCATCATCCCCCATGCAAAGGTGCCGTGACCGGGCCGGGTAATCTGGGGCGCTGTGTTGGTGGCGCTGCCGTAAATGAACAGCGCAATGCACAGGATCAGCAGGATGACCAGCACGGTCATGAAAATCCCGTAGGCAGAGGGTTTACGGTGCATGGGGAACGCTCCTTTCGTGCAGAGGGTAAGGAAGTGAGAAAGAAATTTCAACAGCCGGGAAGAAAAAAGACGCTTGCTTCGTTTAGTCTTCGAGCGAGGCAGCGGCCATCATGATGCCCAAAGCCGTCTTGCCGTCCCGGAAGGTTCCGTCCATGACCTTGGCAACGGCCTCCTTCAGCGGAATGCGGGTGGTGGCGACAAACTCGTCCTCATCCGGATGGGTCTGGCCCTGCTTCAGACCGGTGGCCAGGAAAATGTGGATGCGCTCGTTGCAGAAGCCGGGGGTGGTTTCCAGCACCGTCAGCTTGCGCCAGGAATCGGCGGTAAGGCCGGTTTCCTCGCTCAGCTCGCGCTGGGCGCACAGGAGGGGATCCTCGCCGAGGTGATCGAACTTGCCCGCAGGGATCTCAAGCGTCAGCCGGCCAATGGGTGCGCGGTACTGCTGCACCAGGATGATGTTCCCCTCATCGTCCAGGGCAACGACGGCGGAAGCGCCGGGATGACAGGCGACCTCGCGCAGCGCCAGATTGCCGTTGGGGAGCTTCACGGTCCAGTGCTCCAGGCGGATGATCTTACCGTCGAATACGACCTTACCGTCCTGGTAAGTCTCGATGAGGTTCTGCTCGTTCATATGATTTCCTCCTGTGTGGTGATCTGGGTGCGGATGCATGCATATTCATTTCGACACAGGGACAGGGAATCCTGCCTGCGCAGGATGTAAAATCCACCCGGGTAAGGGCTGGCGCCTGGCAGGCAGCGTTGACGAAAACCGTCTGCTGAGGTATAATGTATACTGATCCTCTATATGTATTTTAACCAAGGAGGGATACGCCATGAAGTACAATGGCGCGCGTCTGAATCGTCTGCTGGCAGGTCTGCTGACGGTGATGATGCTTATGACTGCTTATCCGATAAACGCCTTTGCAGCGGATGTCTGGGGCGGCCTGTCGATGACCCTGGCCTGGATGGATAATGCCGGCAATACCCGCACTGCCCAGGCTGTTCCGGTCGAGAGCGGCATGGAGCGCGCTTACTGGGCGCAGGTGGACGCCTCTGCTCTGGGCAACACGCTGACGCTGGACGTCATCTCGCCGGATCCGTCCTATTCCTTCTACATGATGGACGAGTGGGGCGGACAGACCATGTCGTTCACCTTCCAGCCGGAGATGGATGCGCTGGGTCTGGGCTATGAATACGCGCATCTGGTGTTTTACAGCGTACACGGCAATCCGGCTGACATGCCTGTGCTGCTGTACGTTTCCACTGTTTCCCAGCCTCAGGAGCAGCCGCCCGAGTTCGAACCCTATCCGGTGTCGGTGCGGGTGAACTATGTTACCGAGGACGGCATGACCCTGGACACCCAGTATGTGGAATGCTGGGCCGGCGAGATCACGCCGGTGTGGGCCAGCTCTGCCCGTGTGGAGGGTTATGCGATTGTTGGCAGCGATGTTGCCGAGGTGGCGGTGGATCAGAATGGCATGGCCAGTCCGGCTGAGGTCACCTTCGTGTACCGTGAGGTGGCAACGCCCACGCCTGTTCCCACGGATGTGCCTACGCCCACGCCGGTGGCGGAGGTCTCCGTGCCGGTGGTTTACTGCCATGTCAATGGCGATACCCTTGATTTTCAGGAGATCTTCCTTGCTCCCGGCGATCATGCTGTGACTGCCAACAGCAGCAAGGTAGGCGGTTATGTTCCCGCGAGCGATACGACGGTGTATATCACCGTCTATCCGGACGGAACCACCAATATTGGCAGCGTGGTCTTCTATTATGAGGATCCCGCCCCGGCGGAAGCCTATGTGTCGGTGTACTACTACCACGAGAACGGTACGAAGCTGGACATGCAGGAGCTCCGCCTGACGGAGGGGAGTCACGTTGTGACGCCCGCCAGCAGCAAGACTGACGGCTATGAGCTGAACAGCGCCGCAAGTGTGGAGGTGACGGTGTATCCGGACGGCACGACCAATCCCGGCTACGTGCAGTTCTTCTACAAGGACGCCTATGTTGCCCCGGCGGAAGCCTATGTGTCGGTGTACTACTACCACGAGAACGGCACGATGCTGGACATGCAGGAGCTCCGTCTGACGGAGGGGAGTCACGTTGTGACGCCCGCCAGCAGCAAGACCGACGGCTATGAGCTGAACAGCGCCTCCAGTGTGGAGGTGACAGTGTATCCGGACGGCACGACCAATCCCGGCTACGTGCAGTTCTTCTACAAGGACGCCTATGTTGCCCCGGTGGAAGCTGTGGTAACGGTGAACTACTATCATGTGGACCGTGGGCTGCTGGACAGCCATACCATCACTCTGCCCGAGGGCAATCATGTGGTGCGTGCGAACAGCAGTGCGGCGGCGGACTATCTGCCCCTGGGCAGCACCGAGCAGTCGGTGACTGTCTATGCGGACGGCACCTGCTATCCCGGTACGGTAGAGTTCTGGTACGAGGACGCCTATGTTGCTCCTGTGAACGGTTCGCTGAACGTGGTGTACCAGCTCCGCAGCGGTGCATATGTGAACGGCGATACGCTGACGCTTACGCCCGGTACCCATACCATCATGCCGGACAGCACGAAGCTGAACGGCTATGTCCTGGATGGCGAGCAGTCCCATGTGGTGCAGGTGAATGAAGCCGGCGTCGTCCAGCCGGATACCATCGTTTTCTATCTCCGTCAGGCAGAGGTGAAGGTGACGGTCCATTATCAGGATGACCGCGGCCGCGATGTAGCCCCCAGCCAGGTGTATACCTTTACTGAGGAGGGCCGCTACACCATCGTGGCTGCCCCGGAAGGCCTCTCTGATGAGTATGAACTTGCTCCCGGTATGGCGGCTGAGGTGAACGTGGATATCATCGGCGGCGCCGCCAGCCAGCCGGACGTCTATTTCTACTATCAGCAGAAGCCGGCTGCGCCTGCCAATGCGGTGGTGACGATCCGCTACTTTGATACCTACGGCACCGAAATCGCGCCTGCGCAGAGCGTTACTCTGGCGCCGGGCAAGCATCTGCTCAAGCCGGATGCTGCCAATGTTCCTGCGGGCTATGAACTGGTGAGCGATGCCTCCATCGCGGTGGAAGTGTACGATAACGGCACCTTTGCCCCCCAGGAGGTGGCCTTCTACTATCGTGAGGCCAAAACGGAAGCCCCCAAGGCGACCATTGCCGTGCATTATCGGGATGATCGCGGCCGTGATGTGGCTCAGTCCCAGTCCCTGGAGCTGCCCGACGGTACCCATATCGTCCGGGCGCAGCCTGTGGATCTTCCGGCCGGCTACAGCATCTTCACCGGCACGGCGGATGCGGTGGAGGTTGTGGTGCGTAACGGCGTGCCCAGCCAGTCTCAGGTGGTCTTTTACTACCAAAAGACCCAGGCGGAACCCACTGTCTTCACCCTGCCCGTGTACTACTACGATACCATGGGCAATCCCATTGCCTCGACCCAGTATGTAAAGATCGCGCCCGGCACCTATGCCATCCAGGCCAACCCTGTGGATCTGCCCCAGGGCTACGAGCTGATGATGGAGAGCGTGCTGACGGTGGTGGTCCGCCAGGACGGCACCACGGATCCCGAAGAAATTGCATTCTACTACCGTGCGCCCGAAAAGCGCGCTTCCGTGATCGTCAGCTATGTGGACGAATACGGAAATCCCATTGCCCAGCCCTTCACGCTGGAGCTGGCCAGCGGCTATCATACCATCCAGGCCGACGCATCCCGCGTGCCCGGCGCCTATGATCCCCAAAGCGCTAAGCCGGTGCAGGTTTATGTCAACCGGGACGGCGTGGCCAATCCGGATCATGTGGAACTGATCTTCAGCCGCCTGGTGGTGGAAACGCCCATCCCGGTAGGGGAGAATGTCTACCGTTACGCCAGCGTGAATGACAAGAACGTTGCCTTCCGCTCCGAGCCCAGCACTTCTGGCGGCAACAAGACCGTCCTGCGCCGTCTGGGCAGGAATGACAAGGTCTATGTTCTCAAGGAAGCGCGGAATGATAAGAATGAAGTCTGGGCGCAGGTTATCGTCAACGGCCAGTACGGCTACATGATGAGCAAGTTCCTGGACATGATGACCCAGGCAGAGAGCGACGCCTATGCCCAAGGCAGCACGCCGGCGCCGACCTTCACGCCCATCCCCACAGCGACGCCCGTCCCCACTGCCACCCCCACGCCGGATCCTACGATTCCGCCGCTGGTGGAGGCTGTGACGCCCGTCCCCACCGGCACGCCCACGCAGGTGCCCACGGCAACTCCGACGGCGACTCCTGAGCCTTACACCGGCTATGCGCTGACGAACCGCGTTACCGAGCTGCGCTACGGCATCAGCTCTGCGGATATGACGGTGATCCAGGTGCTGGAAGCCAACGAGCTGGTCAGCGTCCTCAATCAGGTGACTGACCCGGTCACCGGTGAAGTGTGGTCCATTGTGTCCACGCTGAACAATCAGCCCGGTTTCGTGAAGGATTCCGCTCTGCGCTACATTACGGATAAGGAAGCGGAGCCCTACATCCTCTACTGGCAGGAAGTCAACAAGACCCCCGAACCCACCCAGATCGCCACCTCCACGCCCGAGCCCATGCAGATGGTGGGCTATGCCGTGGTGCTCAGCGACAATGTTCCCTTCCGGCAGATGCAGAGCGAATTCAGCCGCATCATTGACAATCTGCCGGCCGGTACTGTGGTGTATGTGACCGGCCAGACCGCGGGCGAAAGCCAGTACTGGCATTCCGTCAACTACGAGGGACGATGGGGCTATATCCGCACGGATCTGGTGCGGATGATGACCATCGCCGAGGAGGAAGCTTACCTCCAGGCCCAGATGTCCACCCCCACGCCCGAGCCTGTGACCACCAACCAGCCCTTTGATCAGCACGGCATGTCCTCTTACGGCTATGTGGATGGCAGCAGTGTCAACTGGCGCGAGAGTCCCTCCACCAAGGGCAAGAAGATCGGCGAGCTCAAGCGCTACGCCTTCTGCCTGGTGCTGGATACCGAGTACGTCAATGGCGTGACCTGGTATCTGGTCAGCTACGGCAGCAAAACGGGTTACATCCACGGCGATTTCTTCAAGCAGATGACCATTGCGGAGCTGGAAGATTTCCTGGGCAGCGATGAGTATCTGCAGGGTATAGCCAACAACTCGCCCAACGGGGAAGCCGGCAAGGATGATGTGGGCCACACCGGTACCGGCGGTATCGTATCCGCTGAGGACCAGGTGAAGCATGAGAACCCTGACATCTGGCAGACCAATGCGCCCTGGACGCCCATTGGTACGCAGGCGCCGGTTCCCACGGCGACGCCCACCCTGGAGCCCATTCCTGGCCGGCAGACGGCAACGCCTGTGATCAGCACCACGCCCACGTCCACGGCAACCTTCAATCCGCTGCCCGACGTGACCTATCCTGTCGCCAACGGCGGCGGTGACGGCAGCGGCTTGCTGATCGGCATCTGTGTGGGCGGCTTGCTGCTCCTGGTGATCGGCGGCGTGTTCGTACTGGTACGCCATCAGCAGAACAAGCAGCGCATTGCCATGCGTGCAGCGGCACGTCGTGCTCAGGCGGCACGCAGCCAGCAGCAGCGTCCCCATGCCCGCACTACGGCGCAGGGACAGCCGCGCACGGGCGCCTATCCCAACCCCAATCCCGCGCCCCAGCGGACCTACTTCAATCAGGGCGATAACGCCTATGATGGTTATCAGCAGGACCGCGGGAACGGCGGCGGTACCTACTTCCGCCCAATGGAGGAGGCCTTCACTCCGGAGGATTCTGACGATTTTGTTCCTGATACGAAGAATCCATCCTCCCAGCCCACTGGCCGTAGAACGGCTTACCAGCGCAGTAAGCGCGCCAACGGTGAGGACAACTCCTTCGACATGTAAGCAACCATCCACAGGGGCAGATCAGCGATGATCTGCCCCTTTTTGCATACAAAAAAAGACGCTGACGGCATGGTCAGCGTCCGGGATATTGACTTACTTGCGCCACATGGCAGGATGGAACAACGCCAGCATGGGGAAGATCTCCAGGCGGCCGGCCAGCATCAGGAAGCTGGAAAGCAACTTGGCAAAGGGGCCATAGCCCGCAAAGCCGCCTGCGGGGCCGACCTCGCCAAACCCGGGACCGACGTTGCTGACGCAGGTGAGCGCAGCGGAGAAGTTGGTCATCATATCGAAGCGGCCCTCCAGGGAGAGGAGGAAGCCGCCCACCACGATCAGCGCCACGTAGATGAAGGCGAAGGTTGCCACCTGCCGCAGCACGCCTTCATCCACAGCCTTGCCCTCAAAACGGACGACCATGGCCTTGCGGGGCTGGATGGTATGGCGTACCTCGCGTACGGCCTGCTTGGAGAGCATGCCGATGCGGCAGAGCTTCATGCCGCCGGCGGTGGAACCTGCGCAGGAGCCAAAGAACATGATCATCAGAATGAGCATCTTTGCGGCAATGGGCCAGAGATCAAAGTTGTCAGTGGCATAACCGGTGGTGGACACGATGGAGGCCACCTGGAAGGTGGAATAGCGCAGCGCAGTGAAGAAGTTGCCCTTCTGGGGCAGGATGAACAAGGTGATGATCAGCGTCACGCTGATATAGATGCCCAGGTACCACTTAAGCTCTTCGTTGGCCTTGATCTCATCAAAATCGCGGGTGAAGAGCTTATAGTACAAGACAAAGTTGACGCCAAAGAGCACCATAAAGAGCGTGATAATGCCGTCGATCAGCGCGGAGTCAAAATGTCCCACGCTGGCGGCGTAGTTGCTGAAGCCGCCGGTACCGGCAGTACCCATGGCGTGGATGGCAGCGTCGTAGGCGTTCATGCCGGCCAGCATCAGCAGCAGGAATTCGGCAACCGTCAGCGCGCCGTAGATGCTGTAAAGGATCTTGGCGGTATCGCCCATGCGGGGGACGATCTTCGACAGGGTCGGGCCGGGGGATTCTGCGCGGACGAGGTGGCTCGTGCGCCCGGACATCTGCGGCAGCAGCGCCAGCGTCAGCACCAGCACGCCCATACCGCCGATCCAGTGGGTGAAGGATCGCCAGAACATCACGCCGTGGGGGTTGCCTTCGATCTGCGTGAGAATGGAAGCGCCGGTGGTGGTGAAGCCGGAGACGGATTCAAACAGCGCGTCCACAAAATTGGGGATCATGCCGCTGAGCACGAAGGGCAGCGCGCCGAACACGGACAGCAAAATCCACGCCAGGGATACCACCAGGAAGCCCTCGCGGGCGCGCAGATTCGTTTCCTCCGTCCGGACGAACAGCCGCAGCGGCGCGCCGATGACGGCCAGCAGCAGGATCGTCCACACAAAGGCCATGGCGTCTCCGTCGCCGTAGCCCAAAGCAATGGCAAGGGCGGGGAGCATCGCGGCGGCTTCCACCAGCAATATCGCACCCAACAGACGCAAAAGCAGCTTTACATTCATTTTTTGATGACCTCGTTCAAATCGGAAATGCCGCTGGTGGTGGAGATGATGACCACATTGTCGCCGGCCTCGATCACGTCGTCGCCAAAGGGAACGATGACCTTGCCCTTATGCAGGATGATGGCCACCAGCGTCCCCTTGCGCACGGTCAGGTTCTTCAGCGGCACGCCGATGTAGGGATCGCCCTTCTTTGCGATGAATTCCAGCGCTTCCGCCTTGCCGTCCACCAGGCGGTAGAGCTTCTCCACCGTGGTGCCGCGGGCATTGACGCGGGCACGGACATAGCGCAATATCATGTTGCAGGTGATAATGCGCGGGCTGACCTGGTTCTCTAGGCCCAGGTTGGCGATGACGTCCTTGTAGGCATAGCGGTTGGTCTTGACGACCACCTTGGGGACGCCGCGGGTCTTGGCGTACAGGCCGACCATCAGGTTTTCCTCATCCCGGTTGGACAGGGCGATGAAGGCGTCCATGCCGGCCAGGTTCTCCTGCTCCAGCAGATCCTGATCGGTGCCGTCGCCCTCAATGATGTCCGCATGGGGAAGGGCCTCGGACAGCGCCTTGGCTTTCTCCTCATCATGTTCGAACATCGCCACGCGGACGCCCATCTTCTCCAGCATTTTCGCCAGATAGTAGCTGATGCGTCCGCCTCCCAGCACCATCACGTCCTTGACGGGCCTGGCGCTGCGGCCGAGATCGCGGAAGAAGTGGGTGATGGTGACCAGATCCGACGCTACGTGCACGCGGTCGCCGGGCTCAATGACAAAATCATCGCCGGGGATGACGACCTCGCCCTCCCGCTCCACGGCGCAGTACAGCACCTTGGGCAGGTCGGAATGGCGGGAGGTCAGCTCCTTCAGGGGCTTGCCGCAGATGATGTCGTCCTCCCTTGCGAGGAATTCCACCAGCTCCACGCGGCCCTTGGCGAAGGGCTCGATGTTGTTGGCGAAGGGGAAGCGCAGCATGCGGGAGATCTCCTGCGCGGTGGCGCGCTCGGGGTTGATGGTCATATCGATGCCCAGCTCGTGCTGCAGCACCTGCAGGGACTCGCCGTATTCCGGGTCGCGGATGCGGGCGATGGCGAACTTCGCGCCCAGGTGCTTGCCGATCAGGCAGCAAAGCATGTTGATCTCATCCGTGGCGGTGGCAGCGATGAGGATATCTGCCCGCTCCACCTCCGCCTCCATCAGCGTGGAAGCATTGGCGCCGTTGCCGTGGACGCAGATCACATCCAGATTATCGGTTGTTTTCTTGACGACTTCGTCATCTTGGTCGATGATGGTAATGTTGTGGCCCTCCCGCAGGAGCTCCGTTGCCAGGGTGTGGCCGACCTTGCCGTCGCCGACGATCAGAATACGCATATCTCATGGCCTCCTGATAGATCGTGTGCGGAATTTGCCGCATACACCTCTATTATATCACAACAGGAAGGATTTGAAAACAGGTTTATCCACAGGCCGGATCTGTGGATAAGTAAAGCGCGGCCCGGAGGTGGGTCGCGCTTTGAAAATGTGAAGTTCAGCGCTTGCAGGCGCAGAGGAAGGGCAGCTTCCCGTAAGCCGCATCATCCTCGGGATAGAACATATCCGACCAATCGGGCTGACCCTTTTCCCGGCGGGCTATGATTTCATCCATTTCCGTGCGGGTGAGGGGCATCATGTGCAGGATGGTGACGTTCTCGAATAGGCCGGTTTTGCAGCGCAGGATATTGGTGTTCTCGCACACCTGGGGAAAGAGAAGACCAGCGCCGCACATGTTGAAATCGTCGGACTGCAATTCCTTCATAGGGATGGTGAAATCCAGTGTGTGGGAGTAGGTGAGCATGGTATTCGCCTCGTGGGGATATTGCGCAACCTCCTGAAGCAGCACCAATACCCAGCGATACTTCTCATCGTTTACATCCCAGTCTGCCGGGAGTAAGGTGATGTACTCATTGCGATCCGACAGGCTGTGGGGCTTGGGACGCATAGCATGGTCGCTTGTGCCGATGGTGGCCAGCACCTGGAAGGGGCGATCCTCCGTCGGAGCAAGGTGTACCACATCAATGTGGAGTGACTCCGGCGTATCCACAACGTTGTGGAAGATCATCGGTTCCTTCTCCGCACCAAAGTACTTGATGTAGTGCTGGTACAGCTTGTCAAACTTCTTCTGGTTCATAAGCGTTTATCACCAGGTGTCGCAAGCATCCGCATAGAACGCGTTCATGGCCTCCTCGGTGGGGAAGTTGGCGACGTACATCTGGTTTCCCATCGCGCCGGAGAGGGCGTCGGGGATGCGGGAAACCATACGCATGTTGGCGGCGTACTTCTGGCACAGTTCGTCGTGGCTGAGCTTGAAGTTCTTGCCGTCGCGGCGGCCGGCGAAGGCGCAGAAGTTACGCTCGCCCACGGTCTTGAGGGAGGAATCGTAGGCGATCATGTCGGCGTAGATCTTGTACACGTCGGTGGAGTTGGCGAAGTTCATCATGTCGGGAGAGAAGCCGCCGCAGGGACGCATGTTGACCTCCAGCGCCACCACGTCGCCCTTCTTGCCCATGTGAGGATGATCGGCGGTCAGGCGGAAGAACTCGAAGTGCACGAAGCGGTTCTTGACCCTGAAGGACTTCACCGTCGCGCGTCCGGCCTTGCGGGTATCCTCGGGCAGCTCCTTGACGATGTAGTAGATGGAATTGTCGCCGTTGTTGACCACGTCCATGATGGAGTTGGGGGTCACGTTGCCGGTTTCGAAGATCGGTTCGCCGTTGGAGTCAATGATCGCATCGTAGCTGTTGACCTCGGCGGTGATGAACTCTTCCATGATGTAGGAGACATTCGCGTCCTTGGTGTTCACAAAGTTGCGCAGCTCATCATCATTCTTGAGCTTGTAGGTGCTGGACGCGCCCACGCCGTTGTCGGGCTTGACGATGACGGGGTAGCCCACCACGTCGATGAACTTCTTGCACTCGTCGTAGTTGTCCACGATGTGGTGGCGGGCGGTCTTGATGCCCACGGCCTCGTAGTAGGGCTTCATCTTGGACTTGTACTTGATGCGCTCCATGTCCTCGACCTGGAAGCCGGAGGTGATGTGGAAATCGGTGCGCAGCATCGCGTCGCGCTCCAGCCAGTACTCGTTGTTGCTCTCCAGCCAGTCGATGCGGCCGTACTTGCTGATGAAGAACGCCACGGCGCGGTACACCTCGTCGTAGTTCTCCATGGAGTTCACCTTGTAGTACTCGGTGAGGGAAGCGCGCAGCTCGGGCAGCAGGTCATCGTAGGGGCAGTCGCCAACGCCCAGCACGCGCAGGCCGTTGTCCTTCAGGTGCTTGCAGAACTGCCAGTAGTTGGTGGGGAAGTTGGGGGAAATGAATACGAAATTCTTCATGGTTGATTCTTCCTTTATGTGAATGTTGTTCGGATGTGAAAAGAGTTCTCGAGTCCTTGCTGGGAAAAAGTCAACTCCAGCGCGGCTCGCCCGTTGCGAGCCGTGCCCGCGCGGGAGGCCCTCTGCCGACCGTGCGACGCGTACTGTGCCTCAGCCGCACGCGCGCTCAGCCGGGAATGGAAAGTCAACTCAATCGCGAGCCGCCCGAGGGGGCAGCCCCTCAAAGGATGTTGGGCAGATGCACGGGCACCTGCTTGTACCACCAGTCCCAGTCGTGGGCAACGTCGTGGCCCCAGATGTCCACGTACACGTTGATGCCCTTCTGGAAGAAGATGTCGCGCAGGGCGAAGGTCGAGTCGGTGACCTCCCAGGGGCCCTGACCGACCACGATCACGCCCTTGTGCTGGTTGTACTGCTGGATGTAGGGGTGGTCGGGGCTCATGCCGTCCAGGTAGTGCACGGGGGAGTTGGCGTAGACCAGTTCGTCCATGTAGCCGGGGAAGCCATACTCGCTGTCGTAGATGCCTGAGAGCGCCAGCAGACCGTCAAACAGGTCAGGACGGCGGAAGTACAGGTTCGCCGCGTGGGTCGCGCCCAGGGAGCAGCCGAAGGCGATGCAGCCCGGCGTACCCGTCCAGCCATTGCGCTCGTTGGCCATGGCCTGCATGAAGGGCACCACCTCGTTGCAGATGTAGCTGAACCACTGCTCGTGGCGGCGGATGCGCCAGAAGCTCTCATAGGTGGCGGAGTAGGTCTCCTTATCCAGGGTGTCGATGGCAAAGACCATGCACTGGCCGCTCTCGATCCACGGCTCCCACACGTCGGTCATCTTGAAGGACTCAAAGTCAAAGAAGCGTCCATCCTGGCAGGGGACGAACAGCACGGGACGGTCGGCGTGGCCGTACACCTTAATTTCCATCTCCTTGCCGATGGACGGAGAGTACCATTTGGTATAGTAGGTCTGCATGTATGTTGCTCCTTTTCGGGGTTATTCGCGGTTGTATTCCAGCACATTCATGAACAGGGGGATCTGCTCTTCCCAGCAGGCTTCGCAGTGATCGCCGTTGGGAACGATGCGGCTGGTGATCCAAACGCCCTTTTCCATCAGCCGGGCGGTGACGGAGGCAAAAAGCTTGCGCATGGCCTTGCGGCTGCCCATCTCGCGGGAGCCGTAATCCATGTAGATCGCCGTATCCGGGCTGAGACGGGCGTGCTGTACGAGGTCGTTCACCCGCCAGGGGGCCGTCCACAGGCTGGGACTCAGGCATGCCGCGCGGGAGAACACATCGTTGTAGCGGATGACGGCATAGAGGCTCATCAGTCCGCCCATGGAGGAACCGGCGATGAAGGTGTTCGTCCTGTCCGGAAGGGTGGGATAGCGCTTGTCGATCATGGGCTTGAGCACTCGGGTGTACCAGTCCATGGTGGAGTTGCCCTCGCCGCGGATCTGCAGCTTCTTCCAGGAAAAGTTAAAGGGCGAGTACTCGCGCAGTCTGCCGTTGTCCGGGTGATGGTTGCAGTCCACCGCCACGATGATCATGGGCGTTTCGGTCTCATCCATGTACTCCTTCATGCCCCAGCACTTGCCGTAGGTGGCGTCCTCGTCAAAGAAGACATTGTGCCCGTCAAACATGTACAGCACAGGGTAACGGAGGGTATCGTCCTCCTCTGCCTCATCGGGGATGTACACATATACAGTGCGTTCTTCCTCGCCGGTGGAGGCAGGATAGGGGATCGGCCATTTTTCAACCATGGGGACGCCCTCCGATTGCGTTGGTGTCAGCGGATGAACCGCTCGGGACATTTTACCACAGAATGATGTTGCTTACAAGGCGTATTCGCGGCGGAAACTGCACTAATTGCGTCTTTTTCATGCTCATTTTCCTTTGCCTGCACGCCCATGCCGTTGACAAAAAGACCGGCTTATGCCATAATGAAACATATTTTCCTATTGAAAGGGGAAACTGAATATGGCCAAGAATCCTGTCAAAAAGGTATTGACGTATGTCATGGGTAAGTATGTTTCCACGGAACGCTTCCGCGAGGGTCTGCGTACCGGCACCCGTGCATCCTTCCATATGGAGAGCGAGGACGCCGCCGTGGTGCTCAAATATATCGAGGCACAGCAGAACGGCGCTCCGGAAGCGGCCGGCAAGACGTTTGTGGAATGTCGCGATGAGGTAGTACAGTCCAAGGCGAGGTCTCCCAAGGATACGGGCTTCTTTGGCGGGCTGCTGATTGCGATCGTTGCGACCGGTTTTGCCGCAGGTCTTCTTCTTCCGATGACTACGGGAACGATGCTCAGCGTTGCAGCATTGGCAGCGGTATTGCTGATCTTCTTTGCCCTGGTGCTGGCGCTGGCATGGCAGCCCCGCCGCCGCGCGATGGACAAGATCTGGGCGCAGGAATTTTCCCTGGAGAAAAAGCTGGAGGAGCTTCATGCCCTGCAGGAGACCCCGCTGATGCAGGTCATCGGTGAATACCAGAAGCCCCAGGGCATCATTTTCGCTGTGCTGGCGCTGTGTGCGGTGATCGGGCTGCCGGGCATGTTGTGGCATAATGTGGCCACGGCACAGGCCTTCCATGATGAGATGTCTGCCGTGGTAGTATCGGCGGATAACGCGGGCACCCGTTATGTTGTCTATGATGAGGACGCCGGCAGATATGTGGACAAGTATCTGGACGACGCCAAGCAGGCCAAGACTGCTGCTGAAGTGTGCGGTGTGTTCCACATCAAGAAGGGCGAGGTTGTCGTAGGTCGCTACGAAGGCCAGGGCAATGCCTACCAGCGCTATGTGACCATCGAGCTGGTGGATCAGAGAACCGGCCGCACGGTGGCTCGCGAAACCATCTATGGCGGCGAACCGCCCATGACCATCAGCGTCAAATCCGGCGCCCGTAATCAGAACGGCTATGGCTCCAAGCCCAGCACGGAAGATATTGCCCGTACCTGCGAAGACATGATCTATACTTTTGAGCGCAGTGGAAAATAAACAGATAGGGGACGCAGGAAATTGCTGCGTCCCTTTTGCATGCAAAAAGCCTGTCCGGAGACAGGCCTGGAATCAGTGATTGTCCTCTGTGTGGGAAACGAATTCCATGTTTGGGAACCGCTTCTGCATGCGCTCGTCCGGCCACTGATGATCCATATACGCCTCGATGGCGTTGCTGGCGGGACTCGCGTGGATAACCCGTTCCTGCCAGCGCATCAGGGCTGCACTGGTCAGCAGCAGGTTAATGCACATGAATGTCGCAGCCACCCGGCACAGGACGGTGCGGCGGCTCAGATGCATTCGATTGAAGACGCTCAGCAGCAGCGGCAGGATACCGTACATCAGCACCATACCGATCACGCCCCAGATGAGCGTCATCTGCAGACTGATGCGGCCGCCGATGTTAATGGTGTGGTGACTATAATCCCAGCTGACCGTGCCGAAGGCAGCCTCCTGGAACAGGCTGGCGATGTACTCCACGGCGCTGCCTGCCAGCGCGAAGGCCGCAAATTGAATCAGCGGCCGCTTTTTTTGCACGGACACGGCAATCAGGTACATTGCCACCGCGCCAACGCCGTAGATCACGCAGAACGGCCCCCACAGCGTCGCGACCCGGAAGCCCCAGGTGCCTTTGCGCAGCCAGTGCCACACGCCCTCCATCACGAAGCCCATCAGACTTCCGGCGATGAACAGCCAGAACAGGGTCGGAAAGGAGCAAGCCTTGTTCTGACGGCTGTCCTTTGCCATTTGACGATAACGCGCTCTCAGCGCAGACATGCTGATTCCTCCTTATATGCAGTCGGGAAAGGTCTACATCTGCAGGATAAGGCCGCATCGTGAACTGCCGCTGACGTGAGGGTCAAATCCTGTTGAGGAAACAAAACAGGCTCCCTGATTTCTCAGGAAGCCTGTTTAATTGCTTATTCCCTGACCGCAACCAGCGTGAACTCGCCGGGAAGCTCCGGTTTGAACCACGCGGGATGCTCGTCGAAGCGGCGCAGCGTAAAGCTTGCCCCCAATGCGGCGTTGATGATCTCGCTGACGGTGTACTTGCGGTGGCTGCATTTGGGGAAATTGCGGCGGACATCCGCCTCGTAGAAGCGGGCGTGAGCCATCTCGCTCTCGTATACTTCCGTGGAGAAATAGCTCATGGTGGGCTGCTCAAGGCCCAGGGCGTCGTTGATCTTGTTGAAGGGGTGGAAATCGCTGCAGATCAGCTTGCCGCCGGGGCGGAGCAATCCGTGCATGACGCCCATAAACTCCCTGATGTCGTGGAAGTAGGAGAGGATGCCGCCCTCCATGAACACCACGTCGAACGCGCCGCCGTACCGGGTCATGTCGATCTCCAGCACATTGCCCACCTGATAATCCAGGGAGACTCCGGCAGCGGCGGCCACCTCGGTGGCGTAGCGGCAATTGTCGGCGGACAGGTCAAATACCGTAACGTCCGCGCCCATCAGGGCCAGCGGAATGGCTTTTTTGCCGCAAGAGCCGCAGATGTTGGCGACTCGCATGCCTTTGATGGCGTCAAAATAGACCGCATGCCGCCGGATGGCCCTTAGCGGATCAGCCTTGAGCGTCTCCGCCAGCTCGGCCGGAGCGCCATTGTGGCTGCACCAGAAATCGTAGGCGTTGTACTCCCAGGCCCGTTTGTTCTGCGCGATGTAATCTACCATGCCGCACCTCCTGCATGTTTGTTGGAAAAGAAAAATCCGAACCCGTGTGAACAAGTTCGGATCACTGTATGGTGCGGTCGACGGGACTTGAACCCGTACTCCTTTCAGAACACGCCCCTCAAACGTGCGCGTATGCCGATTCCGCCACGACCGCATGCCGTAACAGCGAGAACCATTATAGCAACCTTTTCCGCCTTTGTCAATAGCTCATGGCGGGGTTTGCGTCATTATTTTTCTCCCAGGGTCTATTTCTCGCTCTGTCAAATGATTTCCCCGTTGACGCAGTGCCAAAAGACTGGTACAATAAATTCGATATGCATATCATGCTTTCACAGGAGGAATGAAATATGAATTGGATCGTGAAGATCATCCAGGGCGCGCTGATCGGCGCGGGCGGCGTGCTTCCCGGCGTGTCCGGCGGCGTGCTGGCGGTGCTCTTTGGCGTGTATAAGCCCCTGATGCGTTTGCTGGCCCATCCCATCAAGGCCTTCAAGCAGACTGCGAAGGAAATGTGGCCCATCCTGGTGGGCTTTGTGATCGGCTACATCGGCATCGCCAAGGTGCTGGAGGAAGTCCTCAAGGCCTACGAGACCCAGGCGCTGGCGGTGTTTGTCGGCATGGCCATCGGCATTATGCCCTCCCTGTTCCGCGAGGCGGGCGAGAAGGGCCGCAACAAGGCCAGCTGGATCTCCCTGGCAGCGGTATTCGTGGTCGCCTTCGCGATCCTGGGCGGCGCCCGCATCCTGGAGCTGCTGATCGTGCCCAACTTCTTCTGGAATGCCTTTGGCGGCGCTTGCCTGGCGCTGTCCATCATCGCCCCCGGCATGAGCGCTTCCGTGCTGATGCTGCCCCTGCAGATGAAGGCTGCGGACGGCTCCGTTTCCACCTTCTACGAGCACATCACCGGCGCGATCGGCAACCTGAACATGGGCGTGCTGCTGCCCGTGGCAGTGGGCGCGGTGCTGACCTTCGTGCTGCTCACCCGCGCGGTGGACTGGATGATGAACAACCGTTACAACGTGATGTTCCACGGTATCATCGGCCTGGTGATCGCCGCGACCATCTTCACCATTCCCTTCGCGGCCTTTACCGCCGGCGTGTCCTCCTGCCTGATCCACCTGGTGTTCGTGGTGCTGGGCTGCGTGGCCACCCTGCTGCTGGATAAGTTCAACGCCAAGGTCGAGAAGCCCCCGGTGGAGGAGTAAGACCCAAATACGAATCAAGGGAGACAGCGTGATGCTGCCTCCCTTTTGATATGCTTACTTTTCCTCAAGGATCGTCCGGATGGCGGCCTTCTCCTCATCGGAGAGGGGCACATGCTTTTCGATGGTCTTGACGTTCTGTTCGATCTGTGCGGGACGGCTGGCGCCGATGATGACGCTGGTGATCACCGGATTCTCCAGCACCCAGGCCAAAGCCAGCTGGGCCATGGTCTCGCCGCGGGCATTTGCGATGGCGTTCAGACGGCGCACCTTGGACAGCACGTCCTCCGTCACGCCGGATTCATTCAGGAACACGCAGGGGCCGGCCGCGCGGGAATCCGCCGGGATGCCGTTCAGGTAGCGATCCGTCAGCAGACCCTGGGCCAGGGGAGAGAATACCGCCGCGCCGATGCCGCGCTCCAGCAGCACGTCGCACAGGGAGGGCTCGCCATTCTCCACCCAGCGGTCCAGCATGTTGTAGCGGGGCTGGTGGATGGTCAGCGGCACGCCCATGTCCTTGAGGATATCCGCGGCGCGGGCAGTCTGCTCAGCGCTGTAATTGGACACGCCCACGTACAGCGCCTTGCCCTGCCGGACGATATCTGCCAGCGCGCCCATGGTTTCCTCCAGGGGCGTGTCGGGGTCGGGGCGGTGGTGGTAGAAGATGTCCACATAATCGACCTTCATCCGCTTGAGGCTCTGGTCGAGGCTACTGATCAGGTACTTGCGGCTGCCCCACTCGCCGTAGGGGCCTTCCCACATGTAGTAGCCCGCCTTGGTGGACAGGCAGAGCTCGTCGCGGTGGGCGCGCAGGTCGCTGTCCAGCACCCGGCCGAAGGTCTCCTCGGCGCTGCCGGGGAGGGGGCCGTAGTTGTTCGCCAGGTCGATGTGGGTGACGCCCAGGTCGAAGGCGGTCAACAGCATTTGACGGGAATTCTCATGCACATTGACGCTGCCGAAATTGTTCCACAGGCCAAGGGATACGCGGGGAAGCTTCAGCCCGGACTTGCCGCAGCGGGCGTATTCCATGTGCTGGTAGCGGTCGGCGGCGGGAACGTAGAAGCCGGGATTCATGGTGTAGGGCTTTGCCATATGGATTCCTCCTTCTGGGGGTTATTCTTCCAGGATGAAGGCTATGCCGTATTTTGCATAGCCGACGGATTCTGCCAGGGCGATGGAGGCGGCGTTGTCTGCGCGGCACTCCCACTGAGGGCAAATGTCGTTTTCAAGCAGGTGATGGGCAGCCAGGGCGGCAGCGGCGCGGGCGTATCCCCTGCGGCGCACAGCCGGCAGGGTGATGATGCCGGTATGCTGGATGGCGCCTTCCATATAGGGCATATCCGGCGCATCACAGACGGACGTCAGCGCGCCATCTGCGAAGCAGCCGGTGAAATAGCTCTTTGCCGCTCTTTCCTCGAAGTAGGACTGCAGCCAGCCGGTGGGATCTGCATGAGGAGCGCTTTCGCGGAAGAAGGCTTCGTACAGGGGATAATCTGCGGTTTGCAGGATGCGGGCACTGCCGAAGTCGTGCACCCGTTCCTGGCGGAAGACCATCAGCTGTGTCTTCCTGAGGTGGAAAGCCTGATGCATGGCTGTGAGGATTTCAGCGGAGCTGCGGTTACGGAGTGCATCAAAGAAGGCGGCGTGCTGCGGCGCATAGGCGATGATCAGGACATCCTGACGCATCAGCGCGAAGACGGTGTATCTGCATCCGAAGCCGCGGAGCCGCTCATTCCTGGACTCGCTGCATATGAGGTGAACGCCGCCGGTCACACGGTCGGGATTCATCCCGCAGAAACAGGCGTAGTAGGCGTTGGTGACGTTTGCGATTTGCTGCTCGCTCAGCATGGGGAATCCTCCCTGCTCATTTGGCGTGGAAGATCATGAACTCACATTCCAGCCGCCCGTTGTAGAGGCGGCGCTTCTTGTCGGCTTTGCGTCCGAAAGCTCGCTCAAACATGGGGTCGGAGGTGATGGCGCACAGGCTCCAGCCGGGGTGGCGCTTGAGGAGCTTGCCCATCTCCGAATAGAGCTTCTCGCAGGACTTGCGGTCGCTCAGGCGCTCGCCGTAGGGCGGATTGCACAGGAACACGCCCGGCTCGCCCTCGAGTTGAAGCTGCTGCAGGGGGATGTTGGTCAGCTCGATGCGCCCGGAAAGGCCTGCCTGATTAACGTGGCGCTGGGCCAGCTTGAGGGCCTCCGGGTCGATGTCGGAACCGCTGATGCCGCTTACGCGCTTGAGCTCGAAATCCTCCTGGCACTGCTTTTTGATAAAGGCGCAGTCCTCGGCAGGGAAGAAGCCGAACTGCTCCATCGCGAAATGGCGCGTCAGGCCCGGTGCGCGGTGACTCAGGCGGAAGGCGGCCTCGATCAGCAGTGTGCCGGTGCCGCAGCAGGGGTCGTGGAGGCGCATGCCCGGCCGCCAGGTGGAGAGTTCCACCAGGGTGGCCGCGAGGGTCTCACGCAGGGGAGCCTCGCCGTTCCAGGTGCGGTAGCCGCGGCGGTTGAGGGCCTCGCCGGAGGTATCCAGCGTCAGTCGTGCCACGTCGCCGTGCAGGGCGATCTCGATGGGGTACGCCACGCCGGTCTCCGGAAAGACGCTGCGCTTGTGGACGGTCTTCAGCCGCTCAATGATGGCCTTCTTGGTGATGGCCTGGCAGTCGCGGATGCTCATCAGCTGACTGCGGGCGCACTTGCCGGATACGTTGATCTTCGCATCCACCGGGAGGACTTCCTCCCACTCAAAGGATTTCACAAACTGGAACAGCTCCTCGAAGGTGCGGCAGTCCTTCTCTTTGAGGACGATCAGCACCCGGTCTGCGCAGCGCAGGCGGAGGTTGCACAGGTAAGCGTCTGCCGCGCTGCCGGTGAAACGCGCCCCGCCGATCTCGCCCTTGACGTCCTTCATGCCAAGACGCTTGAGCTCAGCGCCGACTACGCCTTCCAGGCCGAAGGCTGCGGTGGCGATCATGGTCATATTGGAAAAATTCATGATGATTTCAACTCCTGTCCTTACAATCATACATGATGGAGGCATAAAAGTCAAAAGGAATCGCAAAAAGCCGCGATTTCTCTTGTAAAACCCTTGCATCTGGTGAAAAACTGTGATAAAATATTCCGCGTGCGTAATGTAAAACCGCGCGTGAGGGGCCGAGTGAGGCCCTGTGATGAGAGTTCAGGAGGAATGAACCAATGGTCAATTACGAGAAGATTTCCAGCAACAAGGCCAAGCTCGTTTTCACCGTTCCCGGTGAGGAGTTCGAGGCTGCGATGAATAAGGCTTACCTGCAGAACCGCGGCAAGATCAACGTGCCCGGCTTCCGTAAGGGCAAGGCCCCCCGCAATGTGATCGAGAATATGTACGGCAAGTTCGTCTTCGTTGAGGACGCGATGGACATCGTTTTCCCCGAGATGTACACCGCTGCCATCGAAGAGAATGGCCTGAAGCCCGTTGACCGCCCCGAGATGACCGACATGGGCGAGTACGTCAAGGGCGAAGAGATGACCTTCACCGTGGAGGTGTTCGTCCGTCCCGACGTCACCCTGGGCGAGTACAAGGCCCTGTCCGTTGAGGTCGAGCCCAAGCACGTCGTCACCGAGGAAGAGATCGACGAGCGCATCAAGCAGGATCAGCAGAAGGGCGCCCGCACCCTCGAGGTCACTGACCGCACTGTCGACTACAACGACACCGTGAACCTGGACTACGCCGGCTCTGTGGACGGCGTTGCCTTCCAGGGCGGCACCGCTCAGGGCCAGACCCTCAAGATTGGTTCCGGCCAGTTCATCCCCGGCTTCGAAGAGCAGATGGTCGGCATGGCCATCGGCGAGGAGAAGGATCTGGAAGTGACCTTCCCTGAGCAGTACCACTCCGAGGAGCTGGCCGGCAAGGCTGCTGTCTTCCACGTGAAGGTCAACAGCATCACCGCCACCGAGCTGCCCGAGCTGGATGACGATTTCGCCCAGGACAACGGCTTCGACACCTTCGCCGACTACAAGGCCGACGTGGAGAAGAAGCTGAACGAGCGCGTTGAAAGCAACTACAACGTCTCCATCGAGAATGCCCTGATCGAGGCCGCTGTTGCCAACGCTCAGATGGACATCCCCGAGGCCATGATCCAGGAGCAGACCAATTACATCCTGCGCGACATGGAAATGCGCATGATGTACCAGGGCCTGCGCATGGAGGACTACCTGAAGTACACCGGCCAGACCCGTGAGGCCCTGGCTGAGCAGTACAAGGGTGAGGCCGAGCAGCGCGTGAAGATCGAGCTGACCCTGGAAGCTATCCGCAAGGCCGAGGGTCTGGAGCCCACCGAGGAAGAGGTCGAGGCCCAGGTCGTCAAGCAGGCTGAGCGCATGGGCCAGGAGGTCGAGGCCTTCAAGGCTGGTCTGACCGACGAGCAGAAGTCCTACCTGTCCGACACCGCCGCCATCCAGAAGGTCTGCGACCTGCTGAAGGCCGGCGCCACCGTCACCGACAAGGCTGCCGAGGCTGACGCTGAGTAATTGAGCACAAATACGCGGGGGGAAAACGTGCAGGGGATTCCTGCTGCGGGGTCTCTCCGCGTCTTTTCAAAGGAGCCAGCCCTCTCAGTCAGCAGACGCTGACAGCTCTCCCAGAGGGAGAGCCTTTTGGCCCCACATTATTCCGTCGGCCTCCGCAGGAGGTCGCCGCCTCTCACAACCCCAAAAGGAAAGTCGAGTCTGCGCGACGCGAGGACTCTGTGAACGCCGCGCAAGTGCGGATACCGTCATCCCCCGCGTTCACAGATCCGAGCCAAAGCTCACGAACAAAACCACACGAGAGCGAACCCCGGCAGCCCGCGCGATAGCGAGCGCGGCAAGACAACTCCGGCACCGCGTGCATCAGCACGCGCGCACAGCTCCAAAGGAGCCATGCGAGCAAGATCGCGAAACGGGGTTCTTAGGGGCGTAACGCCCCTAAGCAGGTGCAGGGCAGCGCCCGGCCCGCCGGAGGCCCCCACGCTCACGGTTTTCTGGCCGATTTGGCGCGTCCGGCAGTGCCCGGCCCGCCGGAGGCCCCCACTCATATCCCCAACTGCATCAGCATATACTATCCTGGCGGTTCCCGCCATGAAGGAGGTACACCATGCCTTTGATCCCTTACGTTGTGGAGCAAACCAACCGCGGCGAGCGCTCCTACGATATCTATTCCCGTCTGCTGAAGGACCGCATCATCTTCCTGGGCGGCGAGATCGACGATGACGTGGCCAATACCGTCGTTGCGCAGCTGCTCTTCCTGGAGATGGAAGACCCCGACGCTGATATCTGCCTGTACATCAACAGCCCCGGCGGCTCCGTGACGGCGGGCATGGCGATCTACGATACCATGCAGTACATCAAGCCCCAGGTGCGCACGGTGTGCGTGGGCATGGCAGCCTCTATGGGCGCGTTCCTGCTGATGGCGGGCGAGAAGGGCAAGCGCTGCGCACTGCCGAACTCCGAGGTTATGATCCATCAGCCCCTGGGCGGCGCTTCCGGTCAGGCGACCGACGTGCAGATCCGCGCGGAATGGCTGCTGAAGACCAAGGAGAAGATGATCCGCATGAAGGCCGAAATGACCGGTCAGCCTGAGGAGATCATCCGCCGCGATGTGGAGCGCGATCACTTCATGTCTGCCAAGGAAGCCCTCGAGTACGGCATCATCGACGAGATCTTTGATCCCCGCGCCAAGAAGTAAGCAGCATTGCTGCAGAATGAAGAGGTAAATCATGTCTAACGACGATATCATGTCCTCTGTCCGCAGGTGTTCGTTCTGCGGCAAGCCCCATGATCAGGTGCGTCGCTTTATCGTGGGCCCGGAGGTCGGCATCTGCAACGAGTGTATCCTCCTGTGCCAGGAGATCATCAGCCAGGATATGCCCCTGTCCGGCGACAATGTGCCCGGCCAGGCCGGCAAGCTGCCCACCCCGGCTGAAATGAAGAAGGTGCTGGATGATTACGTCATTGGCCAGGAGCAGGCCAAGCGTGCCCTGTGTGTGGCGGTTTACAACCACTACAAGCGCATCTCGCAGCCTGTCGGCCGTGATGATGTGGAGCTGCAGAAGTCCAATATACTGCTGGTTGGCCCCACCGGCTGCGGCAAGACCTATCTGGCGCAGACCCTGGCGCGCATCCTGAACGTGCCCTTTGCCATCGCTGATGCTACCAGCGTTACCGAGGCCGGATATGTGGGCGAGGACGTCGAGAACATCCTGCTTCGTCTGATCCAGAATGCAGAGTATGACGTCGAAGCTGCTCAGCGCGGCATCATCTACATCGATGAGATCGACAAGATCGCCCGCAAGTCCGAGAATCCCTCCATCACCCGCGATGTTTCCGGCGAAGGCGTGCAGCAGGCGCTGCTCAAGATCCTGGAGGGCACTGTGGCCTCCGTCCCGCCCATGGGCGGGCGCAAGCATCCCCAGCAGGATATGATCCAGATCGACACCACCAACATTCTCTTTATCTGCGGCGGTGCGTTCGACGGCCTGGTGCCGATCATCGAGAGCCGCACGGGTAAGAAGAATCTGGGCTTTGGCGCTGAGGTGCGCTCAAACCGCGACCCGAACGTCACCAAGGCTCTGCATGACCTGCGTCCCGAGGATCTGACCAAGTTCGGCCTGATCCCGGAATTTGTGGGCCGCCTGCCCATCACCGTGACGCTGGATGCGCTGGATGAGGACGCGCTGGTGCAGATCCTGACCCAGCCCAAGAACGCCCTGTGCAAGCAGTACCAGAAGCTGCTTGGTCTGGACGGCATCGAGCTGACCTTCGAGGAGGATGCCGTGCGCGCCATTGCAAAGATGGCCATCGAACGCAAGTGCGGCGCCCGCGGATTGCGTGCCATCATTGAGACCGTGATGCTCGATACCATGTTCGAGCTTCCCGGCCTGCATGAGGTCAACGCTTGCACTGTCACGGCGGATTCCGTCAACGGCAAGGAGAAGCCCCTGCTTGCCACTGGCTTGCGCAAGAAGCCTGGCCGCAGCCGCCGCTCCGAGCGCGACGCGGAGGGTAATTACATGATCGGCGCCGAGCCCGCGATCAGCTGACAGCAATGAAAAATCCTGCTCCATTGGAGCAGGATTTTTTATGATCAGTTACGTCCGGCAAAGGCGCCGATGAGGATCTCGGCTCGCTTGACTTCCTCCGCAGTGGGCATGGGAACGCCTTCCAGCGGGTACTTCAGGCCGAGCTTCTCCCATTTGCCCACGCCCATGGTGTGATAGGGCAGGATCTCCACCCGGCGGACGCGGTGCAGTGTCGCGATATATTCCCGCATCTGGATCAGCTCCTGCTCGTCGTCGGTCACGCCGGGCACCAGCACATGGCGGATCCAGATACGCTTGCGC
The DNA here is from genome assembly GCA_017513475.1 of Clostridia bacterium. GTDB lineage: Bacteria > Bacillota > Clostridia > Christensenellales > Aristaeellaceae > UBA11524. The sequence continues at coordinate 28,970 of JAFXFR010000061.1, forward strand.
TTTTCCGACAGGTAGCGCAGCATCGCCAGGATATTGGCGTTGCCGTGACCGGTGAGCTCGCGGTGGGCACGATCGGAGAAGGTCTTCATATCCACGATGAACAGATCCGTGACGTCCAGCAGCGCGTCGAACTTTGCCAGCCAGGCTTCATCGCCGGGGCGGAAGGGCTGACCGGCAGTATCGATACAGGTATGGATGCCGTCCTTCTTCAGCAGCCGGCAGGTCTCGGTGACGAATTCCATCTGCAGCAGCGGCTCGCCGCCGGAGAAGGTCACGCCGCCGTTGGATTTCCAATAAGGGCGGTACCGCATGAGCTTCTTGTGCAGCTCGGGCGGCGTCATCAGGGTGAGGGAATCGCAGTGCGTCCAGGTGTCCGGGTTATGGCAGAATTTGCAGCGCAGCGCGCAGCCGTGCAGGAACACGGAGCAGCGCACGCCCGGGCCATCCACCAGCGCGAAGCTTTCAAAGGAATGGATACGGCCGATCAGGTTGTCCATCGGTGAAAACCTCCTCGCTGACAGAATATTATTATCTATTATAATGGAGGATGCGCCAAAAGTAAACGGGAACAGACAGAAACACCCGGCGAGAATGAAAACTCGTCGGGTGTAATGTTTACATGTGCTTATGGGCAGAGCGGGCGATGACGTCCAGCTGCTGCTCGCGGGTCAGGTCGATGAACTTGACCGCATAGCCGGACACGCGGATGGTGAAGTTGGCATACTCCTCCTTCTCCGGGTGCTCCATGGCGTCCAGCAGCTTCTCAATGCCGAACACGTTGATATTCACGTGATGGCTGGGCTGATCGAAGTAGCCGTCCAGCACCTGCACGAGGTTCGACTTGCGCTCGGTATCGGAGTGGCCCAGCGCATCGGGGTTGATGGTCTGGGTGATGGAGATGCCGTCCAGCGCCCACTCGTAGGGCAGCTTGGCGGCGGAGTTGAGGGAGGCGATCAGGCCGTTCTGCTCCGCGCCGTAGGAGGGATTTCCGCCGGGGGCGAGGGGCGCGCCATCCTTGCGGCCGTCGGGCGTTGCGCCGGTGGCCTTGCCGTACACCACGTTGGAGGTGATGGTCAGGATGGAGGTGCTGGGCTCGGAGCCGCGGTAGGTGTGGTGCTTCTTGATCATCTCAATGAAGGTCTTGAGCAGCCACTTGCCGATGGAGTCGGCGCGGTCATCGTCGTTGCCGTACTTGGGGAAGCTGCCGGTGGTCTCATAGTCGATGGCCATGCCGTCCTCGTCGCGGATGACCTTCACCGTGGCGTACTTCAGCGCAGAGATGGAGTCCACCACATGGGAGAAGCCGGCGATACCCGTGGCGAAGGAACGCTTCACATCGGTATCGATCAGGGCCATCTCGGCGGCCTCGTAATTGTACTTGTCGTGCATGTAGTGGATCAGGTTCAGCACGTTCACGTACAGGCCGGCCAGCCAGTCCAGCATGCGCAGGTAGGCGGGCTTGACGTCGTCCCAGGTGATGTATTCGCCCGTGACGGGACGATATGCGGGGCCGACCTGCTTCTTGGACTTCTCGTCCACGCCGCCGTTGATGGCGTAGAGCAGCGCCTTGAGCAGATTCGCGCGGGCGCCGAAGAACTGCATCTCCTTGCCGGTCTGGGTGGCGGACACGCAGCAGCAGATGCTGTAATCGTCGCCCCAGACGGGCTTCATGACCTCGTCGTTCTCATACTGCACGGAGGAGGTCGTAATGGACACATGGGCGCAGTAGTTGCGGAAGGCCTCCGGCTCGCGGGAGGAGTAGAGGATGGTCATGTTGGGCTCGGGGGAGGGGCCCATGTTCTCCAGCGTATGGAGGAAGCGGAAGTCGTTCTTGGTGACCATGCTGCGGCCGTCCATGCCGGTGCCGCCGACTTCCAGGGTGGCCCACACGGGATCGCCGGAGAAGAGCTGCTGATAGGCCTTCACGCGGGCGAACTTCACCATGCGGAACTTCATCACCAGATGATCGACCAGCTCCTGGGCCTCGGACTCGGTGATGAGGCCGGCCTTCAGGTCGCGCTCGATGTAGATGTCCAGGAAGGTGGAGATGCGGCCGACGGACATGGCGGCGCCGTTCTGGGTCTTGATGGCGGCCAGGTAGCCGAAATACAGCCACTGGAAGGCCTCCTGAGCGTTGGCGGCGGGCTTGGAAATGTCAAAGCCGTACTTAGCGGCCATGATCTTCATGTCCTTCAGAGCGTTGATCTGCTGGCGGATCTCCTGGCGCTGACGCACAACGTCATCGGTCATGGTGCCGTCGCCGCAGTTGGCGAAGTCCTTCTCCTTTTCCGCCATCAGCATGTCGATGCCGTACAGCGCCACGCGGCGGTAGTCGCCCACGATGCGGCCGCGGCCATAGGTGTCCGGCAGGCCGGTGATGATGTGGCTGGAACGGGCTGCGCGCATTTCAGGGGTGTAGGCCTGGAACACGGCGTCGGAGTGGGTGAGATGGTACTCGGTGAAGATCTTCACCAGCATGGGATCGGGCTCATACCCGGCCTGACGGCAGGATTCGACGGCCA
>JAFXFR010000062.1 GCA_017513475.1 Clostridia bacterium
CACTTGCTGACCTCAGTTTTCTGCGTTGTCAGACTTTTCAGCCAGCAACTGCTGCAATGCCGCAAAAGGACGCTGAACATTCAGTTCGTCCTGGCAAAGCGTAGTAGTTACGTCTTCCTCGGTGCCAATGGTCACATCTGATCCGGCGTACATGCTCAGGCCTTCGCAGTCTTCCTTGCACAGGAAGCGCATGGGCAGATTGAACATCACGTAGAACAGCGTCAGCTTATCGAGTTCAAGAGCGCTGCCGTTGTAGGCAAAGCTCTCGTCATCCTCCGGGTCGCCTCCATGGATGAAGGTTTCGCGGAAGTCACCCTCGACCTCGCTGATGGCAGGGGCAAGACATTTGGCGCATTGGGCATGAGCAACCGTGGAAAGCTTTCCTTCCACCGTGACGCTGCCATCCTCACCGGCGACGAGTTTACCCGTCAGCTTCACGACATCGAAGGTCACTTCGCTGCCGCCGACGTCCTGAGGAGCCAATTCCTGCTCCGCAGAGAAGGCGTATTCCGTACCGGGATTCCGCAGTGCTTGGAGAACATCCAGCTTCAAGTGCTCACCACCTCAAATTAGACCGCTTGTAATTATAGAATTTTTCTGCCGATTTGTCAACACCTTTACGGCAGAAAATCAGCAATTCCGGGGGAAAATTATCTCCCCCGGATGCTGTTATGCATTTCGCAATGCTTCTCAGGCGTTCTCGACCAGTTCCTTGGTATCGCGGGCGATCATGATCTCCTCGTTGGTGGGGATGACGCACACGGTGACCTTGGAGTCGGGGGTGGAGATGACGATCTCCTTGCCCTTGCAGTTGTTGACTTCCTTGTCGATCTTCACGCCCAGCCACTCGAACTCGGACATGACGGCCTCACGCAGCTCGGGGCCGTTCTCGCCGATGCCGGCGGTGAAGACGATCACGTCCACGCCGTTCATCGCGGCGATGTAGGAGCCGATCAGCTTCTTGATCTGGTAGTGCAGCATGTCGCGGGCCAGACCGGCGCGCTCGTGGCCTTCGTCAGCCAGACGGTCGATATCGCGCATATCGGAGGTGCCCTCGCCAGCGATGCCCAGCAGACCGGACTGCTTGTTCATCATGTTCAGGACCTCGTCGGGGGTCATGTTCTTGTTGTTGGCGATGAACTGCACGACCGCGGGATCGCAGGAGCCGCAGCGGGTGCCCATCAGCAGGCCCTCGAGGGGAGTCAGGCCCATGGAGGTGTCCACGCACTTGCCGTCAACCACAGCGGACAGGGAAGAGCCGTTGCCCAGGTGGCACACGATGATCTTCTTGCCCACGGGATCGATGTTCAGGAACTCGCACACGCGCTTGGAAACATAGCGGTGGGAGGTGCCGTGGAAGCCGTAGCGGCGCAGACCCATTTCCTTGTAGAACTCGTAGGGCACGCCGTACATGAAGGCCTTGGGGGGCATGGTCTGATGGAAAGCGGTGTCGAACACAGCCACCTGGGGAGTGGTGGGCATAACGGCCTCGCAGGCCTCGATGCCCTGCAGGTTGGCGGGGTTATGCAGCGGGCCTAGGGGGATGTACTTGCGGATGGCCGCCTTGACTTCCTCGGTGATGATGCAGGAAGCGGTGAACTCCTCGCCGCCGTGCAGCACGCGGTGACCCACAGCGCCGATCTCGTCCATGGACTTAATGGTGCCGGACTCCAGCAGAGCCTTCAGCATCAGCTCGCAGGCCACGACATGGGTGGGGATGTCCTGCACATACTCCTTATTGACCTTGCCCTCAGCATCCTTCTGCTTCAGATTGGCGCCGGCCAGGCCGATGCGTTCCACGCCGCCCTTGGCGATGACGTCCTCATTGTCCATGTTGACCAGCTGGTACTTCAGGGAAGAAGAACCGGCATTGACGATCAAAACCTTCATGGTGATTGCACTCCTTTAACTTTGTGAAATGAAACCTCCCCGGCAGAATTTCTACCGGGGTGGAATGTTGACTTACTTAACGATCTCGCCCATCTGATTGCGGCCACATGCAGCAGCATTGGACTCGTCAGTGTCGATGTGCATGGCCAGCGCGAAGTTCTCGTTCACGCGGACGACCACGTCGCCGAAGATGGTGGTGCGGCCTTCAGTCTCAACCTTCACGCACACGATGTCCTTATCCTTCACGTCCATTTCGGCCGCGTCAGCGGGAGTCATGTGGATGTGGCGCTTGGCAGCGATCACGCCCTGAGCCAGTTCCACTTCGCCGCAGGGGCCGACCAGCTTGCAGCCGCCGGAGTTCGCGGTGTCGCCGGACTCACGGATGGGGGCAGCCACGCCGATGGAGCGGGCGTCGGTCAGGGAAATCTCGACCTGAGTCTCCTTGCGGACGGGGCCCAGGATGGACACGCCGGTCAGGGTCTTCTTGGGGCCGACAACGTCCACGCGCTCAGCGCAGGCGTACTGGCCAGGCTGGGACAGATCCTTCTTGGGGGTCAGCTGGTAACCGGCGCCGAACAGGGTCTCCAGGTCAGCCTGGGACACATGCACGTGACGGGCGGAAGTTTCAACGATGAACTGCTTCATGATAATATACCATCCTTTCGGGTTGATTTCCGTACAATTATACCATCATTTGCGCAGAAATTCAATGCTATTTCGGGCTTTTTTACGGGGAATATGCGTCGTGAACGGTCAGTCGGCAAAGCGGCTGTCCACCAGCCCCAGAATTTCGCCATTCCTGCAGCGCAGAAAGGGCTCCCGCGACCCCGGAACGATGTGCGTCTCCCCTGCCCCGTAGCTGCGGCGGTACCGTTTGGGCAGTTCCATATCCGGCGGACATGGACGCAGTTCATCGCCCGCCAGATCAGCCTCCGCCTCGTACAGCCCCTTACACAGGCCCACGCCGATCTCCTGCACCGCGCCGTACATCAGGCGCAGGTCGACCGGGCCGGGATAGCCGTCGATCACGGCATTGCGGATGAGCATGGGCATTCACCTCCTGTAAAAAAGGCCGCACCGTTGCCAGTGCAGCCTTGCGTCCGTCAATATGAGGCGCGGGAGTCAACTCCAACGACGCTCAAGTTTGGCGGAAAAACGGGACGAAGGTCGGAGCCCGACCGGCACCCCTTACTTGTCGTAATTGACGACCAGGGAGAAGTCCGCAGCCTTCAGGGACGCGCCGCCGATCAGGCCGCCGTCGATCTCGGGCTGGGCCATCAGGCCCTTGACGTTCTTGGGATTCATGGAACCGCCGTACTGGATGCGCACCTTGTCAGCGCACTCCTGGCCGTAGGTGCGGGCGATGGCCTTGCGGATCACGCCGATGGTCTCGTTGGCCTGCTCATCGGTGGCGGTCAGGCCGGTGCCGATGGCCCACACGGGCTCGTAAGCGATGATGACCTCGTTGGCCACCTGCTCGGCGGTCAGGCCGTTCAGGGCCATGATGGTCTGGAAATCCACCAGGCCGTCGGTGGCGCCCGCTTCGCGGACTTCCTTCATCTCGCCCACGCACAGGATGGCCTTCAGGCCGGCGCCCACGGCAGCCAGCATGCGCTTGTTGACGGTGCGGTCGGTCTCGCCGAAGTACTGACGGCGCTCGGAGTGGCCGATGACCACGTACTCCACGCCGGCAGCGACCAGCATGTCAGCAGACAGCTCGCCGGTGTAAGCGCCGGAAGCAGCCCAGTGCACGTTCTGCGCGCCGACCTTGATGTTGGAGCCGGCAGCAGCTTCCTTCACCGCAGCGATGTCCACCGCGGGAACGCAGACGACCACGTCGCACTGCGCGTCAGCCACCAGGGGCTTGAGCTCGTTGACGAGCGCGGCAGCCTCGGCGGGAGTCTTGTTCATCTTCCAGTTGCCAGCGATAATAGGCTTGCGCATTGGAATCACCTCATACAAACATGTTATTAGCGGAAACACCTTGAAAAAGGCACGAATGTGCCCAGGGAAAAGCCGTCCCCGCAGAACCTACGGGGACGGTGTAAACTCCTTTGGGAGGTGTCGGAGGGCCCGCAGGCCCTCTGACTGCAATCGTGTCCGCCGGGTTTCCCGGCGGCGCGGGGCGTTTTCGACTCCGTCGAAAACATTCCTTACACGGAGGAACGGCCGTCAGAGCTGTTTACAGCTCTGACAATGACGGAGTGCAAAACCCCATTCGTGAAAATTCCGCAGAATTTTCACGAGACGCGCATCAGGCCTCGTCCAGGGCAGCAACGCCGGGCAGGACCTTGCCCTCCAGGTACTCCAGGGAAGCGCCGCCGCCGGTGGAGATGTGGGTC
>JAFXFR010000063.1 GCA_017513475.1 Clostridia bacterium
GGCAGCGCCTCTGGAAAAGGAGATGTTATTCATGATCCGCGAAGACATTCGCAACATTGCCATCATTGCCCATGTTGACCACGGCAAGACCACCCTGGTCGATCAGATGCTCAAGCAGGGCGGCGCCTATCACGAGAATCAGCAGACCGTTGACCGCGTGATGGACTCCGGCGACATCGAGCGTGAGCGCGGCATTACCATCCTGGCCAAGAACACGGCTGTGTACTATGGCGACACCAAGATCAACATCGTCGATACCCCCGGTCACGCGGACTTCGGCGGCGAGGTGGAGCGCGTCCTGAAAATGGTGGACGGCGTGCTGCTGCTGGTGGACTCCTTCGAAGGCCCCATGCCCCAGACCCGCTTCGTGCTGAAGAAGGCCCTGGAGCTGAAGCTGAAGGTGCTGATCGTCATCAACAAGATCGACCGCCCCGACCAGCGCTGCGAGGAGGTCACGGGCGAGATCCTCGACCTGCTGATCGACCTGGACGCCGACGAATCCACCCTGGACAACCCCATCCTGTACGTGTCCGCCCGCAAGGGTACCGCGACCCTCTCGATGGACGAGCCCGGCGTGGACTTGAAGCCCCTGTTCGAGTCCATCCTGAAGTACATCCCTGCCCCCGAGGGCGATCCCGACGGCCCCGCGCAGGTGCTGATCTCCACCATCGACTACTCCGAGTACGTGGGCCGTATCGGCGTGGGCCGTGTGGTGCGCGGCAAGTTCAAGCAGGGCATGAACGTCGTCCACACCAACCTGGAAACCGGCGTGACTTCTCCCCAATGGCGCCTGGGCAACCTGTACACCTATCAGGCCCTGCGCCGCGTGGATGCGGGCGAGGTCTCCATGGGCGACATCGTGGCTCTTTCCGGCGCGGAGAACATCTCCATCGGCGACACCGTCTGTGATCCCACCTGCATCGAAGGCCTGCCCTTCGTGAAGATCTCCGAGCCCACGGTGACCATGACCTTCCAGGTCAACGATTCTCCCTTCGCCGGCCGCGAGGGCCAGTACGTGACCAGCCGTCACCTGCGCGCCCGCCTGATGCGCGAATTGCAGACCGACGTGTCCCTTCGTGTCAACGACACCGACACCACCGACGCTTTCGAGGTCTGCGGTCGCGGCGAATTGCACTTGTCCATCCTGATTGAGAACATGCGCCGTCAGGGCTATGAGTTCGCCGTGTCGAAGCCCCAGGTTATCTACAAGATGATCGACGGCGTGAAGTGCGAGCCCATCGAGCGCCTGGTGGTCGATACGCCCCAGGCCAGCGCCGGCGCGGTCATCGAGAAGATCGGCCGCCGCCGCGGCATTCTTGAATCCATGACCGGCCTGGACCGCGTGCGCCTGGAGTTCCTCGTTCCTTCCCGCGGCCTCTTCGGATACCGGTCTGAGTTCATGACCGACACCCGCGGCGAGGGCATCATGTCCTCCGTATTTGAGAAGTACGAGCCCGTCAAGGGTGACATCCCCCACCGCTCCGCCGGTGCGATGATCTGCTTTGAGACCGGCACCTCCACCTCCTACGGCCTGTTCTACGCCCAGGAGCGCGGCACGCTGTTCATCGGCGCGGGCCAGGAGGTCTACGCAGGCATGATCTGCGGCCAGAACGCTCACCCCATGGACCTCGCGGTGAACGTCTGCAAGCAGAAGCACGTCACCAACATGCGCAACGCCTCCGCCTCCGAGGACGCGATGCGCCTGATCTCCGTGCACCCCCTCTCTCTGGAGGAGTGCCTGGAATTTATCGACGACGACGAGCTGCTGGAGATCACCCCCAAGTCCCTGCGCATGCGCAAGAAGATCCTGGATCATCAGCTGCGCGCCAAGTCCCGCAAGCCGGAACAGAAGTAAATACGAATCGGGAGACGCATCCGCATGGTGGAGGCGTCTCCCGTTGTGCATGAAGGAGGATGCGTCATGGATGGCTGCATAGCGCAGGCGTGGAAGATCAGCGGGGACAATGTATGGGCCGTGGCCTCCCGCCGGGAGTGGCCCGTCGTTCCCGGTGTGCGCCGGGAGATCGACTTCGGCTTTGACAAGGAGATCGCCGAGGACTACCGCGAGCGCTTCCGGGATTTCTTCGCCTGGGCGGAGGCGCATTTTGTGTTTCCCGTCACGCTGTGGATCGACCTCAGGCACCGCCACTACCTCGTCAACCGGGAACGCCAGCGCATGGGCTATATCTTCTACTTCAAGCCCAACGTCCGCCCGGAGGAGCTGTCCGACGAGGACGACATGCCCGTTGCCGATGTGCCCGTCCGACGGGAGAAGTGGACCTTTGACGAAATCCTGTATTCGCTGATTGAGTGCATCACAGAGTATTATCTGTGGCTGCTGGACCGCCAGGACGAAAGCGTCGACGACCACGCTGACGACGTGCAGGAGATCCTTGACCAGTATCAGGCGTATCTCGGCGCGCCGGAGGAATACTGGGACTGATCCATCCGCACAGGACGGCCTTTCCGCAATGGAAGGGCCGTTTTTGCTTGTTGATCATCATGCAGCCGGCACACGCTCCTTCAGCCGCCTCGTCCTGCAAGCCACCCTTGCCAACCCCGCCTCCCCCGTGCTATACTGAAGCCAACACACCCCGACACATTCCGACAGCCAAAGGAGGCATCCCCATGCAGGCGCTTGAAATTTATCAGCAGGACCGAACCGACCGCGCACAGGGCGATCCCCTGCCCCGGCAGCAGTACTACACCGCCCTGCGGGACGCCCTCCACCGGGAGCTGATGCACCGGGGCTACAGCGACCTCCTGGAGCAGCTCCTGCTGGATATCCGCAGCGGCCTGATGGAGAAGATCTACGTGGTGGACTACGCCGCGCTGATGGAGTGCCACAGCATGATCGTGCTGGGGCGCGATATGCGCGACGCCACGGAATTCGTCCCCCACCTGCATCTGCGGGGCGAGAAGGCCAGCTGGGCCGATTTGGAGGGCCCCGGCTCCTTCCTGATGACCGTGAAGGGCGATATCGTGGAGAAGCTCAAGCAGCTGCGCGCTGTCAGCCGCCAGCTGGTGGACGCCCGGGATGATACCGTCATCCCCCAGGCAGACGACGCCGCCCAGCGGGAGATCGAGCAGGTGCATACCCTCAACAAAATGCTGGACGAGCGCTGCAAATCCCTGCAGCAGGAGCGCGACGAAGCCGTGCAGCGTCTGCGTATGCTGGAGGAGGGCATCATCACCGAGCAGGTGCGCTATGCCATCGAAGCGCGGCGCCTTCAGGAGGAGGAAGCCCTCCGCCAAACCTACGAAACCCAGCGGGAAGCCGCGAAGGCTGCCTTCCGGGAGCAGTTCCTGGAGGAGCTGGAGGCCGCGCGCCTCGTCCGTGAGGAGAACGAGCGCACCCTGGAAGCCATGCGGGAAACCGCCGCTGCAGACTATGCCGCTGCCCGCACCTCCCTGGCCGGCGACCTCCGCCAGCTGACTGCGCTGCTGGAAACGAAGATCAACGCCTGGGACAACACCCTCGACCGCGCCGAATGCCGCATGCTGGCCCAGAGCTACGCCGCCCTGCACACCCTGTGCGGCGCCTTCCTGGACAAGCTGGCGCTGGACGCCGCCTCCACCGGTGCCGACAGCGCCGTACTGGCCGGGATCGCCGAAGGACAGCGTCAGCTGCGCGACCGTGTCCGGCAGCTGGAAACGGCCATCAATCGCCTGGGGCTGACGATCCTGCGGCCCGCCGCGGGAGAAGCCTTCAATGGGGCGTATCATGTCGCCGTGGGCGTCTCCGCAGGCGCGGTGGGGGATACGATCATCGCCCGCTGCATCACCCCCGGCGTGACCGTGCCCGGCGCGGGGGAGGCTCTGCTCAAAGCGGAAGTGGAGCTGCAGTAAGAGGAGGATCACATGAGCATACTGCATAGCAGGCCGGAGGAGCTTCCGGCAAAGCACAAGCGCGGGCACGACGGCTATGAGTATATCCGCCGCAGCTTCGTGCGCAGGGGCGAGGCTGCCAATACGCTGGTCAGCATTTACGAGATTCCCCCGATGAAGTCCGCCTATCCCTACCATTATCACCTCAAGGACGAGGAGACCTTCTACATCATCAGCGGTGAGGGGCTGCTGAGAACGCCCGACGGCGAGCGCCCCGTGCACGGAGGCGAGCTGCTTTTCTTCCCTGCCGGCAGCGAAGGCGCGCACAAGCTGGCCAATACCTCCTCCACGGAAAAGCTGGTCTACATCGACTTTGATGCGATTCACGACCTGGATGCGGCAGTCTACCCGGATTCGGGGAAGATCGGCGTATGGGGCAAGGACGTCAATCTGGTGTTCCGCATGGAAGACCATACGGACTATTACGACGGCGAATAAATCCCGGCGGAAACCGCTCAAACGGCGGCTTTTCCGCCTTTTTTTGTGCCCATTCTGCGCCCTCTGCCGCCTCGCGCCGCGCACCGATATTTTTCGACAAAGGTTGCGAGGAAATGACAGTCTTTTCGTTTTTTCTGCGGAAAAAAACGTGGTAAAATGCAGGGGAATCGCGAAGGAGGGCATGACGATGGAGGCGCTTGAATGGGTGATGCAAAACGGAGGAGATACGCTGCTGCTGGTGGCGGTGGACAGGCATGCCGCCGACACCCCGGGGACATATCCCTGCCGGGTGGTGGGGACGTTCTCCCCCGTGGAGCAGCGCTTCGCCCCCGTCTCCGATGACGCCGCGCGGGTCAGCCGCCTGCTGGCGGAGATCGGCGTGCCCGGGAATCTGCTGGGCTGCGCATACCTGCGCACGGCCCTCGCGCTGCTGCTGGAGAACCCCGCCCTGGGCCGCACCATCAGCCGCACCCTTTACCCGCGGATCGCCGAGAAGCACCAGACCACCCCTGCCTGTGTGGAGCGGGCCATCCGGCACGCCATCGCCCAGACCTTCGCCCGGGAAAACGGCTACCGCACGGCCCTGGGCCGCCTGGCTTCCTCCGTTGGCGACAGACCCACCAATGCCGAGTTCCTCGCCCAGACGGCGGAACGGCTCCGTTTGGGAGCGTGAGTTTCGCCAAAGGAAGCCTATAAATATGAAAAAAAGCAACGAACTTGCCTTGACAGATGATTTTTTATAGCGTACAATGAATATGATCGGCTGGAGAAGGTTTATCCTTCCGGGCTGTTTTTCGATAGAGTCCCTGTTTACCTGTAATCCGTGCATGATTCTTTTGATCCGCTGCACGTCAAATTTTCGGCGGCTGTCCTGTATTTGTCATCCCAAAGGGCGGTCGGCTGTATCAAAAAGCATAGGAGGGCGGCTCTTTGGGGAGCGTCGTCCGGTTTTCCACCTGTTTTTGAGGGGGAAATTTGGTTTTTGTGAGGCGCAGAGGGCGCAGTATGCCATGTTGCACCCTGCCTTTCTGCCGGTAAAATTATGGTATTCACACTATCCAGGGGCGTAGTATGCCCACGGGTTTTTTCCTGTGGATCGTTCTGCGCCGGATGCATCGATTCAGCAGCGCAGCCGTGCGGTCCGCGGATTTTTCCGCCCGCGCGGCTTTTTGCGTTCCGCCGGCATTCACACTTTTACTTGACACATGCTGTTAGAAAGAAAACCGAAAAGGAGGGAAAACAAACATGGAGATTGTCTATATCGTTCTGATCGCTGTGCTTGCGCTGGTCGGTCTGCTCATCGGCGTTGCCGTGGGTTACAACTACCGCAAGAGCATGGTGGAAAAGAAGATCAACCGCAGCGAAGAAACTGCCCGCCGACTGTATGACGACGCCGTCCGCAAGGCCGACGACTACAAGAAGGAAAAGGTGTTTGAGGCCAAGGAAGAAATCCTCAAGGCCCGCGCCGCCATGGACGCCGAAAAGGCCGAGAATGACCGCGAAATGCGCGACCGCCGCTCCGAAGTGCAGCGCAGCGAAAATCGCCTGATGCAGCGCGAAGCCAGCCTGGACAAGCGCAGCGACAGCCTGGATAACCGCGAAAGCGACCTGAAGAAGCGCTCCGATAACCTGGACCGCAAGGAAGAGGAGATCGATCGCCTGCAGGAAGAAGCCGAGGCCCTTCACGCAAAGCAGACCGCCGAGCTGGAGCGCATCGCCGCCATGACCCAGGACGAAGCCAAGCAGATCATCATCGAGCGCGTGCAGAAGGAAGCCTTCCATGATGCCGCCGCTCAGGTGCGCGACATCGAAGCCCGCGCCAAGGAAGAAGCCGAGAAGAAGGCCCGCAACATCATCGCCCTGGCCATCCAGCGCTGCGCTGCTGACCATGTGGCTGAGTCCACCGTCAGCGCCATCGCCCTGCCCAACGACGACATGAAGGGCCGCATCATCGGCCGCGAGGGCCGCAACATCCGCGCCCTGGAAACCGCCACC
>JAFXFR010000064.1 GCA_017513475.1 Clostridia bacterium
CCCTTCCGCGGCATCATGGGCAGCGAGTGGGTCGGGTTTGAACACTTCGCCCGCTTCCTCTCCTCGCCGAACTTCCAGAAGTACCTGGTCAACACCCTCAAGCTGAGCGTGTACGGCCTGCTCTGGGGCTTCCCGATGCCCATCATTCTGGCCTTCCTTCTGAACCGCATCAACAGCAGCAAGATCAAGCAGCGGATTCAGCTGGTGCTCTACATGCCCAACTTCATCTCCGTCATCGTTCTGTGCGGTATCGTGCGCATCCTGCTGTCTGTGACCGGCCCGATCAACATGATGCTCGGTACGCCGATCAACTTCATGGTCATGCCGGAATGGTTCCGCACGATCTACATCGCCAGCGGCATCTGGCAGGGCGCGGGCTGGGCCTCCATCATGTACACTGCGGCGCTCTCCAACGCCAGCGCCGATCTGCGCGAGGCGGCCATGATCGACGGCGCCAACATCCTGCAGCAGATCGCGGTCGTCGAGTGGCCGGCGATCAAGGACATGGTCGTCATCCAGTTCATCCTGCAGGCGGGCAACATCATGTCCATCGGCTTTGAGAAGGCTTACCTCCTGCAGACGGATATGAACCTCGCCTCTTCCGAGATCATCGCCACCTACGTTTACAAGCTGGGTCTGATCAACGGCGACTACAGCTTCTCTACTGCGGTCGGCCTGTTCAACACTGTGGTCAACGTCATCCTGCTCATCCTCGTCAACAAGATCGTTGAGAAGATGAACGACGGACAGGGCCTGTAAGGAGGGAAAGGTATGAACGAGCAGAAAAACACCAAGCACTACTATACGGCGCAGGACAAGGTGCTGCTGGCTGTGGGCTATGTGCTGCTGGGCCTCTTCGTACTGGCCATCATCGTGCCGGTGATCTACATCGTCGTCGCCTCCTTCATGGATCCGATCACTCTCCAGAACAAGGGCATTGTGCTGGATACGAGCAAGTGGACGCTTAACGCCTATGAGCGCGTGCTGACCAACAAGCAGATCTGGATCGGTTTTAAGAACTCCATCTTCTACTCCTTGGCCTTTACCGCCATCTCTGTGTTCGTGACGCTGCTTGCGGCCTTCCCGATGAGCCGTCCGGATTTCAAGGGCAAGAAGTTCTTCAACACCATCTTCGTCATCACCATGTTCTTCGGCGGCGGTCTGATTCCGACCTACCTGCTTATCAGCAATCTGAACATGCTGGATACCATCTGGGCGGTGCTGCTGCCGGGCGCCTTCAGCGTGTGGAACATGATCATCGCCCGCACCTACTACCAGGGCGTACCCAAGGAGCTGTACGAGGCTGCCGATGTGGACGGCGCCAGCGACGTAACCTTCTTCTTCCGCATCCTGATGCCGGTGTGCATGCCGCTGATCGCGGTGCTTTCCCTGTGGCAGTTCGTTGGCATGTGGAACAGCTACTTTGACGCCATGATCTACCTGAACGACACCGCCATGCAGCCGCTGCAGCTGGTGCTGCGCTCCATCCTGATTCAGAATCAGCCGGAGCCGGGCATGATCTCCGACATGCAGTCCACCGCCGAGCGCGCTCAGCTGGCTGAGCTGCTCAAGTACGCGACGATCATCATCTCTTCTCTCCCGCTGATTGTCATGTATCCCTTCTTCCAGAAGTACTTTGACGCCGGCGTATTCGCTGGTTCCGTCAAGGGCTAACACTCCTTCCACCATCCTGCGGATGGTCCCCCTCCCTCAAGAGGGAGGCAGACGGAAGGAGTGCCCGCCCGCAGGCGACGTTTCCTAATCCCGTTGCTCAGATACCCTCGAAAGGGTATCCGCATATAAAAAAAGAAAGGACGATCACCATGAAAAAGACCATCGCGATCGTGCTGGCGCTGATTCTGACGCTGGCCATGGCCGTTGCTTCCGCCGACGGCTACACCTTCCCGCTGGACAAGACTCAGACCATCACCGGCACCACCAATTACCCGGTGAACACGGAGTCCAACCCGAACAACCGTACCATCTTCAAGCGCCTTGAGGAAGCCACCAACGTGCACGTTGAGTGGAACGCCATCCAGGGCGACCAGTGGGGCGAGAAGATCCAGCTGGTCATGTCCAACCCGAAGCAGATGACCGACTTCATCTTCTCCGCCGGCTTCGGCGACAACGACCTGCTGCGCTACGCTGAGCAGGGCGCCATCCTGAATGTCGAGGAGTACATCGACACCTGCATGCCGAACCTGAAGGCTGTGTTCGACAAGTATCCGGAGTACCGCACGATGTGCGAGGACGCGGACGGCCACATCTGGGCGCTCCCGTGGATCGAGCAGCTCGGCTCTGAAAAGACCGCCATCCAGACCATCGGCAACATGCCGTTCATCAACCAGAAGTGGATGAACTTCCTGGGCCTGGAGATGCCGACCACCGTGCAGGAGTTTGAGCAGGTGCTCATCGCCTTCCGCGACAACGCTGACAAGATCGCCGCTGAGTTCGGCATCGAGGGCAGCATCATCCCGATGTCCTGCATCATCAACGACGGCGACCAGGATCCGGCGATCCTGATCAACGGCTTCGGCGAGGGCTACGGCGACAACGACAAGGGCCGCCACATCGCTGTGACCGACGATCTGAAGGTCATCTCCACCGTTCTCCAGCCGGGCTTCAAGGCCGGTATGGACTGGCTCCACTCCCTCTACACCCAGGGTCTGATCGATCCGGAGTGCTTCACCCAGCAGTGGGCCACCTACGTTGCCAAGGGCAAGAGCCATCGCTATGGCGTCTGCTTCTCCTGGGACGTGGGCAACATCGACAACATCGTGGACTTCGTGCCGCTGCCGGCCCTGACCGCCGACACCCGCAACATCACCCCGCAGAACGGCTCCTTCACCTCTGGCTTCGATCGCGGCCGCTGCGTCGTGACCGCCGTGTGCAAGAACCCGGAACTGGTTTGCTCCTGGCTTGACCAGATGTACGCTCCGATGCAGGCGCCGCAGAACAACTGGGGCACCTACGGCGAGACCGACGGCTTCGACATCTTCGTGATGGGCGAGAACGCCAACGGCGAGCCGATGCTCAAGCATGCCCCGCTGGGCGACAAGTCCCCGGTTGAGGTTCGTGAAGCCGAGTGCGTCGGCGGCCCGCTGGCCATCCTCGACGAATACTACGGCGTCTACGTGACCTGCCCGGACGATGCGCAGTATCGCCTGGACTGGATCAAGGACATCTACACCCCGGATATGAACACCAAGTATGTGTTCCCGAACGTCTTCATGAGCACCGAGGACACCGCCCGTCTGTCCCAGCTGCAGTCTGAGATCCAGAGCTACACCACCGCGACCCGCTCCGAATGGATCATGAACGGCATGACCGATGAGAAGTTCGCCGAGTTCGAGAAGCAGCTCTATGCGTACGGCCTTGAAGAGTACCTCTCCATCTTCCAGAAGTACCTCGACGCTTTCTACGCTGAGTAATTGACCCCAAGCCAGGCGTAAGCCTGATACGCCAAGCCCCTTTCAGGCAGCCGGCAGAAAACTCCCCCGTTTTCTCCGGCTGCCTTCTGTGTTATAATCAATGCATTCGTATCTATTCACGGAGGAATACCATGAACAGTGAACAGCTGCTCAAAGCCAGAGCCTACGAATTGGAAAAGGAAAAGGAGATCGCTCCGGATATGCGCCCGGCGTTTCATCTGAGCGCCCGTGTGGGCTGGAAGAACGATCCGAACGGGCTCTCTCTCTATCAGG
>JAFXFR010000065.1 GCA_017513475.1 Clostridia bacterium
AGCGGAACATCTTACAAAAAAGAATATCGCACATTCATCTTGTGTCAAGAAAAATGTATGGGAGCTGGCTTTCCCCCTTGCCGAAGTGCCATCAAAAATGCTATAATCATCATTGGGGGTCTATGACCCTTTGTTTGCGGTGGGGTTTTCGCCCCTCATACGAAATGAAAGCGGGGTGAGAAGGTGTACGCACAGGTCATTGTGGACATCGTGCACGAGAACGTGGCCCGCACCTTCTCCTACCGCATTCCGGAGGGCATGGCGCTTTCCGTCGGTCAGCGGGTGGAGGTGCCCTTCGCGCGGATGATCAAGGAAGGCGTGGTGGTCGGCTTCACCGACGAGTGCGACGTGCCGCCGGAGAAAATCCGCGACGTCCGCGCGCCCTTGGAGGACTATCCTGCCGTGCTGCCGCAGCTGCTCAACCTTGCCCGGCACATGGCCGAGGAGGCCCACTGTCCCCTGGCGGAAACGCTGCGACTGATGCTTCCCGCGGAAATGCGCGGCGGACGCATCAATGTGAAGACGCAGCCCGTTGTCCAGCTGGCCATCCCGGTGAGCGAGGTGGACGCGGCCATCGAAAAACAGGGCCGCTCCCAGAAACGTCGGATGCTGCTCAATCTCCTCAGAGACGGCGAAGTCCACCCGGTGGAGGAGCTGCGCATCCTGGTGCGCGACCCGATGGAGGCGCTGCATACGCTGGAGGAGATCGGCCTTGTCCGCCTGATGAAGGAGGAAGTCCTGCGCCGCCCGGCTGGCGATGATTGCGACAAGGTGATCGACCCGCCGCTGACGGCCTATCAGCAGGAGGCGCTGGACGTGGTGCTGCCCGATCTGCGCGCGGGGCGGGGGAAATACCTGCTCCACGGCGTGACGGGCAGCGGCAAGACCGAGGTGTTCATCCGGCTGGTGCGCCATGTGCTGGCGATGGGCAAGTCCGCCATCATCCTTGTGCCGGAAATCGCGCTGACCCCGCAGATGGTCAGCTGGTTCCGGGCGAGGTTCGGCGATACGGCGGCGGTGCTGCATTCGCGGCTGTCCGCGGGCGAGCGCTTCGACGAGTGGCGGCGCATCCGCCATGGCCGGGCGAAGGTGGTCATCGGCGCACGCAGCGCGGTGTTCGCGCCGTGTGAAGACCTCGGCATCATCGTGGTGGACGAGGAGCATGAAACCACCTACCTGAGCGACCGGCATCCCCGCTACGATGCGCGGGACGTGGCTGCCTTCCGCGCGAAAAACGAAGGCGCGACGCTGCTGCTGGCTTCTGCCACGCCGAGCATCCTGTCCTTTGCCAAGACGCGGCGCGGCGACTACATGCTGCTGGAAATGCCCCACCGCGTGAACGACCGACCCATGCCGGAGGTCACCGTGGTGGACATGCGCCGGGAGATCGAAAACGGCAACCGCAGCGTTTTCTCCGGTGTGCTGATGCAGAAGCTTCGCGACTGCATGGCCCGCGGAGAACAGGCGATGCTGCTGATGAATCGCCGCGGCTACAACTCCTTCGTCAGCTGCCGAAGCTGCGGATTGACGATGAAATGCCCCAACTGCGACGTGGCTCTGACGTACCATCTCGCTGGCGGCGACGGCAGATTGCACTGCCACTACTGCGGCTATATGACAGACACGCCCACGACCTGCCCAGACTGCGCGAGCAAGTACATCCGCTTCTTCGGCGCAGGCACGCAGAAGGTGGAGGACGAACTGCGCAAGCTGCTCCCCGGCGTGACGGTGGCCCGCATGGACGTGGATACTACCTCCGGCAAGGAGGGCCACGCGAAGATCCTCGATGAGTTCCGCTCCGGACGGGCGCGGATTCTGGTCGGTACGCAGATGATCGCCAAGGGCCTTGACTTCCCGAAGGTGACGCTGGTGGGCGTGGTCGCGGCGGACATGACGCTGAACCTGCCCGACTACCGCAGCCGGGAGCGCACCTTCCAGCTGCTGACCCAGGTGGCCGGCCGTGCCGGACGCGGCGCGATCCCCGGTGAGGTGGTCATCCAGACCTACAAGCCGGAGGACGAGATCATCCAGGCCAGCGCGAGCCAGGACTACCGGGCGTTCTTCGAGATGGAGTTCTCCCGCCGCAGGACGGGCCTGTATCCGCCCTTCACGATCCTGGCGCGGCTGCTGGTGGAAAGTCCAAGCGAGCTGCATGCCCGGAAGGCGGCGGATGCTCTGCATACCCGGTGCCAGATGCTGCTGGAAAGCCATCCCGCGTGGAAAAAGCGCGTGCTGATGATGCTGCTCGACCAGCCGGGCGTGAAGGTGCTACGGGGGAAATCCCGGTGGCATGTGATGTTCAAGCTGCTGGTGAATCCGGCCACGGAGGAATTCGTCGCAGCCCTGACCGAACTGGCCCGCGAGCCGCAGGAAGGCGCGGAGGTGTACTTCGAGTACAACCCCACGACGATGATGTGAGGCGCTCGCAGTCAGCCGACGGTACGACATGATCCCGTCGGCCTCCGCAGGAGGTCGCCGCCTCTCACTACCCCAAAAGAGAAGACGAGCATGCGCGACGCGAGGCGACCGTAGGGGAGCCGAGCCAAAGCTCACGCAGCAAAAAGAACGCTGCACGTTCACGCAACCCTGTAGCCCGCGCCATGAGGGCGCGGCACGTCAACAACAACACCGTGCGTACCAACACGCGCGCTCAACAATAAAGAAACTACCAACTGAATCGCGAAAACGGGTCAAGGGGCTAAGCCCCTTGCGGGTGCAGGGCAGAGCCCGCCCGCCGGAGGCCCCCCGTAAAGGAGAAATAAATATGGCAATTCGTAAAATCGTAACGCTGGGTGATGAAACCCTGCGCAAGGAGTGCCGCAAGCAGGAAAAGTTTGACCTGCGGCTGGCTATTTTGCTCAAGGATATGGCTGATACCATGTACCGCGCGGAGGGCGTGGGCCTGGCAGCGCCCCAGGTGGGCGTGCTGCGCCGGGTGTGCGTGATCGACGTGGGCGAGGGTCTGGTGGAGATGATCAACCCGGTCATCACCAAGCGCGAGGGCGAGCAGACGGGCCGCGAGGGCTGCCTCAGTCTGCCGGGCCGTCAGGGCGTGGTCACCCGGCCGATGAAGGTGACGGTCAATTATCAGGATCGCCGCGGCGCGTTCCAGCAGCTGAATGCGGAGGGCTTCTTCGCCCGCGCCTGCTGCCACGAGATCGACCATCTGGATGGCCGCGTGTACATCGACGTGATGGATCGCGAGCTGACCCCCGAAGAGATCGAAGGACATATCCCGGAGGATGATGACGAGTGAGAATCGTATTCATGGGTACGCCGGAATTCGCCGTGCCGTCCCTGAAAGCATTGTGCGACGCCGGCTATGACGTGGTCGGCGTGTTCACCCAGCCCGATCGTCCCAAGGGCCGCGGAAACAAGGTCATCGCGTCCCCGGTGAAGCAGGTTGCGGTGGAGAAGGGGATTCCCGTGTTCCAGCCCGTGCGCATCCGTAAGGACGGCGTGGAGGACTTGAAGTCCCTTGCGCCCGATCTGTGTGTTACCGCTGCCTTCGGGCAGATCCTCAGTCAGGAGATCCTCGACATCCCGCGCATCGGCACGGTGAACGTGCATGCGTCCATTTTGCCGAAGCACCGCGGCTCTGCGCCCATCAACTGGGCCATCCTGCAGGGCGACGAGGTGGTCGGCGTGACCACAATGATGACCGACAAGGGCATCGACACCGGTGATATGCTGCTCAAGGCTGAGACCCCGTACATCAAGGGCGAAACCGCGGGTGAGCTGACCATCCGCATGGCGGAGCTGGGCGCGAAGCTGCTCATTGATACGCTGAAGGCGATGGAAGCCGGCACCCTTGAGCGCATCCCGCAGGATCATGCCAACATGACCTACGACCCCATGCTGACCAAGGAAATGGGCGTGATCGACTGGACGCACAGTGCGGCGAATATCGTGAACCGCATCCATGGCCTGAATCCCTGGCCCGGCTGCTCCACTGCCATCGAGGGCGGCCGGCTGAAGCTACTGCGGGCGGAGGTCGCGGAGGGAGTGGGTCAGCCCGGTGAGATCATCGTGGCGGATCCCAAGCAGGGCCTTGTCATCGCGGCGGGGGAGGGCGCGGTCAGCGTCACCCAGCTGCAGGCCCCCGGCGGCAAGCCCATGAACAGCAAGGATTATCTGCGCGGCCACCCCATGACCGTCGGCACCGTACTGAAGGAGGAAATCAGCAATGGCTGATATGAATAACAACAAGCCCCGTGGGAACGGCGGCGAAAATCGTGACCGGAAACCCTCCTTTGGTGGGAATGGGGATCGGAAATTCGGTAATAAGCCCGGATTTGGTGGTAATCGTGGCGCGAATGGCGACCGTAAGCCCTACGCCGGTGGGAGCAAGCCTGCATTCCGCGGCGAAAAGCCCGCCTTTGGTGGGGACAAGCCCCGTTTCGACGGCGAAAAGCGTACCGAGCGTGGGGATAAGCCTGCTTATGGTGATCGCAAACCCTCATTCGGTGGGAACGGTGAGCGTAAATTTGGCGACAAGCCCGGTTTCGGTGGGAACCGCGGCGGCAACCGACCTGGTTTCAACCGCGACGGTGGGGATCGCCGCCCCATGGGCGATCGCAAGCCCGTCCAGGGCAAGACCATCAAGCCCCATCAGCAGGAAGGTCTGCCAGCCCGCCGTCTGGCGCTGGAGGTCATCCGCGAGGTGACGGAGAAGGGCAAGTTCATCCACCTGGTGATGGACGAGAAGCTCCGCAACTGCACCCTGCCGCTGATCGACCGCCGCCTGGCTGCCCGTCTGGCCTATGACACCATCGAGAACCAGATGTACCTCGACCATGCGCTGAATCAGCTCATGGCCAAGCCCGACTGC
Source organism: Clostridia bacterium (assembly GCA_017513475.1). Taxonomy (GTDB): domain Bacteria; phylum Bacillota; class Clostridia; order Christensenellales; family Aristaeellaceae; genus UBA11524. The sequence continues at coordinate 4,832 of JAFXFR010000065.1, forward strand.
GACATCAAGCTGCGCAACGTCCTGCGCCTGGGCGCATGCCAGATTCTGCTGGAGGACCGCATCCCTGAGAGCGCGGCCTGCAACACCGCCGTCGCCCTGTGCAAGGAGACCGAGATGGAGGGCCTGGCCGGCGTGTGCAACGGCATTCTGCGCAATCTCGTGCGCCAGAAGGATGAGCTGCAGTGGCCCGATCCGCAGGAGAACCCCGTCAAGGCGCTGTCCGTGCGCCACAGCGTGCCGGAATGGCTGGTGGAAAAGCTCCTGGCCGACTGGGGCGACGAGGCCGTCAACCTCATGGCCTTCCACAGCCACGACAGCTACATCACCGTGCGCCCGAATCTGCTGAAGCTGGACGATGCGGCCTTCGAGGCCTTCCTCAATGAGAAGGTCTGGGAGCACGAGCCCGGCAAGGTGGCCCACTCCTGGCGCATCCGCAACATGGCGGAGATCGCCCATGACGCGGGCTTTGTGGGCGGCAAGTTCAGCATTCAGAGCGAGTCTTCCATGATGGCTGCGATGGCCGTCGAACCTAAAAAGGGCATGCAGATCCTCGATTGCTGCGCGGCCCCCGGCGGCAAAAGCTGCCTGATGGCCGAGATGATGGGCGGCTCCGGCCGCGTGCAGGCCTGGGAGCTCCATGAGCACCGCACCGAGCTGATCACCGCACAGGTGAAGCGCCTCGGCCTGGAGAATGTCCGCCCGATGACCCGCGACGCCTCCGTCCGCCGCCCCGACCTGGAGGGCACCATGGACGCTGTGCTGCTGGACGCGCCCTGTTCCGGCCTGGGCGTCATGGCGGACAAGCCCGACGTGAAGTACCGCGTCACCCCCGAAAGCGTGGAAGAGATCGTCCGCACCCAGCGCCAGCTGCTGGACGCGGTGGCGCCCTACGTCAAGAAGGGCGGCACGCTGGTGTATTCTACCTGCTCCGTGCTGAAGGAGGAGAACGTCCGTCAGGCGGAGGATTTCCTCGCCCGTCATCCCGAGTTTGAGCTGGCGAAGCTGCCCGAAACCATCCCGGCGGAGTTCCGTCAGCATGAGGATGTGGGCCTGCAGCTGCTGCCCAGCCGCGATGGCGTGGAGGGCTTCTACATCTGCCGCTTCAAGCGGAGGCTTCGCCCCATTTCTTAAGGAGTAATTATGACTGAACTGACCGGACTCTTTCTGTCCGAACTGACCGACTGGTGCAAGGAGCGCAAGCTCCCCGGCTTCCGGGCCAAGCAGATCTTCAAGTGGATCCACCAGGGCGTCGATTTTGACGGCATGACCAATCTCCCGCTTTCCCTGCGCGAGCATCTGAAAGGGGAGGCTGTTGCCCAGCCGGTGCGCATCATCCATGAGCGCCGGTCGAAGATCGACGACACGGTGAAGTTCCTCTTTGGCCTGAAGGACGGCAACTGCGTCGAAGGCGTGCTGATGCACTACCACCACGGGTACACCCTGTGCATCTCCACGCAGGTGGGCTGCCGGATGGGCTGCACCTTCTGCGCGTCCACGCTGGACGGCTGCGTGCGCTCCCTCACTGCCGGCGAAATGCTGGGCGAGGTGCTCTGCGCGAACCGCTACATCGTGGAGAAGGGCCTACCCCTGGAGGACGGCCAGTCCCCGCGGGTGCACAACCTGGTGCTCATGGGCAGCGGCGAGCCCCTCGATAATTACGACAACGTGATGAAGTTCCTGCGCCTCCTGCGGGAGCCGGAGGGCATTCAAATCGGTCTGCGAAACGTGAGCCTCAGCACCTGCGGCATCGTGCCGAAGATGTACGACCTCGCGGAGGAGGACCTGCCGGTCACCCTGAGCGTGTCCCTGCATGCGCCCAACGACGACATCCGTCGCCAGACCATGCCCATCGCCAAGGCTTATCCGATGGAGCAGCTGCTGGCTGCCTGCCGCAATTATGTGGAAAAGACCGGGCGGCGCATCATCTTTGAGTACGCGCTGGTGGGCGGGGTCAACTGCGAGGAAAAGCACGCGGTGGAACTGGCCTCCAGGCTGCGCGGCCTGCAGTGCCATGTCAATCTGATCCCGCTGAACGTGGTGGAAGAACGCGACCTCAAGGGCGTGACGGAAGCTACCGTCCGCAAGTTTATGAACACACTGGAGAATCTGTACATCTCGGTGACCCGCCGCCGCGAAATGGGCGATGACATCGAGGGCGCATGCGGTCAGCTGCGCCGCAAGACCATGAACGAGGGCATTTATGAAGCATAAATTCCGGTTCACCAAGGATACCATGAAGCGCCTGACGGACTTCATCCGCCGCAAGGATGCGGAGGAGAAGCCTGCCGCTGCCGATGCCACTGTCCCGGAGAAGTCCGGCGTAAAGGTTCATGCCCTGACGG